>CAXTNV010000029.1:0-35183 GCA_964245755.1 uncultured Acetobacteraceae bacterium | reverse complement strand
CGAATGGTTCGAGGCCAGCCTGCAACGGAGCGCCTGATGGATACGCTGGCGCCGGTCAGTCGCCGGCGGCGCGCCCGCGCTTGAGCTCGTCGGCGATCTGGGCGTGGTTGATCAGCGCGACCAGGGCGGTGCCGCCGATCGTGTTGCCGAGCAGGGTGGGCAGGAAGAAGCGGCCAAGGTAGTCGCCGACCGCGGCATGCCCGGACAGCACGGAGAACGCGGCTTCGACCGAGCCGGCGACGATGTGCGGGAACTGGCACATCGCGACCGTGTAGGTCAGCAGGATGATGAGCAGCGGCCGTGATGGTCCTGCCCCGGGCAGCAGCCAGACCATCAGGCCGATCAGCCAGCCGGCGGCCGCGGCGGTGCCGACGGTCGGCCAGAACGGCTGCGACATGGTGTGGGCAGCGAGCGTGACCATCGCGGCGTGGGCCTCCGGAGTGACCAGTCCCTGCCGCGAGATGACGCTGCTGAAGATGAAGGTGCCGATCAGGTTGCCGGCCAGCACGATGACCCAGACCCGCATGGTGCGCAGCAGGGTGTGCGGATCGCGCCGGGTCAGGACCGGGATCAGCGCGGTCAGGGTGGTCTCGGTGAAGAGCTGCTGCTGGCCCAGGATGACGATCAGGAAGCCGAGGCTGTAGCCGAAGCCGTCGACCAGCCGGCTCCAGCCTGCCTGCGGCAGGCCGGCCTGCAGGTAGGCCTGGGCCACGAAGGAGAAGCCGATCGACAGGCCCGCGGCGACCGCCGACCAGGCCAGGCCGCTGAACGACCGCTCCAGCTCCAGCTCGCCCTGCTCGCGCACGATCTCGTGGATCACCAGCGGACCCATGCTGGCGTTGTCGCGCGCCTGCTGCTGTTCCACCTCGTCGAGATGCGGCGAGTTGCCGCCGGCTTGGTCCGACATCCGTCCGCTCCGTGCGCCTTCTCAGAACAGCAGCTTGCAGCCCACCAGGAGCAGGACCGCGGCCAGTGCCGGCGTCAGCACGCGATCCGACACCCTCGCCGCGATCAGGCTGCCAGCGACGATGCCGGGGATCGAGCCCGAGATCAGCGACGTGAACAAGTGCCAGTTCACCGCACCGATCCACCAGTGGCCGAGGCCGGCCAGCAGGGCGAGCGGCACCGCGTGGGCGATGTCGGATCCGACGATGCGCGAGATCGGCAGCTGCGGGTAGAGCAGGATCAGCACGGTCACGCCGATCGCGCCGGCGCCCACCGAGGAGACCGAGACCACCGCCCCGAGCACGATGCCGGTCAGCACCGTCAGCACCCGCGCCCGCCCCGGAGCCGCACGGTGCTCGCCGCGCGCCGCCCAGCGCCGGATCGAGCCGCGGAAGGCCAGGCTTAGCGCGGTCAGCAGCAGGGCCGTGCCGAGCGCGACCGTGATCAGCCGCGACACCGAGTCGCTTGGCGCGCCGAGCCGGACCAGGCCGTACAGGGTCAGTGCCGCCGCCGGCAGGCTGCCGCTCGCCAGCCAGCCGACCACCCGCCACTCGACCGTGTTCTTGGCGCCGTGCACCAGCGTGCCGACCGTCTTGGTGCAGGCGGCGTACAGCAGGTCGGTGCCGACCGCGGTCGCGGGGTGCACTCCGAACAGCAGCACCAGCAGCGGCGTCATCAGCGAGCCGCCGCCGACCCCGGTCAGCCCGACCAGCAATCCCACCGCGAACCCTGACACGGCGTAGAGCGGATCGATCATCGCCGGGTGGTGCATCGGGAACTCCGGACGGATGCGGCCGCGATCAACCGGCGGATCGGCTGCTCTACCTCGACGCCGTGCTGCAGGCCAACACGGTAGGCGGTGGTGTATCGGCGACGGGCGCGGACGCTCAGTCCAGGCGCACCGGGCGCCCCTGGCGCAGGCTCTCGCTCGCGGCGTCGGCGAGTCGCATCGCCTGCAGCCCGTCCTGGAAGTCCGAGGTCGGCGCGCTGCCGGTGCGCACGCAGTCGATCAGGTGCGCGATCTCGCCGATATAGGCGTCGACGTAGCGCTGCACGAAGAAGTTGAGCACCGGATCGGCCGCTCCGGCATGGTCGGCGACGTAGGCCTGCACGCTGGTCTCGTGCCGGTTGCCGGCGATCAGCATGCCCTTCTGGCCGAACACTTCCAGGCGCTGGTCGTAGCCGTAGGCACAGCGGCGGCTGTTGTTGATGTGCACCAGCGCGCCGGACCCGGCACGCAGGGTGAGCATGGCGGTGTCGATGTCGCCGGCCTCGCCGATCGCCGGGTTGATCAGGCAGGCGCCGAACGCCGAGACCTCGACGATGTCGCCCACCAGGAAGCGCGCCATGTCGAGGTCGTGGATCGTCATGTCGCGCAGCAGGCCGCCGGAGACCTTGACGTAGGCGAGCGGCGGCGGTGTGGGGTCGCGACTGGTGATCACCACCTGCTCGACGCTGCCGATCTCGCCGGACTGCACGCGTCGACGCAGCGCCGAGAAGGAAGGATCGAAGCGGCGGTTGAAGCCGATCATCACGGTGGGCTCGAGCGGCGCGATCTCGGTCCAGCAGCGTTCCGCCCGCGCCAGGTCGAGGTCGATCGGCTTCTCGCACAGCACCGCCTTGCCGGCGCGGATCGAGGCGATGATCAGCTCGACGTGGGTGTCGGTGGAGCTGGCGATCAGCACCGCCTCGACCGCCGGATCCGCCAGCGCGTGATCGACGGAATCCGCCTGCCGCACGTCCAGCGCCGCTGCCACCTGGGCCGCATATTCCGTCTGCACGTCGTAGACGCAGATCAGTTCGGCGTCAGGCCGGTGCGCGAGGTTGTTGGCGTGCATGCGACCGATCCGCCCACAGCCGAGCACGGCGAAACCGACCATTGCATGTTCCCGAGTTGGCGAGACGCAGGGGCTTCGCTGGCTCGCGGGTGGATTTTCTATTCCAGTCGAGGAAAAGCTTGTCAACGAGGCTTCAGCGGGTCCGCGGTGCCGGGGCCGTCGATGCGCGGCGAGGTCGCCGGGAGATCCTGCGCGACCTCCGGAGGTCTGCGGGCCGCATCACCCCCGCGCCGTCGTGGTGCCGCCGCAGCCGGGCGAGGCTCGCACCGCTCGGCGGGTGCGACACCGTTGCGGCAGGGCCGCACCGATCCCGCGTGACAGTTTTGTGCACTGCACAAATACCTTGCGAAACCCGTTCGACGGTGTCATGTTGCGTTGCACCAATTCTTCCACGGAGATTGATCCATGACGACTTCCCACGGCCACGCCCTCGCCTCTTTCGGCACCCCGCTCGCCGCGCAGGGCCTGTTTCGCAACCTCGGCGCCCGGGTGGCGCAGCGTCGCCAGCAGCTGACCGAGCGCGCCCGCATCCGCCGCGAGCTGCAGAGCTACAGCGATCGCGAGCTGCAGGATCTCGGCCTCAGCCGCTTCGACATCGAGGCGGTGGTTCAGGGCCGGCACCGCCGCTGAGCCAGGGCGCACGGACGGCGGCGCATTCGGTGACACGACGCTGAACCGCTGGCCACCCTGACCAAGCACCAGTGCGACCTGAGGTCTCGTCCGCATCGGATGCGGCCGGGGATCGCGGCGAGTTGCAGCCGCAAAGGTCGGCGGATGTTCGGCCACTCGGGCCTCCGGCACGGCGCGGCCGCGTGCGCCGCGATGCCGGACGAGACAGGCCGCTTGGGACGATGGTCCGGACGCGGCTCGCTCCACGCCACCCGTTGGCGGTCGACACCGCCCCGCCATTGTTGCTTCCGTCGCTGCGGGCAGCGCGCGACAACTGCCTTGCCGCGCACGCACGGCCGGGTGTCCAGTAGGCTGGGCGCCCGGCCGCGAGATGCCGGGGAGGAGGATGGCAGCGATGGCGATACGGATCGGCACCAATCCGATCGGCTGGTCGAACGACGACCTGCCCGAACTCGGCGGCGAAACCCCGCTGGAGGTCTGTCTCGCCGAGGCCAGGCAGGCGGGCTTCGAGGGCATCGAGCTCGGCCACAAGTTCCCGCGCCATCCGGACGCCCTGCTGGCGGCGCTTGCGCCGTTCGGACTTGCCTGCATCTCCGGCTGGTACTCGTCGCGACTGCTGCAGCACGACGCGGAAGTCGAGTTGCGGCATCTGCGGCCGCATCTGGATCTGCTGCGCGCCGTCGGCAGCGAGGTGATGGTGTTTGCCGAGACCACGGGGGCGATCCACGCCGACCGCGGCACCGCGCTGTCGCAACGGCCCGTGCTGGCGGTGGAGGACTGGCCCACCTTCGGCGACCGCCTGACCGAGGTCGGCGACGCGTTGCTCGCGGAAGGGGTGCGGCTGGTCTACCACCATCACATGGGCACGGTGGTGCAGAGCGAGGCCGACATCGACCTCCTGCTGGACAGCACCGGCGCGTCGGTGCAGCTGCTGCTCGACACCGGCCATGCCGTCTGGGCCGGTGCCGACCCGGCGGCTCTGGCGGCGCGCCACCAGGAACGTATCGGCCACGTGCATGTCAAGGACGTCCGCGACGCGGTCCGCGCCGACGCCGATGCGCAGGACAGCAGCTTCCTCGACGCCGTGATCGCCGGGGTCTACACCGTCCCCGGCGACGGCAGCATCGACTTCGTCCGCGTCTTCCGCGCCCTTGCCGGGTATTCCGGCTGGGTGGTCGTCGAGGCCGAGCAGGACCCTGCACGCGCCGATCCGCGGCACTACGCCGCGATGGGCTACCGCAACCTGAGCCGCTGCCTGTCACGCGCCGGGCTGAGGCCGGAGGGCGGGAACTGATGTCGCGCCTGCTGCTGCATGCCCGTCCTGCCGACGCGCAGGGCGTCGTGCAGCGGATCACGCCGCGATCCGCGGGCTGGCAGTATGTCGGTTTCGAGGTGCGCGACCTGCTCCCCGGTGCGTCCACCGGCGGCGAGGACGCGGCCAACGAGCTGTGCCTGGTGCTGGTTTCCGGGCAGGCGCGGATCATCGCCGGCGGCCGCGATCTCGGGTTGCTCGGTGAGCGCATGAGCCCGTTCGAAGGCCCTCCCACCTCGGTCTACCTGCCGCCGCGCACCCCCTGGCACGCCATGGCGCAGGGTGCGGCGGAGCTGGCGGTCTGTGCCGCACCCGCCGGGGGCGGTCTGCCGGTGCGGGTGATCCCTCCCGAGGAGGCCGGCGTGATCAGTCGCGGCAGCGGCACCAACACGCGCTTCATCCGCAACATCCTGCCCGACACCGCGGCGGCCGAGACGCTGTTGGTGGTGGAGGCGGTCACGCCGGGCGGGCACTGGTCGAGCTACCCGCCGCACAAGCACGACACCGACGACTTCCCGCGCGAGACCTATCTCGAGGAGACCTACTACCATCGCCTGGCGCGCGGCGCCGGCTTCGCGCTGCAGCGCGTCTACACCAAGGACGGCACCCTGGACGAGACCATGGCGATCCGCGACCGCGACGTGGTGCTGGTGCCGCGCGGCTACCATCCGGTAGGCGCCCCGCACGGGTTCGACCTCTACTATCTCAACGTGATGGGTGGCCCGCGACGCCAGTGGCGCTTCAGCATGGATCCCGACCAGGCGCATCTGCCCTACTGAGGCGCCTGAACCGGGACGTAGGCGGCAGCCTCGGCGCCAGTCCGGGGGCGCCGCCCGCGACCGCGTCAGAAGGTGAAGTTGACCCGTCCGTAGTAGAACCCGCCCGAGATCGGCACCTGGCCGGCGAGCTGGTCGTAGTACTCGACACCGAGGTAGGACGCGTCGGGCGGCGTCTTGCGCGGCAGGATGTTGAACAGGTTGTTGCCGCCGACCGCGACGTGCCAGTGCGACGACAGCGCGTAGCCGATCTCGAGGTCGGTCAGCCAGCGAGGCGAGTTCTTGAACTCGACGAAGGTCGAGTTGGAGAACTGCAGCGCCGCAGGCGCCTGGTCCTCGTATTGCAGGTCGTCCGTGGTCTGGCCGTAGCGGGTCTGCCGGACGTTGACGTCCCACTTGCCCAGTCTCCAGAACGCATCGAGGATAATCTTGCTGCGCGGGAACGCCGTGGTGATGTAGCCGACGCCCTCCGCGGTCAGCAGCGGTATCCCGTTGGCGCTGTTGGCGAGATGGGTGAGCCGGGTGCGGTTCAGGTCGACGCCCGCGGTCCAGTTCACCGTGCCGTACTCGTGGAAGTTCGTGAAGTAGCTTACGTTGATGTCGGCACCCTGGGTGCGGGTGTTGGCGCCGTTGGAGAAGTAGAAGGCGGAGATGTCGTTGGACTGAATCCCCGACGGGAGCTGAGCGCCGGTCAGCAGGATCGCGTTCTGCGCCGGCAGGCCGTTTATGTCGCCGCCGCCGATGATGCGGTCGCGGATGTTGATCTGGTAGATGTCGGCGGTGACGCTCAGGTTGCTGATCGGCTGCAGCACGACGCCGGCGCTGGCATTGGTCGAGCGCTCCGGCTTCAGCGGCACCGCACCCAGCGAGGCGGCGGCGGCGGAGTCGACCGCGAGGTCGCCGCTGGCGCCGGTGGGCGAGACGTTGAGCGCGCTGAAATGCTCCTCCGCGAGCGTCGGCGCGCGAAAGCCGGTGCTGATGGTGCCGCGTATCGCGATCTGCCGGGTGAAGTCGTAGCGGCTGGAGAGCTTGCCGTTCTCGGTGTTGTCGACATCGGTGTAGTGCTCGAAGCGGCCTGCGAGATCGACGTCCAGCTTCGGCACCGGATGCAGGTCGATGTCGATATAGGCGGCGTAGACGTCACGGCTGAAGTTGCCGGCGTTCGCCGGCAGCAGCCCGGCGAAGCCTTGGGTGCCGCCCAGCAGGTAGGAGGCCGGATTGCCCGCGCCGATCTTGTACATCTCGAGCCGGTGCTCGGCGCCGAGTGCCAGGGTGAACGGCACGTTCATGAAGGTGATCGGCTTGGAGATGTCGAGGTTGTTGGTCCATTGCGCATTGCGCAGGCTTTCCGCCAGCGCCTGCGTCTCGGTGAAGCCGGTGGTCTCGAACAGGTTGGGGTTGCCGGTATCCTTGTTGCCGATGGCGACCTCGTCGGCACCGTAGGTGGTGCTCACGTCCCAGTTGAAGCCAAGGAAGTCGTCGCCCTTCAGGCCGAGCGTTGCCGCGTACTGGTTCTCCTCGTCGGTCTCGGTAGGGGAGAAGCCATACGGGTAGACCGTCGGCAGCACACTCGGCAGGCGGTAGTTCTCGTAACCCTCGGCATGCCGGTGACCGTAGGTGATCAGCCCGTAGCCCTGCACGCCCTCGACCAGCGTCTTGCCGAAATCGATGCTCAGGGTCTCGCGGGTCTCTTCAGGCAATCCGTTGATGTAGTTGTCGTCCTTGCCGGTGCGGTCGTCGATCGCAGCCGCGGTGAAATGATCGGTGTGATACATCTGACCGCCGATGTGCACGTAGCCGTCGCCGCCGAACGAGGCGCCCTGGTCGGCGTTGACCTGATACGTCCAGCCGTCTCCGTTATAGGCGTTGGCGCCGGTCAGGGCGTTGCCGCTGGTGCCGTGATCGGTCTTCTTCATGATGATGTTGACCACGCCGGCGACCGCGTCGGAGCCGTACTGGGCCGCGGCACCGTCGCGCAGGATCTCGATATGGTCGATCGCGGCGGCCGGGATCATGTTGAGGTCGACCGGCGTGGCACCCTGCTGCGGACCGGCATCGGCGGTGATGTTGGCGGTGCCGTTGCGGCGCTTGCCGTCGATCAGCACCAGCGTGTCGTCCGGGTTCAGACCGCGCAGCACGATCGCCGCGGTGAGGTCGGCGGTGTCGGCGCCCATCGCGTTCACGGTGATCGACGGATCGGTGCGCACCAGCGCGTCGGTCAGGTTGGGCTGACCGGAGCGGCGCAGGGTCGTCGCGCTGATGACGTCGATCGGGCTGGTGCTGTCGCGGGCCTTGCGGCCCAGGCTGCGCGTGCCCGTGACGATGACGGACTCGCCGCTGTTCGCCGCCGCCGCGGTCGCGGCACCGCTGGTCCGGCTCGACGGCGTCGTCGTCCCGGCTGATGCGGAAGCGCTCGTTGTGGTGGGGGCAGGCGGCACGGGCGCCGGTGAGACCTGAGCGACCGCCGTGCCGCCCATCGCGATGGCGAGCGGGCACACCGTCAGCATCAAGGTCGACCTCAGCTTGCCCGCGTTCTTCATCCTCATCCCTCGCTCTCAGTCCTCGGGCTGCGCGCAGCACCGACAGATCGGTTGCCTCGGTACGCTGAAGTCGATCCGGATCAAGGCGGCAGATCAAGCAAAATTTGGCTGCAGAACGCTTATTATTGAGACATGCGTTGGATAAACACCACTACTTAAGATCATTGTTAGATCATATGATTACTTATTGGCCTGTCTCAGGTCAAAGTGTGTGCAGGATGTGCATCGGCTACCCGGCATCAATGCCGGATCGACGGGTGCGGCGACGATCCACCGGGGTGTGACCAGAATGCCGCGCGGGGTCGATGCCGGGCGACATGCCGGGCCGGTTGCTATGCAACGCACGGGAAATTTGTTACCCCCGCTGCTCTATCTGCGTGGGGAAACGCGACGATGTCCAAGCACGCATGCCGGCCGGGCCAGGGGTGCGCGAGCCGCGCGGCAGCGGGACTGGCGGGCGTGCTGGCACTGTCCGGATCCTGGCTCGCCGGCGGTCCGGCGCGGGCGGTGACGCCGCTGAGCACCTATTACGGTCCCGGACTGCCGATCGACAACTACTTCCCGCAGGGCGTTCCCGGTGCTTCGAACGAACCGGGCGTCACGGTGCTGTCGCGCCTGCGTCCGGATTACGACGCCCAGGGCATACGCGAGGGCGCGTTCATGATCCGGCCCAGCATCAACGAGCAGGCCGGCTACGACAGCAACGTCGTCGGCGGCACCATCGATGGCCGCGGCAGCAGCGAGCTGCAGAGCGGCGCCTCGGTCTCGCTGAACTCGGATTACTCACGAAATAATTTCGGTATCAGCGCCGGCATCAACGATACCCGCTACTGGGATGTGCCTCGCCTCAGCCACACCGACTACAACGCGTCTGCCGGCGGCGCCCTGGATATCGGCCGCGACCAGCTCACCGGCTCGATCAGCTACCAGAGTGCGAACGAGGAGCCCTACGACATCGGCGTCAACGGCGCCCAGCTAATCCAGCTCGACAAGCCGCTGAACTTCTCCGACACCGACTTCAGGGTCAGCTACAGCACGACGCTCGGCCGCTTCACCATCACGCCGAACGTCGACTACCAGCTGCTGCGTTTCGCACACGGTGACTTCAGCGGTGTGCCGCTCGACAACCTGAGCGTCTTCAACCAGAGCCTGCGCGACAGCAACACCTTGCAGGGCGGCGTCATCGCCCGCTACGAGTTCCAGCCGGACCGCAGTGCGATCGTCGTCGTCAACGGCAATTACGATCACTACATCCGGCCCACCGAGCTGAACATAGGCGTGGTCGACTCCACCGGTGCCACCGTGCTGGCGGGGCTGGACTACCAGCTGACGGGCGCCACGCGGCTACGCGCGCTGGCGGGTTATCAGGAACGCTTCTTCAACGGCAACCAGTTCGGCAACAAGGGCGAGCCGATCGGCGAGGCCGACGTGATCTGGAACCCGACCGGCCTGACCACGGTGACTGCCCGTTACGCCCGAACCATAGAGGACGCGACCACGGCTAGCGTCACCGGCTACACCTACGATCGGCTGAGCCTGATCGTCGACCACGAGTTGTTCCGCGACCTGCTGCTGGAGGGCAACGGCCAGTTCGAGAACGCGGCCTACGAGGGCTCGAACCTGACGCAGAAGCAGTATGGCGGCGGGGCCGGCGCGACCTACCTGATCAACCGCAACCTGCAGGCGGCGTTGAGCTACCAGTTCATCGAGCACGACTACTTCGACGGGTCGTTCTCCGAAAGCATCGTGCTGCTTCGCGTCAAGTTCGGTCTCTGATCAGGCGGGATCGGCACCTGCCCGCTCTGCCACCCGGCTCGTCGTGGCGCGCTCCAGCAGGTAGAGCGGACGCTGCTTTGTTTCGTTGAAGACACGGCCGAGATACTCGCCGATCACGCCCAGCGTCATCAGCTGCACGCCGCCCAGGAACAGCACCACCGCCATCAGGCTCGGGTAGCCCGGCACCTGGTTGCCGAACAGCATGGTGCGGACGATCAGCTGCCCGCCGAACAGCAACGCGAACACCGCCACCGCCAGTCCGAGATAGGTCGCGATCTTGAGCGGCATCAGGGTGAAGCCGGTGATGCCCTCGACGGCGAGGTTCCATAGCCGCCAGTAGTTCCAGCTGCTGCTGCCGGCGTGGCGCGGCGCGCGGTCGTAGAGCACCGCCTGGCTGGGGAAGCCGACCCATGCGAACAGACCCTTCATGAAACGGTGATGCTCGCGCAGCCGCAGCAGCGCATCCAGCGCGCGCCGGCTCATCAGCCGGAAATCGCCGGTGTTGCGCGGCAGACGCACGCCGCCAAGGCGCTGCATCAGGCGGTAGAACAGGTCGGCCGTGACCTTCTTCAGCCACGTCTCGCCCTCGCGCGCGCGGCGCTGCGCGTACACCATGTCGATCCCCGTGTCCCAGACCGCTACCAGCTCGGGAATGATCTCGGGCGGGTCCTGCAGGTCGGCATCGATCACGATGATCGCCTGACCCTGGGCGTGGTCGAGGCCAGCGGTCAGTGCGATCTCCTTCCCGAAATTGCGCGACAGATTGATCAGACCGACATGCGGATCGGTGCCACGCATCGACTCTACACAGGCGAGCGTCCCGTCGATGCTGCCGTCATTGACGTAGACCACTTCCCAGCTGCGGCCGATCGCGTCCATCACCGCGCTGAGCCGGCGATGGAACTCCGCCAGGCCGAGCGCCTCGTTGAAGCAGGGCACGACGACGGAGAAGACGGGACGGCCTTGGCTCATGACGCAGCGTTCCGCCGCGCGCTGCCGCTTCGGCCGGAGTCCGGGCGCGATCCTGCCCACGTCGTCGGCCCCGGATCAGGGCCGGTGATGATCCAATTTTGATATCGTAACAGCTTCGGCATCATTCTGGGTTTGCTCCCGGCGCTGCACCGGGTCAAGCTCACTCGCGTTTCGCCAGCGGCCTTGTGGCCGGCGTGCCGCAGGCAGGGCTGCGATCGAACGCGACGACGTCGAAGCCGCCCGCGGCACGCGTCCAGCAGCGGTCCTGGTCGAACGCCTGCTGCATCACCGGGAGCACGGCCCTGCTGTCGCCGTCCAGGCCGAGCAGCACCAGCACCACCCGCGATGCCGGCGCGGCCCCCTGCCGGATCGCCGATGCGGACTCTCCCGGATCGACGCGCCGGATGCGCAGCGCGTCGGGGGACTCGCTGACGAACGCGGCCAGCACCCCGACGCCGTCGTTGCCGAAGGGAACCAGCACCAGTGCGTCGCGGGCGCCGGCAAGTTGCCGTGCCGCACGCGCCGCCTGCGCCTGCGGCTGCATCGTCTCCGGCCTGCTCATCAGGCCGGCGAGCGAGAGAGCCTGCACGCAAAGCAGCACCAGCAGCCCCGCGAAGCCCGCACGCGCGGTCATGCTGGCGAACGCGCCAGCGAGCAGGAGGGCGAAGAACGGCGTGGCAAAGGCGATGTAGCGCAACTCGATCGGCGTATTGTTGAAGGCGAAGCCGAGCAGGAGCAGGCCCGCCGGTGTCCCCAGCGTTGCCAGCAGCAGCAGGGCCCGCGTCTCCGCGGTGCCGATCCTCCGCCAGCGCAGGCCGATCAGCCCGATCAGGCCGAGCAGAGCAAGCACCAGCAGCGCGCCGAGGATCAGGCCGGCAAGATGCCCGAGGTACAGCGGCAGCCCGCCGAACACGTTGGCACTCGCGTATTTGCCTAGCCGCATCAGGCTCGGCAGCAGCGAGAAGGGCGGGAACTGGCCGATCCGGCTGGCGCGCTGCGCCAGGAAAAAGAACAGGTCCAGCGGCAGGATGCAGGCGAAGCCGAGCCCGGCCGCGAGCCAGCGTGTCACCGGAAGCGTCCGGGCCAGCAGCAGCCACAGCAGGGCCGCGGCACCGCCGAAAGCCGCGAGGTAGTTCGAGAAGCTGGCGAGCCCGAGCAGCACGCCGGCGGCGAACGCCGTCGCGGCAGCGCGGCCGGCCCGCCGTGCGCGCGCGGCGAGCACGATCAGCACCGTGCCCCAGACCATGCAGAGCTGTGCGAGGGCGAAGCCGCGCGCGATGCAGCCGGTATAGGTAAAGCCGTAGCAGCCCAGCGTCAGCAGCACCGAGGCCACTGGCGGCAGCCCTGTCAGGTCAGCCAGCACCGCGACGCCGCCGAGCGCCACGACGCTGCACAGCACAGAAAACAGGCGTGAGCGGAACAGTCCGACACCGAAAAGGGCGCGCCACCCCGCAACCGACCAGAAATACAGCGGCGGGTGCACGTCGGTGCGACGCAGGTCGGCCGCGATGCTGCGCATGGTGCTGTGGCCGGAGAAGAACGGGCGCACCTCGCGCGGCGTGAAGGTGCCGGACGGCCAGTGCGGGCGCGGCATCCCGGATGCGATGAACACGCTGTAGTTCTCGTCATATTCGGTGCCGCGCGACCACGCCGCCCCGACCAGAACCAGCAGGGCCAGGGACAGCGCACCGATTACGCCGCCGGCATGTCGTCCATGCGTCGACAGCATCTCGTCGCAATCTCCTGCAGCACCGCAGCGGGACTGTAGCATGAAGGCCGAGCGTGTTAAATGGCGGCAGAAGGAGGGCGCGGGGCGATGACAACCAAGCACGGCGCATCGTGAGCCGGGCTGCGGAGGCGGCGCGATGCCGGCTGCTCGGCCTCGACTTCGCCGATCTCGACGTTGATGCCGCGGCGCGGCTGATCTCGAGCCGTTCCGCCGACGCAGCGTTCGCATACGTGGTGACACCGAACGCGGACCACCTGGTGCGGCTCTCGCGGGATCCCTCGCTGCTGCCGCTGTACCGCCAGGCGATGCTCTGCCTGCTGGACAGCCGGGTGGTGGCGCGTGCGGCGCGCATCATCGGCCTGCGCGCGCCCTCGGTCACCACCGGCAGCGATCTCACCGCACGGCTGCTGTCCGACCATCTCCGCCCCGGCGAGTGCGTGACCATTATCGGCCTGCGGGCATCGCACCTCCCGGCCCTGATTGCCCGCACCGGCATGGCGCCGCCGGCGCATTATGACCCGCCGATGGGGTTCGATCGCGACCCTGCGGAGCTGAGGCGCGCCGTTCAGTTCGTGCTCGATCATCCGGCGCGGCTGGTGTTCCTCGCCGTCGGCTCGCCGCGACAGGAGCGGCTGGCGGCGGCGATCGCGGCCACCGGTGGAGCGCGCGGCATCGGCCTGTGCATCGGCGCCAGCCTCGAGTTCGTGGCCGGCGCGGTGCCGCGTGCGCCCGGCTTCATGCAGCGGCTCGGGATCGAGTGGCTGCACCGCATGCTGTCCGATCCGAGACGGCTGGTGCGCCGCTACCTGGTGGACAACCCGCCGATCTTCAAGCTGCTGTTGCGGCAGCGCTTCAGTCCGTGATCCGGTCCAACGCCGGAACGTGACGCAGCAGGTAGCGCTTGATCAGGATCGGCCCGACCACGCCGGCCACCATCATCACGCTCGCGATCAGAGGGAAATCATGCGCGTTCCAGGACAGGAACTTGAGCAGGATGCCCTTGGTCAGACCGAGGCAGATGGTGTTCAGCAGGTAGATCGCGAACGACATGGTGCCCAGGAACACCAGCCAATCCCGGCGCGCGACGAACTGGCTGCGTGCCAGCCCGTGGAACGCCACCATCGACAGCAATCCAGACGCCAACATGTAGGTCTTGTACGGGAAGTGGTCGGCGGCATCGGTCTTCCAGTTGAAGTGGACGACGCCGCCGCCGCCGCTGGCGGCGAAGCTCACGACCGCCAGCAGGGCCAGCAGGGCCGGCAGATACCACTGATCGAGGATCGCCCACCACTTGGCACCCGCACGTGCGGCCACTCCACCGGCGACGAAGAAGACGAAGAAGCGGCAGACCCGGTCCATGTAGAGCACCGGAGGGGCCTGTATCAGGTAGAGCACGATGGCGATCAGCATCAGCTGCAGCTCGGCCGGCACCTGATGCAGGCGAGGCAGGCGGAGCAGCAGCGGCGTCGAGATCACGTAGATGAACAGCACGCCGATATACCACACCGACATGGCTGGGCTGCGCGCGGTGTGCAGCAGCAGGCTGTCGAGACCGTCGCCGAGACCTGCGGGCACGTTGTCGACGTGCATGACGTGGGCGGCAACCAGCTTGGCGGCCAGGATGGCGCAGCCGAAGCCGAAGAACGGCACCAGGAGGCGCTTGGCGCGGCGCAGCACCAGGGTGGGCCAGCTGGCGGAACGTAGCTTCGCGGCACCCGACCAGAAGGCGACGTAGCCGCTGAGGTACATGAACAGCGGCATGTGGAACAGGTAGATGGCGATGCGCAGCGGCTCGTACCAGGTGACCCCGGCCGGGTCTTCCTGCGGCACCAGGTGACCGAACACGACCAGCAGGATGGCGATGCCCTTGGCACGGTCCAGATCGGTCAGGCGCGTCCGGGCGCGCACCGGTGCCGACATCGCATGGAGGCGTGGCACGTCGGCCACAGCTACGGGCCCGGGCCCGGAAGAAGCTCTTTGCATGGCTACTCCGAACGGGAGAATTCTGGCTGGATCGGGAACGTGGAGCCGCGCCAGCTCGCTCGCGGCCGGAGCTCGCGACGCGGGAAGCGCATCTTGTTAATCATAAAGACGGTGCACAGGCACTGGCAATGGTTTAACATCCACTTTAAGCAGGTTTGCGTGACACGACGTGAGCGTGAAGCTTGTGCATGGAGCGGTAGAGTAACATTCTGTTAGTTTCCTGGGAAATGGTTCCGGGAAGCTGGCGGTCGTTCGCTTGCATTTGAAGGAGGCCGAGGAATGTTGAACGTGGCGCCGGGCAGCACGCCCGGATCGGGCTCTGAGCGATCGTTTCGTGGCGCCAACGCCGAGCCGACGCCGCGTGACGCGGCTGCACAGATGCTGTCGAACGCCGCCTGGAGCCTGTGGCGCCACAAGTGGGTTCTGGTGCTCTGCCTGCTCCTGGTGCCGGCGATCACCTGGGCTGCCCTCAAGCAAATCACCCCGCTCTATACCGCCGACGCCACCGTGATCTACGAGCCGGCGCAGTACAACCAGCAGGAACTGCAGAGCATCCTGAGCCGCGACACCACCACCGACGAGGTCATCAGCACCCAGGTGCAGGTGATCCAGAACCTGCGTTCGGCAGAACGGGTCGTCGAGCGTTTCGATCTCGAACAGAATCCGGAATTCAACTACACGCTGCGGCCCAAGAGCGACTTCGCCGCGATCACCGACGGCATCGTCGGCGGCATCCGCGGCGGCCTCGCGTTTCTGATCCGGCCGATCTTCCCGGCAGCGGCAGACGCGCTGGAGGTCAACGCCGGTCGCCCCCCGACCGCCGAGGACGTCCGGCACTCGGTGGTGATGGCCGTGCAGAGCGCGATAACCGCCCAGTCGGTGCGGCTGTCGCACGTCATCGACGTGTCGTTCACCTCGCGTAGCCGCACCCTAGCGTCCGACGTGGCAAACGAGCTCGCCAACATGTACATCGCCGACCAGCTGCAGCTGAAGTTCGACGCGGTGCGCAACGCCAACAAGTGGCTCGAGGGCCAAGCGCACGAGCTGCAGAACCAGGTCCAGGCGAACGACAACAAGATCGCCCAGTATCGCAGCCAGCAGGGCCTGACCCAGGGCGTCGCCGCCAACCTGGTCACCGAGGAGGTCAGCCGCCTCAGCGACAACCTGGTAGAGGCGCGCAACGAGCTGGCCCAGGCCGAGGGCCAGGTCAGCGCCGCGCACGGCAAGTTCGGAAGCTCGGCGCAGGCTGCGGTCTCGCCCAGCGTGGTGGCGCTGCGCGCGCCGCGCGCCTCCCTCTCCCCGCCGCTGCAGTCCCTGCTCGCGCATCTTGGGCCGAACCATCCCACCGTCATCTCGATGCGCCAGCAGCTCGGTGTGCTCTCCAGCGAGGTCAACGCCGAGACCGGCCAGGTGATGGCGGCTTCGGACGCGGCTGTGCGTTCCGCGCGTGCCAAAGTCACCGGGCTGCAAGAGCAGCTGCAGGAGGCGCGTGGGCGCGTCGCCACCGCCGGCCAGGCGGAGATCCCGCTGGAGGCGATGCAGCGTGAAGCGGATGCCTCGCGCAACCTGCTGCAGACCGTGCTCGGTTCGATGCAGCGGCTGCAGCAACAGGCGGCCATCGAGACCTCGGACGCTCGCGTGGTGTCCAGTTCCCTGCCGCCTCCCGAGCCCTCCTATCCGAAGACCAAGGTGCTGGTGGCGGCGTCGACGCTGCTCGGCCTGTGCATCGGCTTCCTGCTGGTCTACCTGCTCGAGCTGACGCAGAGCAAGTTCCGCAGCGGCCATGACATCCGTTCCGTGCTCGGCCTGAACTGCCTCGCGCAGATCCCGCAGATCGACCACGACAAAGAAGGCGTGTCGGGAATGGAGGAGTATCTGGTGCAGAAGCCATTCTCCCTCGGCGCGGAACAGGTGCGATCGCTGCGCGCAGCGCTCTGGCTCGGCGCCAGCCGGCCGAAGGTCGTCGCGGTCGCTGCGGCACGCCCGGGCGAAGGCAAGACCACCACCTCGATCTGCCTGGGCCGCTCCGCCAGTCTCGCTGGCGAGCGGATCGTGGTCGTCGAGTGCGACACCCGCAAGCCGAGCTTCGCCAAGCTGATGGGCATCAAGGAGAAGACCGGCCTGCTGGAGTTCCTCAGCGGCACCGCGCCACTGGAGGACGTGATCCACACCGACAAGCTGACCAGCTTCGACTACATCCCGGCCGGCGTCGGCGGCCGAAGCAACTCGCATTCCCTGTTCATGTCCGAGAACATGGTCATGCTGCTGGAGCGCTTGCGTCGAGATTACGACCTGGTCGTGCTCGACCTGCCGCCGGTGATCGCGATGACCGACGCCCGCATCGTCGCCAGCCTCGCCGAGTCCACGCTGCTCTGCGTGCGCTGGCAGACCACGCCGCGAGCGGTCGCCAAGCACTGCTACGAGATGCTGCAGGATGCTGGAGCCAACGTTGTGGGGGCCGCGCTGACGCGGGTGAACATGCGCGCACATGCGCGGTCCGGCCACACCGATGCCGAGGCGTACCATTCCCGCTACGCGCCGTACTACCAGCATTGAGGGCGCACCGCCGGTGAGCATGGCGACCCTGATACCCGACCGCTTGCGCAGGTTCGGCGAGACCCGCTCCTCCAATCTTCCGCTCTGGGTCGGGATCGGCTTCTTCGCGCTCTACATCGGCGCCGCCTGCATGGGCGCCAAGCAGATGATGCTGATGATCGCCCTGGGTATCCTCGGCTGCATCAGCGTGCCGGTGCTGCGGCTCCCGGTGGCGGCCAGCACGCTCTGGCTGCTGATCGCCGGCTCCACGCCCGAGATGTGGATGCTTAACATCCTGCCCAATTCGGCGGCGACCGTTACGGCACTGGTCAAGGTGGCCGGTGTCGGGCTGGTCGCCGTCTGCATCCTGCGCTTCGGCGCGGTGCTCGACCTGGTAAATCCGGCCTTCGCCTTCCTGCTCATATTCTTCGTGGGGCTCGGGCACGGCTTCTACCCGGGTCTGACCATGGGCGACAGCGTGCGCTCCCTGATCGGCTCGGGAGCGCCGTTCGCGTTCTCCTTCAGCCGGCTTTCGCGTCGCTGGTGCGCCGCGATCATCGAGGCCACCATCTGGGTGCCGACCCTGATCCTGGTGTTCGGCGCGATGCTGGACATCGCCCACATCCGGCCGTTCCTGAACCTGGACGAGGGCAACTCCTACCGCCTCAGCGGCTCGACGCATCCGGCGTTCCTGGGCGGCTACGCGATGACGGCGATGTACGCTTGCCTGGTCGAACTCTACCGCAAAGGCCGCAACCGCTATCTCTATCTGCTGGTACTGAACGTCTTGATCCTGATCGGATCGGGGGCCCGCTCACCGCTGGCCTGCGCGGTCATCGTCGTCGGCCTCGCCTTCATCGCCATCCGCTCGGACAGCTTCACCCTGCGCAAACGCGTGCTGCCGATGATCCTCGGGCTGCTCGCGTTGCCGATCATGCTCGCCATCGCCGCTACGTCCAACAGCATAAGGCTGCTCACCGTGCTTTCCGGCAACGCGGAGGGTCTGAGCGGACGCGACGTCATCTGGCCGTTCTTCGAAGCCGCCTTCGCGCAGTCCCGCCTGTTCGGCTGGGGTCTGGGCGCGGGCAAGATGATCATCGATCCCGACAGCCTGACGGCGCACCTGCTGGGCACCACGGCGGCACACAACGAGTATCTGCGCATCGGTGTCGAGGGCGGCTACCTCGGCATCGCGCTGGTCATGACCTTCCTGACGCTGTGGACCTGGCGCTGGAGCAGGATGATGCAGCGCTCCGACCGGATCATCGTCCGGCTGGTGATGTTCTGCTTCGCGCTGCAGTCGATCACCGACAACACCCTGATCGCCGCGACCGCCAGCATCCTGTTTGCCTGGATGTCGGCGGTGTTCGCCCGCGGTGCCGCCGAGGCGAGGGAGGGCGACGCGGCTCGCGCAGCGCCTAGGGCGGCGTCGGATCTGCTGCTTGCGCAACGGCCGGGTGCCCTGGCCTGAGCGGGCACGCGTTCGCGAGCTCGAGCCGTCAGTTCGGCTTCTGGTTCTGGCTCTGGTTCGGGTTTATGTCGATGCCCGCCTTGTCCTTCTTGAAGAAGTAGCCATGGAACGGCGGCTTCGCGACCGGCTGGTAATGTGGCGGGATGTAGGTTCCGGTCTTGTCGTACTTGCCGCCAACGTAATGGTCGGTCGAGTTCATCGGTACTGGAGAGGTGATCGTCGGCGCGTTGGAAGCGCCCTGAGGCGCGGCGGCCTCGGTGGGCGATGCGGCGGTCAAGACGATGCCGCACAGGATCGCAGCCGCGAGCAGGGAGGGCCTGCATGGCGCTGGGGCGAGGACTCTGCCGCTCTTATTCATGAAATGCTCTCCTCGATGGACAAGTCTGTTGCCGCGGATCGTGCGAAGGCCGAAGAACAGGCCGCACGGCCTGCGGCGCGGGCTTCAGCGTCGCGCGAGCGCGGGATGTCATATCCGGCGCGGCTTAGGTAAACCAGGGGTCACGCGGTGGGCGATCGGGATCACGTGTCATGAGACAGATCGTCGACCTGACCTGCTGCCGGGCATTGTTCGCCCTCGGCGTGTTCGCCTACCACGTCAACCTGCAGAGCCGCTACGCGCCGACGCTCGGACATGCCGGCAGGCTGGTGCACGAAGGCTATCTCGGCGTCGATGGTTTCTTCATCCTGTCCGGTATCGTGCTGGCCTACGCGCACCGCAGCTTCAGCACCACGATCGCGCAGTCCCGCCTGTTCCTGCTCAAGCGGCTGGCCCGGATCTATCCGGTGCATCTGGCGACCATCGTGCTGTTCATGGCGCTGTTCCTGTCCGGCATGGTGCTCGGACAACCGCCGCGCGAGCCGGATCGTTTTGGTGCCGACGAGCTGATCCGGCATCTCGCGCTGGTTCACGCCTGGGGCTTCAGCGACCGCTGGGCGTGGAACTATCCGTCCTGGTCGATCAGCGCAGAATGGGCCGGCTACCTGGTGTTCCCGCTGCTCTGGCCGCGCTTGCGCGATGCCCATCCGCTGCTGCTGGGATGCTTGCTGGCACTCGCAGCACTCGCCGAGTTCGGTGCGCACCGGGCCGAGCTGCACTGGCATCTCTCCCTGACATTCGATGGCGGGCTGCTGCGCTTCTACCCGGAGTTCCTCGCCGGGATGGCAACGGTGCCGCTGGTGCCGCTGCTGGCGCAGCGGGTGCCGGCCTGGATCCCGCTGCTGACCGCGCTCGTCTGCATCGGGGTGGGCGCGCTGGTGTTCGATGGTGCCGAACTGCTGGTGATCGACGGGTTGTGGCTGCTGCTCGCCGGGCTGCTGCTCCGCGCCTACCAGGGCGGCGGCTCGCTGCTCGGCTGGATACCGGGTGCGGCCCTGTTCGGCGAGCTGTCCTACTCGTTCTACATGAGCTTCGCCTTCGTCGAGACCATACAATCCAAGATCTGGCGCAGCCTGCACGTGCTGCCGTACCACCAGAAGCTGTTGTACGGGTTGACCACGTTCCTGCTGACCCTGGCCCTGTCGCTGCTGCTGTGGAACGGGGTGGAGAAGCCGGCCTTGCGCGCCTTTGCCCGCAGGCCGGGCGGCGCCATCGTCGTGCGTCCCACCAAAGTGGTCTCGTGAGCGGCGTCGCGGCCGGACCATGCCGCGGCTGACGCCACGGCAGGCATCGGCCGAATGAGGCGCCTGCTTCCCGGCGCGACCTCGCCCTCGTGGGTGCTTGCGGAAACCGGCGTCGGCGCGATCTTCTCGCTGCTCTCGCTGCTTGCAATCAGCCGCACCATCGGGCCCGCGGCCGCCGGCGTCGGCGCGGTGGCGATCGCCGCCTTCCTGCTGCTCGACCTTTTCGGCGGCTCGATGATGACCGACGCATTGATCCAGTGGCGAAAGCTGGAGCCGCGTCACGCCGGCAGCGCGGTGGCGCTGACCATGCTGACCGGCATCGCCGCGGGTGTCGTGCTGGTGCTGATCGGTCAGGTGCTGGCAGCGACCACGGGTCATCCGCAGATCGGCCGGCTGGCCATGGCACTGGCGCCGCTGCTGCCGCTCTCCGCCTTCTCCGGCGTCGGTGCCGGGCTGGTGCTGCGGCGGCGCCGCTACCGGCTGCTCGCGGCGCGCGTGTTCATCGGCCAACCGGTCGGGCTGGCGCTGGGCCTGCTGCTGGCGCACCACGGTGCCGGTGCCTGGTCGATGGTGGGCCTGCAGGGCGGCAACACGCTGGTGGTGTTCCTGCTGCTGCTGCTGACGCGCTCGGTTCCGGTTCGGCCGCGGCTGGATCGCGCGGCACTGGCCGACCTGTGGCCGGTGGCGGGGCCGCAGCTGCTCTCGGTGGTGATGCTGGCCGGACGCTACCGGATGTTCGTGATCGCGCTCGGCATGATCGCCTCCGACAGCGTGGTCGCGGTGTGCAATGTCGGCTTCCGACTGCTCGATGCGGTGCTCACGGTGGTGTCCGGCTCCACCCTGCGCATCACCCTGCCGCGCCTGTCGGCGCTGCAGGACGATCCCGCGGCGCTTGCCGACGCCTATGGCGACACGGCGCAGTTCCAGGCGCTGCTCGGCTGGCCGATCGCAGCCGGGGTGGCGCTGACCGCCAACAACCTGGTGATCGGGCTGATGGGGCCGCAATGGTCCGGTGCCGCGCAGGGCACCCGGATCACCGCCTGCGCCGCCCTGCTCGCCTACTGCTACGGCGATGCCGGGAGCCTGTGGATCGCCATCGGCAAGACCTGGATGAACCTGATCACCGCGACCGCGGCGCTGCTGGTCCCGATCATCGGGCTGCTGCTGGTGCATCCGCAGACGCCGGCTCATGCGGCGCTGTGCTGGGGTGCCACCGCGCTGCTGCTGGCGCCGGTGAACCTGGTGCTGGTGACGCGACGGCTGCGTCGCTCGCCGCTGTGGCTGATGCGCCTGCTCTGGCCGGCGGCGCTGGCGACGGCTTGCATGGCCGCCGCCGTGCTGGCGGCGCGGCCGTGGCTGCCGGCCGCGCCGCTGCCGGCGCTGATCTGCCAGACCGGACTGGGCGCCGCCGTGTTCGCGCTGATTGCATTCCTCGCGCTCGGCCGCCGCCTGCCGGTGGCACTGACGGTGCACCGCGCCGAGGTCGTAGCCCCCGCAGCCGAGGCTGCACGGCCGGCGCGCGCATGAAGTTCCTGACCGACTTCGCCGATCAGGCGGTTGTGCTGCCGCTGGTCGCCGCCGTCGCGGTCATGCTGCTGCTGCTGGGCTGGTGGCGCGGCGCGATCGGCTGGCTGGTGGCGGTGCCGGGGACGTTCGGCGTCGTGCTGTCGCTGAAGATCGTGTTCTATGCCTGCCACGCGGCGCTGCCCGATCTCGGCATACGCAGTCCGAGCGGCCATACCGCGTGCGCCACCGTGGTGTATGGCGGCCTGATCGCGCTGCTGAGCGAGCACAGTGCGGCGCGAGCCACGCGCCACCTGTTGCTGATCGCCCTCGTGGCCGTGCTGCTGGCGCTGCTGTTCGGCTTCTCCCGGGTGGATCTCGGCGTGCACACGGTGCCGGACGTGCTCGTAGGAGGTGCGGTCGGGATCATCGGCGCGGTGCTGTTCGTGCAGCTGGCGGGGCGGCCGCCGCGCGGCTTCCGGCGCTGGGCGCTGGGCTGCGTGGTGCTGGTGGTGGCGATGCTGGTGCACGGGCGCGAGCTGCACGCCGAGGAGACGATCCAGCAGATGGCGATACGCTACTGGTGGCCTTTCATCGCCGCCTGCCGGCACGCGTGATGCGGGTGCGGCGGCCCGATGCGATGGCGGCGTCTGAGGATCGTTGCCGTGGCGAGCGATCGGACTAGGCTGCGAAGAACGCGACCTTGTCCGCCTCGAGCACGGCGCAGGTGAGACGGCCACCGCGGCCGGCGCCGGTGTCGAGGCCGATGCGGTTGCCGCGCAGCACCGGATCGGCCATCGGCGTATGGCCGTGCACGATGACGGCGCCGAACGGCTCCTGCGACGACAGGAACGGCTCGCGGATCCACAGCAGGTCGCGTCGGCTGAGCTGGTCGAGCGCTACGCCTGGGCGCACGCCGGCATGGACGAACAGGTAGCCGTCGACCCGATACTGCAGCGACAGCCGGCTCATGAAGCGCAGGTGCTCGCGCGGCAGCAGCTCCGGCCACTCGTGCAGCGGCGCCTGACGCGGCACGCCCCAGCTCGCCAGTGCCGCGGCGCCGCCGTTGGCGAGCCAGGTCTGCGCCTGCCTCTGGTCGCCGAAGGCGATCGCCTGCAGCGCCATCTCCTCGTGGTTGCCCATCAGGTTCACGATACGCGTCACCGGGAAGTTCGGCTCCCGCGAGAGCAGGCTGAGCACGCCGGCGGTGTCGGGGCCGCGATCGATGTAGTCGCCGAGGTGGATCAGCGTGACGTCGTCCGCCGGTCGATCGCGCAGATCGAGGGCGATCTGGCGATGCAGCAGGCTGAGGCGCTCGGAGCAGCCATGGATGTCGCCGATGGCGTAGACCCTGCGGCCCGGCGCCAGCACGCCCGGCGCCTTGGCGAAGGTCTGCGGCGAGGACATGACGCGATTGCGGTCTTGACGCTCCCAACCGGCGGGCGGTGCGGCCGAGTTCGCGAGGGGCGCGGCCCGGGCCGTGGAGATGTTGGTCCCTGGGCTCTGCGACATCACTGGCACGGTCGATGGCGACCTGCCGCCGCGAGCCAGGCACTTGGCGCGCGGGTGCCGGGCCGCGATCGTGGCCGGAAGGTGCGCATGGGTCGCACAGGGTGCATCGCGGGGGAGGATCCGATCGAAGTGCGGCGTCTTGATGGCGCCATCATGCACCAAGTCGGCTTCTCTGTTACCGCTTTCGATGGTTGGCACGCGCACTGCCCGCGCGATTGCTGCCGGGTGCTGTCGTGCAGCGCCGGAACGGGCTGAGACGGTTGCCGACCCTGTGGACCGGCAACCGTCTCGAGCCGTGAGGCTGGTGCAGCGACCTGCCTACTGCACGTGTGTGAGCAGCAGCTGACCGGCGGAGGCGGCAGCCGCCGTGGTCACGTGGGTGATCGAGCCGCCGGTGGTCTTGTCGTAGTCGTAGCTGGTGCTCAGGCTGGAGTTGTCCAGCGTGAGCTTCAGGACGTGGGATCCCACCGTCAGGATGGAGTCGTTGATGGTGAAGCCCTGCAGCGGCTTGCCGTCGGGCGCGTTGTCCCACAGCACGCCCTTGTATGTGCCGTCGACGTAGGCACGGATCGTCTGGTTCACCCCCGTGGCCTTGCTCACTGTGATGGTGTCCTGCGTGGCGCTGGTGTGGACGACGTTCGACAGGATGAACGCCATCGTCGGGCTCGGCGTCGGCGTGGGGGTGGCGACGACCGGATCGGTGATGGTGACTGCGGCCGAGTTGGCGGTGACGGTGGGAGCGGTGCTGCTGTCGACGGCGCGGATGGTGTCGCCGCTGGCCGCGAGGTGCACGCTGAAGCTGGCGCTTCCGCTGCTGTTGAGTGCGACCGCCTGGTAGCCGGTCTCGACTGCTCCGGTCTTGGTCAGGACCTCCTCGTAGACGCTGGTCAGTCCGGTCGCGGTGACGGTCTCGGTGACGGTGACGCCGGCGCCGACACTGGCTTCCTGCACCGTGCCCGGCGAGGAGAGGGTGATGGTCGGCGTGGGGGTGGCGACGACCGGATCGGTGATGGTGACTGCGGCCGAGTTGGCGGTGACGGTGGGAGCGGTGCTGCTGTCGACGGCGCGGATGGTGTCGCCGCTGGCCGCGAGGTGCACGCTGAAGCTGGCGCTTCCGCTGCTGTTGAGTGCGACCGCCTGGTAGCCGGTCTCGACTGCTCCGGTCTTGGTCAGGACCTCCTCGTAGACGCTGGTCAGTCCGGTCGCGGTGACGGTCTCGGTGACGGTGACGCCGGCGCCGACACTGGCTTCCTGCACCGTGCCCGGCGAGGAGAGGGTGATGGTCGGTGCTGCCTTGACCGGAGCCGTCGGCGCGCCTGTGTTCTGCTTGCTGTAGGAGATGTCCTGGATGTAGAGCTGCACCGTCGAGGTGGTCTGGTAGGACGCCTCGTTGACGACCTCGGCACCCATCGTCTCGTTGACGCCGCCGTGCGCGTAGTCGAGCGGGACGTGCGTCGTGTCCTGGTAGATTTGGACGCCGTCGACGTAGTAGGTGAGCGACCCTGCTTCCCAGTTCAGCGCGTAGGTGTGCGACTTGGTCAGGTCGATGTTGCTGATCTGGTGGATTTCCTGGCCGTTGTTGTTGGAGCCGGGCTGGTAGTAGTGCAGCGTGCTGTAGCCGTTCTTGGTGCCGTCCCAGCTCTCGAGGATATCCATCTCCGAGGCCTGATACGGCTTGTTGCTCGGCAGCCAGACATTGTCGGAAGGCCACAGCAGGAAGCAGATGCCGACGCCCTGGCCGGCCTGGCCGGCATAGCCGGTGAAGGAGTAGAGGCCGTAGCCCTCGCCACCGCTCTTGGAGATGTTCAGCTGCTCGATGCCGACCGGGTTCCAGCCAGCTGCGGCAGAACCGGACAGCAGCAGGCCGGCACTGGTGCCCGTGAACCAGTATTGGTTCGGGTTGCCCCAGTGCTCGGCCCAGATGCTGGTGTTGAGCGACTTGTCCTTGGTGAAGTCGTCGTTAATAACGGTGGTGAAATCACCGAGATTCAAATTGGCCATGTCAAAGTTCCTAGCGTAAAATACGTTGTCAAATAGCAACGTTGATGTGTTGATGCTGTAATTCAGGGGCTCTTTACGGCTCGATATCTGCCCCGCCATAAGCAACCATAACTCTATCACG
This sequence comes from uncultured Acetobacteraceae bacterium, assembly GCA_964245755.1. Classification (GTDB taxonomy): domain Bacteria; phylum Pseudomonadota; class Alphaproteobacteria; order Acetobacterales; family Acetobacteraceae; genus Lichenicoccus. The sequence continues at coordinate 9,919 of CAXTNV010000029.1, read as the reverse complement.
AATTCGTGATCAAGCTTTATTTATCTATTACATTAGTAGCGACTGAATAAATTTGAGACGTGATGTTCCAGAAAAGGATCAGCCGGCGGCTTTGCTCCACCGCGGGCGCGCGACGGACAAGAACACGATTTCGTGATGTAAGGCTGCTGGAGCGCGCATCACCTGATGCGATAGATCGTCAGCGTTTGAAGCTGGCGCCGCACCGCAGGACCGCAGCAAAGAAGCGGATGTCGAGCGGGCCGGCTTCGTCGGAAAAAATCCGCAGCCGGAGCATCGACGACCCGCTTTCGACCGGCCGCTGCACCGCCGGTCCATCGGATGCGGCGCCGGGCCGCGCTTGCGGGTCGGCAATACACCCGGTCGGGGAAGCTCAGCCACGCCGGGGGCGCTGCGCCCGGCGCACCGCACTCTGATACGCGGCGCGCCGGCCGATCCATGATAGGCTGGAGACCTTGGTGCTTGAACAAGTGAAGGGAAGATCGAGGATGCCGGACGGAGCCATGCTCGCCACCCGGGAGAGCGCATCGCCGCGGTTGCCCCTGGCGGTCGACCTCGACGGCACTCTGCTTGCTGGCGACGTGCTGCACGAGCAGTTCCTCAAGCTGCTGTTCCAGAGGCCATTGCTACTGCCGCCTCTGCTGCTGACCTTGCTGCGGCAGGGCAAGGCCGCGTTCAAGCGGCGTGTCGTCGCCCTGATGCCGCCGCTCGCCGTGGCGCTGCCGTTCCGCAAGCCGTTCCTGGAGTGGCTGCAGGGTCAGAAGGAGGCCGGCCGGCCGCTGCACCTTGTAACCGCGTCGGACCAGCACGTTGCCGACGCGGTGGCGGCGCATCTCGGCATCTTCGAAACCGCCACCGGCAGCGACGGCGCCACCAACCTGCGCGGCACCGCCAAGGGACAGTCGCTGCGCACGCGGTTCCCGGGCGGCTTCGCCTATGCCGGTGACAGCAAAGCCGACCTCGACGTGTGGGCGATGGCCGACCAGGTGGTGCTGGTGAACGCCAGCAGCACGACCGCGTCCCGGGTGCGTGCCAGGGGCTGGCCGGTGCTGGCGGAGTTCGTGCGCACCCGTCCCGGCCTGAAGGACTGGCTCGCCGCGATCCGGCTGCACCAGTGGAGCAAGAACACGCTGCTGGTGGTGCCGCTGCTGCTTGGCCACCGCTTCGGCGATCCGCACGCGGTGATGCGGGTGCTGCTCGCCATGCTGATCCTGAACGTGGTGGCGTCCGGCACCTACATCCTCAACGACATCGCCGACCTCGAGGCCGACCGGTTGCACGCCAAGAAGTGGCGCCGGCCGTTCGCCTCCGGAAGGGTGTCGCCGGTCATCGGCCTGCTGGTGGCGGTCGGGCTGATCGGCGGCGGCCTGATCTGCGCGGCGCTGCTCGCCTGGAGCTGCCTGGCGCTGGTCGCCAGCTACGTCGCGATCTCGCTGACCTACTCGCTGCGGCTCAAGAGCGTGCCGTTCCTCGACACCAGCATCATCGCCGCCCTGTTCACGCTGCGCCTGATCCTCGGCATCGAGATGGCGCAGGTTCTATACTCGCCCTGGCTGATCTCGTTCGCCGGGTTCTTCTTCCTGTCGCTGGCGCTGGCCAAGCGGCACGTCGAGGTGATGCAGGCCGCCGATGGCTCCAGCGCCTCGCTGGCACGTCGCGGCTACCTGCCCGAGGATTGGCCGCTGACGCTCGCCTTCGGCGTCGCCGCCGCCTTCGCTTCGCTGCAGATCATGATCCTGTTCGTGGCCGACGATGCGCGGCCGTCGCTGCTGTACTCGCACCCGTTCCGGCTCTACCTGGCGCCGTCGGGCATCCTGCTCTGGCTGATGCGGGTCTGGTTCCTGGCCCACCGCAAGCGGCTGTCGCACGACCCGGTCATCTTCGCGTTGCGCGATCCGATCAGCTGGCTGCTCGGCGCATACACCTTCGCAATCGTATTGGCGGCCCTATGAACAGCATCGTCCCACCCGTCCCCGACATTCGGCCCGATACGCGGTCGTCGGTCGGAAGCACCGGCTGGAAGCCGCTTGGCCTCAAGAGCTGGGGGCGTTCGCAGGTCGCCGAGGCGCTGGTCGCGCGACCCGAACGGAGCCGTGAGCTGCACGCGGCGCTGCGCGACGGCGGCGCCGCCGGCGCGCGTACCCTGCTGCCGCGCGGCGCGGGTCGCAGCTACGGGGACGTCTGCCTCAACGCGGACGGCTCGGTGATCCTCACCGAGCGGCTGAACCGGATCCTGTCGTTCGATCCCGCAACCGGCTTGGTGGTGGTGGAGCCCGGCGTCACCTACGCGGACCTGCTGGCGGTGTTCCTGCCGCGTGGGTTCCGGGTTCCGGTATCGCCCGGCACCTCGTTCGTGACCATGGGCGGAGCGGTGGCGAATGACGTGCACGGCAAGAACCAGCACGTTGCCGGATGCTTCGGCGACTGCGTCGAGTGGCTCGACCTGCTTTGCGCCGACGGCGAGGTCCGGCGGCTGTCGCCGACCGAGAACCCGGCGCTGTTCGACGCCACCATCGGCGGCATCGGCCTGACCGGCATCGTCACTTTACTGTGCATCCGGCTGCTGCCGGTGCCGTCGCCGGCGCTGCTGGTGCGCAGACGACGCATGGGCGGCCTGGAGGAGTTCCTCGAGGGTTTCGAGCAGGCGTCGTCGGTGCCGTATTCGGTCGGCTGGATCGACGTGCTCGCCAGCGGCGCCGCTCTCGGGCGTGGCATTCTGGAGACCGCGGAACCGGCGCCGCGCGGTGCCGTCGCACCGGCCTCCCCTCGCGCCAGGCGCATGCCCGTGGATCTGCCGGGCTGGGCCCTGAACGGCGCTTCCGTGCGTGCCTTCAACGCGCTGTACTGGCGGCGTGCTCAGCCCGAGGCGCGCGAGGTGGTGTCGAACTACATCCAGTTCCTGCATCCGCTCGACGCCATCACCGACTGGAACCGGCTCTACGGTCGGCGCGGCTTCCACCAGTTCCAGTGCGTGGTGCCGCGCGAGGACGGTGCGGAGACGGTCAAGCGCCTGCTGCGCACCGCATCGGCGGGAGGCGGCGCCTCGTTCCTGGCGGTGCTGAAGGTGATGGGCATCGGCGGCCGCGGCCTGCTGTCGTTCGCGCAGCCTGGCTACTCCCTGGCCCTGGATTACGCCGCGGCACCCCAGACACCGGACCTTTTCCGCGCCCTGGAGCGCATCACCCGCGACGCCGGCGGGCGCATCTACCTCGCCAAGGACAGCATGATGTCGCGCGAGAGCTTCGTCTCGATGTATCCCAGGCACGAGGCGTTCCAGCAGATACGCGAGCAGTTCGATCCGCACCGTCGCTTCTCCTCCAGCCTGTCGCGCCGGCTGGGACTCGGATAGGCGCCGTGGTGAGCGAAACCTTCCTGCGCACCTGGCTGATCCTCGGGCCGAGCTCGTCGGCGGCGCGCGCCTTCGCGCATCGCGCGGCCTCCAGCGGCGCCCGTATCATCCTCGCCGGCCGCGACGCCGAGGATCTGCAGGCGCAGGCACATGACCTGTCGCTGCGCTACGGCGTGCCGGCATTGGCACGTGACTTCGATGCGCTCGACCTGTCGACGCATCCGGCCTTCGCCAACGCCTGCGTGGCGCTGTCGGACGGCCAGCTCAACCTCTTCGCCGCGGTGGGCATCATGCCCGAGCAGGAGGCGCTGGACCATGACCGGGCATTGCTGCGGCAGACCGTGGATACCAACTTCACCGGGCTGGTGTCGGTGCTAGCTGCCTTTACCCCGGCGTTCGAGTCGCAGCGCGGCGGCACGGTGATGGTGATGGGCTCGGTCGCCGGCGACCGCGGCCGGCCGCGCAACTACCTGTACGGCGCCACCAAGGCGGCTTTGCACACCTGGCTGCAGGGCTACGCCGCGCGACTGTCGCGCTCGGGAGTGCGCGTGGTCTGCATCAAGGCCGGGGTGATCGATACCGCCATGACCTGGGCGCTGCCGAAGCTGCCGTTCATGGCTCGTCCGGAGAGCTTCGCACGATCCGCCTGGGCACTGGCGGAACGTGGCCCGCAGGGTGCGTATGTGCCGCGGATCTGGCAGCTGGTGATGCTGGTGATACGCAGCGTGCCGACGCCGATCTTCAACAGGATGAACCTCTAGCGCCTCAATGCTTCAGACTGCGTCAGCCTGAAGCGTGCAGGTGCGCGGCGTCCTCGGCCCGGTCCGGAGGACGCCGCGGCGCGGTCAGAAGTGCCGCTCGTAGATGGTCAGCACGTCGCCCGGCTTGACGAAGCTCTGTCGCTGCACCTTTCCCTCGACCGAGGTCTTGCCGTCGTTGCGCACGATCGATCCGTAGTCCTCGACCGCGCGGTAGGTAAAGCCGCCGGCCACGGTGACCGCCGTCAGCACCGTCATGCCGGGCTGGTAGGGGTACTGGCCGGGCTTGGAGACCTCGCCGAGCACGAAGATCGGACGGTAGTTGGTCACCTCGACCGAGACCGAGGGGTCCTTGAGAATGCTGTGCGTCTTGGCCTCGCTCGCGATCTCGTCGCTGAGCTGGGTGGTGGTCGAGCCCGCGGCCTTCACGGCGCCAAGCATGGGCAGGGCGATGTTGCCCGCGTCGCTGACGTGGAAGTCGCCGCTCAGCGAGTCCTCGCCCACAGTGATGACCCGGATCTCGTCGCCCGGGCCGAGGTTGTAGGCGGCACTCGCCTCGTCCGGCAGGGGGGCCAGGTTGCCGCCCGGCGCACAGCCGGGGATCACGAGCAGGCTGGCCAGGGCGAGGGCGGTTCCGGCAAGACAGGTTCTACGCAGCACGAGATGTCCTCATTTCTTGGTCGTTATGGACCGGATCATGATGCAACTGATCATGCCCGGCTTGTCAACGGAAGGCACCGGTGGTGGTGTCGGCAGGCTTCATGCCGTGGCCGGGCAGCGCCGCGAACACCTCGCGCCCGAGGCGTCCGCGCCAGCTGCCGCGATGCGCCGCATCGTTGCGCGCGATGTAGGCGTTGCCGGCATCCGACATGCGTCGAACCGGCTCCCGACGGCCCAGCCGCCAGGCCGCGGGAAGCGCTCGCAGCGTCTGCGACCAGAGGCCGTTGCGCGCGCCCTTCAGCAGGTAGCCGGCGACGCGCGGCGTCAGCCTCGGCCAGCTCTGCCATTTGCGGCCGATATAGAGCCGGTTGCGCACGTAGTAGAACCAGCGCGTGCCAGACCAGTTGAAGCGCCGGTCCGGGCTGACCTTGTGCCGCACCACGAGGTCGCCCTCGTACTGCACGCGCCAGCCCTCCGAGATCGCCTTGAGGCAGAAATCGAGCTCTTCCCAGCAGAAGAACAGCCTCTCGTCGTAGCCGCCGCAGCGCTGCCAGGCGCGCCTGCTGATTGCATGTCCGGCGCCGACGAAGGTCACGGTCTCGAAGCACTCGTCCGAACGCGGCAGCAGGCTCGAAGGATAGCCCCAGCTCGACAGGTCGTCGCGGCCGTCGGCGTGGATGACGATGCGAAACCCGACTGCGGCCAGATCGGCGTGCGCATCGAGAAGGGTCACGGCACGTGCCACGGTGTCCGGATCGGCAAACTCGGCGTCGTTGTCCAGCGCGATGATGGCGCGCCCGTGCCCGAACGCAGCGACCCGGTTTCGTCCGCCGGCGACCCCCCAGTTGCGCTCGGCGCGCAACAGGCCGACATGCGGACGCCCCTCGATCGCGGCACCCAGTCGCGCGAGGTTCTCCTCGGTCGAACCCTGGTCGAACACCAGCACGTGGCGGCTGATGCCGATCTGCGAGCAGGCCGAAGCGATCGCCTCCAGGGTCTCCTCGACGCGGTCCATCGCCAGGATGACGATGTCGGCGTCATAGGCGGCCTCGGGCGGCAGGCTCCCCGCGATCAGCACGCTGGTCATGAGAGTTCGCTTCCTGTGGCCATCCGGGCTGCAGCCAGGATATACCCGGCACGGTTGTAATGGAACCGTCTGTGCTCAGAACGCATGCGTGATGATCGCAAGCCCCGAAACAGGGAATGGAATGCTGATCTCGGTCGTTGTTCCCTGCTTCAACGTGCATTCCTACGTCCCGGCGGCGTTGCGGTCGCTGCTGGCGCAGAGCCATACGCGGTGGGAGGCGGTGTTCGTCGATGACGGCTCGACGGATGGCACCGCAGATCTGATCGCTGGCTGCGCCGATGCGCGCGTGCGCCTGGTTCGTCAGGCCAATCTTGGTGTGTCGGCGGCGCGCAATCGCGGCATCGAGCTCGCTTCCGGCGATGCACTGCTGTTCCTCGACGCGGATGACTGGCTGGCGCCGGACGCGATGGCGAGGATGGCGGCGCGGCTGTGCGAGGCCGCTGCGGTGGCCGTCTACGGCGCGTTCTGCTTCGTCACCGAGGACGGCGCCCGAACGGTGCACGTAAAGGCGGGACCGTTCCCGGAGGGCGACATCGTCGAGCGGCTGCTCGTCGAGAACCTGTTCGCCAATGGCGGGCACCTGCTGGTTCGCCGCAGCGCAATCGACGCCATCGGCCTGTTTCGCGGCGACCTGCGCTTCGGGGAGGACTGGGAGTACTGGTCGCGGCTGGCGCTGTCCGGCGCGTTCGCGGTGGTTCCGGGAGCCGCACCGTTGCTGTTCGTGCGCCAGCGCAGCTCCGGAGCCTACCTGCGCATGGCGACGGATCCGGAAGCGTTCGGGCCATGCGTCCGGGCCATCTTCGGCAATCCGGCTCTGGCCGGCCGGCTGTCTCCGGCGAGGCTGGCCAGGCTGCTCGCCGACACGGAGTCGGAGAACAGCTGGATCGTCGGACGGGAGCTGGTCCGGCACGGCCAGCGGGCGGCCGGCGCGGCGCGCCTGCGTCGTTCGTTCCGCCGGCGGCCGCGCTTGAAGCGGGCCCTGCTGCTGGTGGTCGCGCACTTGATGCCGGTATGGCCGGAGCGCTTCGCCGGTCCGTTCCGGCGCTACGGTTCCTGATCGGCCGCCTGTCCGTGAGGACTAGTAGGCGGTCTTGCTCTTGAGCTCGCGCATGACGGTCAGGAACAGAATCTTCAGGTCGAAGAACATCGACCAGTTCTCGATGTAGTGGAAGTCATGGTCGATGCGCGACTGAAGCTGCTCCACAGTGCGCGTCTCGCCACGCCAGCCATTGACCTGGGCCCAGCCGGTGATCCCGGGCTTCACCCGGTGACGGACTGCATAATCGGCGATCACGTCCTGGAAATAGCGATCCCCCGCCTTGGTGGCCGGTGCGTGGGGACGCGGCCCGACCAGCGACATCTCGCCGCGCAGCACGTTGAAGAGCTGCGGCAGCTCGTCGAGGCTCAGCTTGCGCAGCCAGCCACCGATCCAGGTCACGCGCGGATCGTGACGCGTCGCCTGCGCGATCTCCTCACGGTCGCAACGGTCATGGTGCATCGAGCGGAACTTGAAACAGATGAAGGGCTTGTTGTTGAAGCCTACCCGGACCTGACGGAAGATGATCGGGCCGGGACCGCTCATGCGAACGAGCAGGGCGAGCGTCAGCAGCAGCGGCGACAGCATCGCGATGATCAACAGGCTGCCGGCCCGATCGAACAGCATCTTCTGCACGATCTGCCAGTCGTCGAGCGGCCGGCGGCGGATCTGCACCACAACCCGGTCGCAGATCCCGCCGAAGATCGGCGAGCCGAGATTGCGGCCGGTGACGTCGGTCATCAGGTAGACGTCGGCGATGGCGCTGCTGAGTTGCGAGCAGACGTTCTGCACGTGCGTGGCTTCCTGCACCGAGCCGGCCACGACGATGGTGTCGAACGACTCATCGCGTCCATGCTCCAGCAGGTCGGAGACGCGGCCGAGCACAGGCACGCCGGCATGGACGCTGTGCACCGGCACCATGTCGTCGTAGATGCCGACCACGTGCAGGTCGGTGTTCTGGGCGCGATGCACGCCCTCGATCAGGCTGCGGCTCAGCTCCGACACGCCCACCACGGCGACGTTGCGGCGCAGCCGACCATTGGCGGACCAGCGGAACACCAGCAACGAGCCGACGCCGTGCGACAGGCAGAGCAGCAGCGCGGTGCACCCGGCCCAGATCTCAGGAAACGGCTCCTTCGGCAGGATCATGTTGTATTCAAGGAACAGGCACAAATCGACCGCTGCCATGCCGAGCATCACCGCGAGCAGGATACAGGCAAGCTGGGCCAGCGGCTGCCGCAGCCGGCTGATCTTGTAGGCACCCGAGTAGCTCAGGCTGGTGAGCACCATCCAGTCGCCGACGAATACCGACAGCAGATGGGCACCGTAATGCAGGCGTACGATGCCGATGACGGCGCAGGCGATCAGCCCGGCGGCGATCAGCACGAGGACGTCCACGATGCGGCCCGCCCCGGTGAAGACCGTGACGGGTACCCGCTTGGAGCGCTTGTCCGAAGCTGCCGGCTGTCTTGCGCGGTCTGGAGCAGCGGTTGTCGTGCCGATTGCCGGCACGACCCCTGCCTGTGCACCGATCATCTCAGTTACTCCCGTCTCGGCAGCAAGGGTAGCCAAGATGCACCCCCATGACATGGCACAAGATGGGCCCAACCCGCCGACCAGAAGCCGGAGTTGTCCCGAAAACCATCCGCAGGTGTCCTGATGAACAAGTTGTTCTCATTTGCATACCGAAGCCACACACGAAATCGTATTCACGTATCTTTAACGCCGTGAAACTTTCTGCAACATTTGCTCGATTAAGCGACAGGTCGCCTCGGGAACGTCGTGCGACACCAAGTGGTTCAGCCACGATCGAGATCATTGTGCAATGTCATCCGATACCCCCGGTTGCCGCCACGACGTGCTCTCGCTCGGGTATATAAGTGTCTTTTCGTTAAAAATTCCCATATCGCCGTCGCGTATTCGGCGTCGCGGGTCTTAATATGATCAACGTGCCGCGTAGGCTTTCCAACCGGCGCGGGCGGTGTCGCGTGCGGCATGCCGCGGTGGTCGATGTCGAGGAGCGTCCAGATTCAGGTCGATCACAAGGGTCGCATGACAGCTTTCTCCGGGTATCCGACGACGCCCGATCTCTTCCTCTCGCAAACACAGCTGCAGGCGATCGATTTCATTGAGCGCTCGGTGCGCGATCTGGAGCCGCTCGCGGCGCTGACCGGAAGTGCCGGAACGGGAAAGACGGTCGCGCTTGCCACCGCTTTGGCCCGTCGCGAGAGTGCCGGAGACCGGGTCATCCGGGTCCAGAACTTCGTCGCCGGGCCGCTGACCCTGCATCGCGTGCTAGCCTCGTCACTCGGCGTTGGCGATGCCGGCGAGCTTTCGGCGGAGGCGCTGGAACCGGTGCTGCGCCGGGCGCTTACCGAGGCCGGACAGGCCGAACCGCCGGTGCTGGCGATCGACGACGCGCAGTCGCTGCTTCCCGAGACGCTGCGCTACCTTTGCCTGCTCGCCGGCCTGCGCGAGGCAGGCCGGCCGCTGCTCCGCATCTTCCTGGTCGGCCGACCCGGCTTCACTGTGCGCCAGTCGATGCCGCGGCAGTTCACGCTGGAGGCGATGCGGCCCGAGGATGCGCACGAGGTGGTGACGCACGGCTTGACCGCGGCCGGCGTCGGCGCGGGGGAGGAGGCTACCCAGGAGATCGTGCGTCACGCGCAGGGCAACCTCCGCAAGCTCAGCCTGCTGCTGCAAGCCAGCGTCGAGGAAGCGCAGGCCGCGGGGCGGCAACGGGTAACCCCTAAGGGCGTGCAGCTGGCCGCCGGCGCCCGCACCCGTGCGGTGCGGCGACACCTCCCCGGCATCTGGATCGCGCTGCCGGTGCTGCTGGCGCTTGCCGGCACCGGCACCGTCGTCGCCTATCAGGCGGGGTTGTTCGCCGGCCAGGTCGAGGCGCCGCCCGGAAAGATCGCCTCGGTCGCGCCCAATTCGACGGAGCCGGCCGCGCTGCCTCGTTCGCCGCCGCAGGCCGCGACCCCCTTGCCGCCAACGGTTCCGGCGGCGACGGTGGCGCCCACTTCACC
>CAXTNV010000028.1:27554-35483 GCA_964245755.1 uncultured Acetobacteraceae bacterium | reverse complement strand
GATCGTCGCCTCCTCGCTGCAGGACATCGGCGGCGGCCTGTCGGCGGCGCAGGACGAGATCAGCTGGGTGCAGACCGCCTACCTGATCGCGGAGATCATCATGATCCCGCTCTCGGGCTGGCTGACCCGGGTGTTCTCGACCCGCTGGCTGTTCACCGCCTCGGCGGCCGGCTTCACCGCGACCAGCATGCTGTGCGGCCTGGCCAGGAACATCGACAGCATGATCCTGTTCCGGGCGCTGCAGGGCCTGCTCGGCGCCTCGATGATCCCGACCGTGTTCACCTCCTCCTTCCACTACTTCCAGGGGCCGCGACGCGTCTACTCGGCCGCGGTGATCGGCACCATCGCCTCCGTCGCGCCGACGCTCGGCCCGGTGATCGGCGGCTGGATCACCGACACGCTGGACTGGCGCTGGCTGTTCTACGTCAACCTGCTGCCGGGTGCGGCGATCACCTTGCTTGTGCCGGTGCTGGTCCGCATCGACGAGCCGGACCTGTCGCTGCTGCGCGGCGCAGACTATCCCGGCATCGCGCTGATGGCGGTTTTCCTGGGCACCCTGGAGTACGTGCTGGAGGAAGGCACGCGCTGGAACTGGTTCGACGACGCGACCATACGCGCCTGCGCCGCCACCGCCGGCGTGTCCGGCCTGCTGTTCGTCGCCCGCAGCCTGAGCTTCGCGCGGCCGGTGGTCGATCTGCGCGCGCTGGGCAACCGCAACTTCGCGCTGGGCTGCGTGCTGTCCTTCATCACCGGGATCGGCATCTTCGCCACGATCTACCTGACGCCGCTGTTCCTGGGCTACGTGCGCGGCTACAGCGCGTGGCAGACCGGGCTCGCGATCTTCTCCACCGGGATCGCCTCCCTGATCGGCGTGCCTCTCTACATCCTGCTGGCGCGCCGGTTCGACACGCGCTGGCTCATGATGCTCGGCCTGGCCTCGTTCGGGCTCGCGATGTGGCAGTTCAGCCTCATCACCTCGGAGTGGGGCGGCGACCAGCTGTTCATGCCGCAGGTTCTGCGCGGCCTGCCGCAGGTCTTCGCGGTGGCGCCCAGCGTCAACCTCGGCCTGGGCAGCCTGCCTCCGGCCCGGCTGAAATACGCCAGCGGGCTGTTCAACATGATGCGCAATCTGGGCGGTGCGGTCGGGATCGCGATCTGCGGCGCCCTCGTCAACGACCGCACCAACTTCCACTTCCTCGCCATCGCCTCGAACCTCACGCCCCGCAACAGTGCGATGGGCCGCCTGCTGGACGGGTTCGCGGGGCACCACGGCACGCCCGGAACCCCCGCCGGGGGGCACACGGCCGCGCTCAGGCAGCTCTGGTCGCTCGCCTACCGTGAAGCCTCGACGCTCGCCTTTGCCGATGCCTTCCGGGCGATCATGATCGCCTTCGCGATCGCGACCTGCCTCGTGCCGCTGCTGCGCAACGTCGCGGCTCCCAGGGCGCCGGCTGCGGATGCGCATTGATCGGACACCGACGGTCAGCTTCCCCCGGACTCTCCGATCACCCGTGACGCCAGCGCGGCGGCGGACGCCCGATTCGCGATACCAAGCTTGTTGTACATCTGCTCGAGATGCTTATCGACGGTGCGTGGACTGAGGCCGAGTATCTCCGCGATGTCGCGCGTCGCCTTGCCGTAGCTGATCCAGAGCAGCACCTCGGCTTCGCGCAGCGTGAGGTCGAGCTTCTCCTTCAGGACCATCTCGGGACGCCGGGCCTGCGGTGCCACCCGGAGAAGCAGCTCCTCGGGTCCCGGCACGCCGACGAAGCTCACGCGAAAGCCGGGGTTCGCGTCGAACGGCATCGGGAGCACGCTACCCGGAGCGATCGCCCCGGACGCGAGCTGCGCTGCGAGTTCTGCCGGGATCGGTGCCTGTTCGCTGCCGAGCAGGGCCGCCGCCTGCGGCGTGGCCCAGAGCAGCCGGCCGGCCGGATCGACGGCGAACAGGAACCGTCCCGCGCCATCCAGCGCGCGGTAGGCGGCCTGTGCCCGGCGTCCGGCGAGCAGGTGCACGTTCAGCCGTGCCAGCACCTCGTCGAGCTGGAGCGGCTTCGTGACGTAGTCCGCCGCCCCTACCTCGAAGGCGCGCACCACGTGTTCGGGCTCGGACATCCCGGTCATGAACACCACCGGGATCGAGGCGAGCGTCGCCGTCGCCTTCATGCGCATGCACGCTTCCACCCCGCCCATCGCCGGCATGACGGCATCGATCAGGATGATGTCCGGCCGGTTGCGCTCGAGCACCTTGAAGGCGGCGTTGGCGCTCTGCGCCATGAGCACGAGGTAGCCGGCCTCCTCCAGGGCCATGTCCAGGAACCCGAGCGTTTCCGGCGCATCGTCGATCACCAGGACGCACCCGCGCTGGCTCATCCGGAGGGCTGCATCGCGTCGAGCGCATCCCGCAGCGCTTCCAGCTGATACGACGTGAGAAGCCGACGAAGCGGCTGGAGCGCGTGGGCCAGCCTCGGCGCATCCCGTTCCAGGGCATCCATCCGCTCACGAAGGGCGCGCATCGAGCCGCCCTCGATCAGGACGCGAAGCTCCGCGATCTGCGCCTGCGACAACGCCTCGGCCGGTGCCTCGTGCTCCGGGCACCCGTCCTGGCCCGGAACGGGCAGCGCCTCCTCATCGGCCTGCACCCAGTTGAGGTCCAGCTGTACGCCGATCTCGCGCAGCAGGGCGGTGAGCTCGACCGGCTTGCCGAGCAGGGCGCAACGGCCGAGATCCGGGTCGGCGGCGAGGTCGAAGCCGGGTGCCGTCCCATGCTGCGCCTCTCCCGAGATGAAGATGATCGGCGCGTGTCCGGCCTGCGTCTCCCGCAGGCATCGAGCCAGATGCAACCCGTCCATGCCGGGCATCGACAGGTCGAGCAGGAACAGCTGCGGCTGGAACTGCTGTGCCGCCGCCAGGCACTCGGGCCCGCTGCTCGCGGTGCGGACCTCGAAGCCCAGCGGCGTCAGCAGGTCGGTCATGAGTGCGCGGTGACTGGCATTGTCGTCCGTCACCAGAACACGCCGCGCCGACCCGCGATGCCCGGTCACCTGCTTCGCCGCAAGCGACTCCCCGTCGTCCGAGGTGTCGGAGAGCATCAGCCTGACGCGGAACCGGCTGCCGCTTCCCAGGCGGCTGCTGACGGTGATCTCGCCGCCGAGGATCTCGGTGAGCAGCCGGGTGATGGTCAGGCCCAGGCCGGTGCCGGGCACCGCGGCGGGTGCCGCGCGCTCGAACGGCTCGAAGATGCGCTCCAGATCGTCGGGCTCGATGCCGGGACCGGTGTCGCTCACCGCGAACTCGGCGATCTGCGCCCGCCAGGACGCCGAGAGGTGGACGACGCCGGCGCTCGTGAACTTGATCGCGTTCGAGAGCAGGTTGATCAGGATCTGACGCAGCCGGTGCTCATCGGCATGAACCACCGCGGGCAGCGCGTGGGCGTCGTAGATCAGGCGCAGCCCCTTGGCTTCGGCTTGCGGACGCAGCATCTGCACGAGGCCTTCCAGCAGGGCGGGCAGGCGGATGCGGTCGCGGTAGAGTTCGATCCGGCCTGCCTCGATGCGCGAGATGTCGAGCAGGCCGCTGATGATGGCGCTCAGATGCTCGCCGCTCTCGCGAATGATGCGTATGCCGCGCTGGCGCTCGGCGGGTATGCGCGGGTCCGCCTCCATCAGCTGCGCGTAACCCAGAATGGCGTTCAGCGGGGAGCGCAGCTCGTGGCTGATTCCGACCACGTAGCGGCTCTTGGCCAGGCTGGCGGCCTCCGCCTTGTCGCGAGCCTTGTGCAGGGCGGCATCGGTCCGGGCGTGGGCGGTGATCTCGTTCATGAGCAGGCGCGTCTGGCGGCGCGTCTCCTCCTCGGCATTGCGCCGGCTCTCGCTGGACAGGACGATAAGCCATGACAGGATCGCCGCGACCAGCACCGCCGCGAGCAGGCCGCGTTCCGGCGCCGGGCTGCCCACCGAGGCGAGCAGGCCGCCGATCGCCGCGGACGCCATCAGCAGCAGCAGCACGAAACGGCTGAGCCGGGTGTCGAGAAGGCGACGCGCGCGCTCCGGCAGCAGCCGCAGCGGCGCCGCGAAGGGGATCATCAGCTGGGCCGAGAGCCGGGTCACGACCGGCTTGCAGCTGTCGCCGCAGCGGCTGTCGAGCGAGCAGCACAGCGAGCAGATCGCTCCGCCATAGGCCGGGCAGAACGCCATGTCCTCGTGCTCGAAGCCGTGCTCGCAGATGCTGCAGGTGATGATCCCGCGCTTCGACCAGCTGGTGCGGGGTCGGCGCGCCAGATAGGTGCGGCCGTCGGTTTTCCAGGCGATGGCGGGTGCGGCCAGGAAGGCGAAGCCGAACGCCAGGAACGGCCCGAATGCGGCCAGGGTCGGTCCGAGCAGGCCCGAGTAGGCGGCGAGGCCCACGGCGACCCCGAGCAGCATGGCACCGACGCCGACCGGGTTGATGTCGGGAAGATGGGCGCGCTTGAATTCGATCACCGGCGGGCTCCAGCCGAGCGGCTGGTTGATGACGAGGTTGGCGACCAGCGCGCCCATCCAGGAGGCGGCCAGGTCGGCATACAGGATCAGGCCCCGCTGGATCGTGTCCAGTATGCCGGCTTCCATAAGCGCCAGCGCGATGGCGACGTTGAAGAAGACGTAGAAGACCCGCCCGGGGTGGCTGTGCGTCAGGCGCGAGAAGAAGTTCGACCAGGCAAGCGAACCGGCATAGGCGTTGGTGACGTTGATCTTGACCTGGGACACCGCCACCAGAACCATGGTGGCCATGATCGCCGGCAACGGCGGCAGGATGGTTCCGTAGGCGAGCCGGTACATCTGCGTCGGCTGCACCGCATCGAAGCCGGAGTATCCGGCTGCCAGCCCCGCCCACATGAGCAACGATCCGGCCAGGATCTTGACGGCGTCGATGAGGATCCATGCCGGCCCGCCCAGCGTCACCGCGCTCCACCACCTGAGGTCCCGGGTGCCGCGCCGCGCCGGCATGAAGCGGATGAAGTCCACCTGCTCCGCAGTCTGGCTGATGAGCACGAACATGATCGAGGCGGCGGTGCCGATCGCGCGCGCATCGAGGCCGTGCGTTTCGTTGCCCTGGAAACGCGACCAGCCGGACAGCCACCCGGGGTGGAGGAGCAGCACCGCGGCGAGCGGCACCAGGTTCAGCACCAGCCACACCGGCTGCGTCACCAGCTGCAGCCGGGCGATGAAGGTGACGCCGTGCGTGACCAGCGGCACGATCACGAGCGCGCACAGGATGTAGGCGATCCACAGCGGGACCATCAGGAAGAGGTTCAGCATGCTGGCGAGGATCGCCGCCTCGATGCCGAAGAACAGAAAGGTGAAGGTCGCATAGATCAGCGAGGTGATGGTCGAGCCGATGTAGCCGAACCCCGCCCCCCGGGTGAGCAGGTCGATGTCCAGTCCGGCGCGGGCGGCGGCGGCACAGATCGGCAGGCTGATCATGAAGATCAGCGCCGACACCGCGAGCACGGCGACGCAGACGTTGGCGAAGCCGAAGGACAGGGTCAGCGTGCCGCCGATCGCTTCCAGCGCGAGAAAGGAGATCGAGCCGAGCGCGGTATTGGCCACGCGCAGCGGCGACCAGATGCGCGCGCTCTTGGCGGTGAACCTCAGCGCGTAGTCCTCGAGCGTCTGGTTCGCGACCCACCGGTTGTAGTCCCGCCGCATGCGCACGATACGCAGCCGGGTGGTGTTGGCCGGTCCGATCATCGTCTCTCCGCGGGTGCTGGCGACGCAGGGCAGGCATATGCTGACCGTCCCCCGCCGCACGACCTGCGATCCGCACGACCGGACGCCGGGCCGGGCTCGGGGCAGCCGGCGCTCACGTTCCTACCGTGCACATCCTGCGGCCGGAAGCCCTGCTGCCGGCTTCCGCTTCGCGCCTACGTAATACCGCGTATGGGACCATCTCGCCCCGCTCGATACGGTGACGGAAATCCACTGATCGATGGGGCCGGCATGACCTCCAACAGCAATGATTTCAGCAGACGCGCGTTCGGGCGCATCGGCCTCGGCTTGCTCGCGGCGACATCCGCATCCCGCTACGCCGGTGCCGCGCCGACGGGAGACCCGATCCGGATCGGCATCCTGCATTCGCTGTCGGGCACGATGGCGATCAGCGAGACCACGCTGAAGGACGTCATGCTGATGCTGATCGCGCAGCAGAACGCCAAGGGAGGCGTGCTCGGACGTCCGCTCGAGGCGGTCGTGGTGGATCCGGCGTCCAACTGGCCGCTGTTCGCGGAGAAGGCGCGCCAGCTGCTGTCGGTGAACAAGGCGGCCGCGGTGTTCGGCTGCTGGACCAGCGTGTCGCGCAAGTCGGTGCTGCCGGTCTTCGAGGAGCTCAACGGCATTCTCTACTACCCGGTCCAGTACGAGGGGCAGGAATGCAGCCGCAACGTCTTCTACACCGGTGCGGCGCCGAACCAGCAGGCGATCCCGGCGGTCGACTACCTCGTCTCGGAGGAGAAGGTGCAGCGCTGGGTGCTCGCGGGCACCGACTACGTCTACCCGCGCACCACCAATCAGATCCTGCAGTCCTATCTGAAGGGCAAGGGCGTCGCGGACTCCGACATCATGATCAACTACACGCCGTTCGGCCAGTCGGACTGGCAGAACATCGTGTCGCAGATCAAGGCGTTCGGTTCGGCCGGAAAGAAGACCGCAGTGGTGTCCACGATCAACGGCGACGCCAACGTGCCGTTCTACAAGGAGCTCGGCAACCAGGGCATCCAGGCGACCGACATCCCTGTCATGGCCTTCAGTGTCGGCGAGGAAGAGCTGGCCGGCATGGACACCAAGCCGCTGGTCGGACAGCTGGCCGCCTGGAACTACTTCGAGAGCATCGACACGGCGGCCAACCACGCCTTCATCGAGCAGTGGCACAGCTTCACCCACAAGCCGAAGCGGACCACCAACGACCCGATGGAGGCGCATTACATCGGCTTCAACATGTGGGTGCAGGCGGTCGAGAAGGCCAGGACGACCGACCACGATGCGGTGATCGAGGCCATGGTCGGCGTTCGCCAGCCCAACCTGACCGGCGGCGTGGCGACGATGCTGCCCAATCATCATCTCGCCAAGCCGGTGTTCATCGGCGAGATCCAGGATGACGGCCAGCTGAACGTGGTCTGGCAGAGCCCCAACCTGATCCCCGGCAAGGCGTGGTCGCCCTACATCGCCTCGACGAGGAACCTGATCGGCGACTGGCGCAAGCCGATCTCCTGCGGCAACTACGACACCGTAACGAAGGCATGCGTCGGCACCAAGCATGTGTAGGGCTTGCGCCCTCCTCGTGGTTCTTGGGCTGCTGCTCTGCGCGACGGTCGCGCGGGCGGAGGAGGACGGGTACGCGGGGCTCGCGTCCGGTCGGTACGACAGCATCGCGGAAGGCGCCACGCGGCTGGCGTCATCCGGCGATCCGCGCGCCGACGCAGTGCTCCATGCGCTGGCCGGGCGCCACCTGCTGGTTTCGCGCTCCGGCCCGGGCCTCTACATCCGGAACGGCGACCTGCTGACGGACGCACGCACCGGCGCCGCCGCCAGCGGGCAGCCGGAAGGGCTGCGGCCGGTGCGGCTGAACAATCGCGTCCGCGAGGCTCTGGATGCGGCGCTGGCGGTGCTCGACCTGCGTTCCCCGGAACGCGACAAGCGCCTGCACGCCGCCGAGGCGATCTACCAGGCACATCCCGCAACGGTGCTGCCGGCCATCGACCGTGCCTTGGCGCGTGAGGCCGATCCGGTGGTTCGTAGCCGCCTGGCGGAAGCCCGGGCCGCCATCGTGCTGACCGCGCCGGCGCGGCCGTCCGACACGGAGGCCCTCGGCGCGGTCCGGGTCCTGGCCACGCGCGGCGGCCTCCCGGCGCGGGCGCTCCTCGCTGGGCTGCCGCCGGGCGGCGCGGCCCGGCTG
>CAXTNV010000028.1:5103-27544 GCA_964245755.1 uncultured Acetobacteraceae bacterium | reverse complement strand
CGCACCGGGCGGCGGGGGGGGGGGGGGGGGGCGGGCCCCGGGGGGGCGGCCGCCGGGGGGGGGGGCGCGGGGGGGGGGGGCGGCGGGGGGCCGCGGCCGGGCTGCAGCATGCGGCGACCGAGGCGATCGCCACGATCGACCTGCGCCTGCGGCTGTGGAGCATCCTGCAGGACCTGTTCTACGGGATCAGCCTCGGCTCGGTGCTGCTGCTGGCCGCCATGGGGCTCGCCATCACCTTCGGCGTCATGGGCGTCATCAACATGGCGCACGGCGAGCTGGTGATGATCGGGGCCTACGTCACCTACGTCACGCAGCAGGCGACCGGCCTGCCGGGTGTGGGACTCGTGCTGTCCATTCCGCTCGCGATCCTGGTGACCGGCGGTCTCGGGATCCTGATCGAGCGCAGCCTGATCCGCTTCCTGTACGGGCGTCCCCTGGAGACGCTCCTGGCCACCTGGGGGTTGTCTCTGGTGCTGCAGCAGGCGATCCGCTCGCTGTTCGGCCCGACCAACATCTCCGTCACCACGCCCGCCTGGATGTCGGGGGCGATCGCGGTCGGCGGCCTGGTGATCACCCTGAACCGGTTGGTGATCATCCTGTTCGCCGCGGTGGTGATGTTCGGCCTGACCCTGCTGCTCAAGCGCACGCCGCTGGGCCTGCAGATGCGGGCCGTCACGCAGAACCGCCGCATGGCCTCGCTGATGGGGATCAGGACGCCGCGCGTCGATGCGCTGACGTTCGGTCTCGGCTCAGCCGTCGCCGGGCTCGCCGGGGTGGCGATCAGCCAGATCGACAACGTCAGTCCGAACCTGGGTCAGGGTTACATCATCGACAGCTTCATGGTCGTAGTGTTCGGCGGCGTCGGGAACCTCGGGGGCACGCTCGCCGGGGCGGCCACGCTCGGGATCGCCAACAAGGTGCTCGAGCCGGTGGTGGGTGCGGTGCTCGGCAAGATCATCGTGCTGCTGCTGCTGATCGCCTTCATCCAGCGCAGGCCGCGCGGAATGTTCCCGTTGCGAGGACGGGGGATCGAGTCTTGATCGCGGTGCGCGGCGCCGCCGTGCTCGTCATCCTCCTGTCGATCCTGCTGGCCGGCCTGAACATGCTGCCGGCCGCGTCGCCCCTGCATGTTGCGGACTTCGCGGTGGGGCTCGCCGGCAAGTACCTGTGCTTCGCGATCCTGGCCGTCGCGGTCGACCTCGTCTGGGGGTTCGCCGGGATCCTCACGCTCGGCCATGCCGCGTTCTTCGCGCTCGGCGGCTACGCCATGGGGATGTACCTGATGCGCGAAATCGGCGCGCGCGGTGTCTACGGCAACCCGGCGCTGCCCGACTTCATGGTGTTCCTCTCCTGGAGCAGGCTGCCCTGGTACTGGTTCGGCTTCGACCATTTCGGATTCGCACTCCTGATGGCATTCGTGGTGCCGGCAGTCCTCGCCGGCCTGTTCGGCTGGCTGGCCTTCCGCTCGCGCGTGTCGGGGGTCTATCTCTCGATCATCACCCAGGCGCTGACCTACGCGCTGCTGCTCGCCTTCTTCCGCAACGACATGGGCTTCGGCGGCAACAACGGCCTGACCGACTTCAAGGACGTGCTCGGCTTCGACCTGCACTCGTCCGCCACCCGCGCGGTCCTGCTGATCCTCACCGGAGTGCTGCTTGCGGCCAGCCTGCTGCTGACGCGTGCTCTGCTGTCCGGCCGCTTCGGCCATCTCCTGACCGCCGTGCGTGACGCGGAGAGCCGCACCCGGTTCCTCGGCTATCGTCCCGACCACATCAAGCTCGTGGTCTGGGTGTTCTCCGCGATGATCGCCGGGCTCGGAGGCGCGCTGTACGTGCTGCAGGTCGGCATCATCAACCCGGGCGAGTTCGCGCCGGCCAACTCGATCGAGGCGGTGATCTGGGTGGCGGTCGGCGGCCGGGGCACCTTGTCCGGCGCGGTGCTGGGTGCGGTGCTGGTCAATCTCGGCAAGACCGTGTTCACCGGCCTGCTGCCGGAACTCTGGCTCTACGCGCTCGGCGCCCTGTTCATCCTGACCACCCTGTTCCTGCCGCGCGGACTCATGGGCCTGCAGTGGGGCCGCCTGCGCATGTCGGCGCGTCGTCCGGCACGCGCCCGCGGCACAGGAGCCGCATCGTGAGCGGCCAGAGCCTGCTCTACCTCGATGCCGTCTCGGTCAGCTTCGACGGCTTCCGCGCGCTGAACAACCTGTCGCTGCTGCTGGCGCCGGGTGAGATGCGGGCCATCATCGGGCCGAACGGCGCCGGCAAGACGACGATGATGGACGTGATCACCGGCAGGACGCGCCCCGACAGCGGCACCATCGAGTTCCGCGGGACGCACGACCTGACCCGCCTCGACGAGCCGGCGATCGCCCGCCTGGGCATCGGGCGCAAGTTCCAGAAGCCGACCGTGTTCGAGCAGCTGAGCGTGCGCGACAACCTGATGCTGTCGCTGAAGGGTAAGCGGCGCCCGTTCGCGGTCCTGGCCGCCCAGGAGACGGCGCGTGAGCGATCCCTGATCGCCGACATCCTGGCCACCACCCGGCTGTCCGATCATGCCGGCCGGCTGGCCGGGGCGCTCATCCACGGCCAGAAGCAGTGGCTCGAGATCGGCATGCTGCTGGGCCAGGATCCCGAGCTGCTTCTCGTCGACGAGCCGGTCGCCGGCATGACCGACGCGGAGACCGCGCAGACGGCCGAGCTGCTGCGCGAGATCAACCGCACCCGCACCGTGGTCGTGGTCGAGCACGACATGGACTTCGTGCGCGCCCTGGCCGTGCGGGTGACGGTGCTGCATGAGGGCTCGGTGCTGGCGGAAGGCGCCCTGGACGAGGTCAGCACCGACCCCCGGGTGGTCGAGGTCTATCTTGGACGATGAAGGCGGCGACGATGAAGGCGGCGACGATGAAGGGGGGGCGCATGCTTCAGGCAGACTCGATAGACCTGCATTACGGCGCCGCGATCGCGCTGCGCGGGGTGTCGATCAGCGCCCGCATCGGCGACGTCACCTGCCTGCTCGGTCGCAACGGCGTGGGCAAGACCAGCCTGCTGCGTGCGGTGACCGGGGTTCATCCCGTGACGCGCGGCCGCATCCTTTGGAACGGCGAGGACATCACCCGGCTCTCCACGCATCAGCGCGCACGCCGGCGTATCGCGTCGGTGCCGCAGGGGCGGGACATCTTTCCGCTGCTGAGCGTCCGCGAGAACCTGGAAACCGGTTTCAGCCTGCTGCCGAGACGCGAACGCAGGGTTTCCGACGAGATCTTCGAGCTGTTTCCGATCCTGGCGCAGATGCAGCGCCGGCAGGGCGGGGACCTGTCCGGGGGCCAGCAGCAGCAGCTTGCGATCGCACGCGCGCTGGTGATCCGCCCGCGCCTGCTGGTGCTGGACGAGCCCACGGAGGGAATCCAGCCGAGCATCATCAAGAGCATCGGCCGCATCATCACCCTGCTGCGCGACCGCGGCGACATGGCCATCCTGCTCGTCGAGCAGTACTACGAGTTCGCACGCGCGCTCGCCCAGCACATCACGGTGCTGGACCGTGGGCAGGTGGTGATGCAGGGTGAGGCCACCGACCTCGATGAGACGGCGTTGCGCGGACACGTGACGATCTAGATGCCCGGCCGGAGCATGCCGGAGCGTATTCCTGCGCGGCGCGACAGGAGCCGGTTTGGATCATCCTCTGGATGCATGGCCGCCTGGTGGAGACGAACGAGCGAGCACCGGGCCGACCGGTCCGGGCCTGCAGCGGGCGCACGGCGCGCTCCGCCTCGACGTGGGACGCCGGGCAGAGGCGACCCGGTTGCTCGGACTGCGCCAGGAGGGCTGCCTCAAGCTGCTGTTCCCACGCCGGGAGACGGGCGCGGCGCTGGAGGGCGTGCTGGTCAACAGCTCGGGCGGCGTCGCCGCCTGCGACCGGCTGCACAGCACGGTCCGCTGCCGCGAGGGGGCTTCTCTGCTCCTGACCACCCAGGCCGCCGAGCGGTGTTATCGGGCGCGTCCGGGCGAAGCATCGGCCACGATCGACGTGTCGATCCGGCTCGATGCGGACGCCGCCCTGGAATGGCTTCCCCAGGAGACGATCCTTTTCGACTGCGCGGCACTCGTCCGTCGCCTCCGCGTGGAGATGCACGACACGGCACGGCTGCTCCTCGCGGAGTGCCGGGTGTTCGGCCGCGTGGGCTCTGGAGAGATCGTCCGCTCGCTCGCGTTCGAGGACAGGATCGAGATCGTCCGCGCAGGCCGGCTGATACTCCTCGACAGCCTGCGCATCGACGGGGACGCGCACGAGTTGCTGGAGCGCCGGGCGGTGGGGAACGGCGCGACCGCAGCCGCCACCGTCATCCTGGTGGCCGCGGATGCCCGAGACAGGCTGGGCCGCGTGCGCGCCCTGCTGGACGAGGTGGCCGATCCGGATGCCGGAGCATCGGCATGGGACGGCATGCTGGTGGTGCGCATGGTTGGCCGTGATGCGGCACGGCAGCGCGCATGCCTGGTGCGGGTGCTGGAGACGCTGCGCGACGGCAGGCCGCTCCCGCGGGTCTGGCGCAGCTAGGATGATGCGGAATGGGAAGATGTCGGCATGAACTTGACGCCGCGCGAGAAGGACAAGCTTCTGATCGCCATGGCGGCGCAGGTTGCACGACGCCGTCTCGAGCGCGGCGTCCTGCTGAACCATCCGGAAGCGATCGCGCTGATCAGCGACTTCGTGGTCGAGGGCGCACGCGACGGGCGGAGCGTGGCAGACCTGATGGAAGCCGGCGGCACGGTCCTGACGCGCGAACAGGTCATGCGGGGAGTGCCCGAGATGATCCCCGACGTGCAGATCGAGGCCACCTTTCCGGACGGGACCAAGCTGGTGACCGTCCATGACCCGATCCGCTAGCGTCATGCAGGCGGAGATCCTGGCGCCCGGCGAGGTTCCCGGCGAGGTCCTTACGCTGGCCGGCGAGATCGTCCTCAACGACGGCGCCGACGCGGTCGTGCTCGATGTCGTCAATACCGGCGACCGCCCGATCCAGGTGGGAAGCCACTACCATTTCGCCGAGACCAACCGGGCGCTGTCCTTCGATCGCACGGCGGCGCGCGGCCGCCGTCTCGACGTGCCGTCCGGAGGCGCCATCCGGTTCGAGCCGGGCCAGAGCCGGAGCGTCGCCCTGATCCCGATCGGCGGGTCGCGGCAGGTGGTCGGCTTCCGGGGACAGGTCATGGGAGCGCTGGACTGATGGCCAGACTGAGCCGACGCGCCTATGCGGACATGTACGGGCCGACCACCGGCGACCGGGTGCGGCTGGCCGATACCGGGCTGCTCATCGAGGTCGAGCGCGACCTGACGCAGTACGGCGACGAGGCGAAGTTCGGCGGCGGCAAGACGATCCGCGACGGCATGGCGCAGTCGCAGCGCAGCAACGCCGAGGGTGCGGCCGACACTGTGATCACCAACGCGCTGATCCTGGATCATTGGGGCATCGTCAAGGCCGATGTCGGCCTGGTTGCCGGACGCATCGGGGTCATCGGCAAGGCGGGCAACCCCGACACCCAGTCCGGGATCGACATCGTCATCGGTCCCGGCACCGAGATCATCGCGGGCGAGGGGAGGATCCTGACCGCCGGCGGGATCGACAGCCATATCCACTTCATCTGCCCGCAGCAGGTGGAGGAGGCGCTGTCGTCCGGCATCACGACCATGATCGGCGGCGGCACCGGCCCGGCCACCGGCACGTCGGCCACGACCTGCACCCCTGGTCCATGGCATCTCGCGCGGATGCTGCAGGCGGCCGAGGCGCTGCCGGTCAACGTTGCCTTCTCCGGCAAGGGCAACGCCTCGCGGCCGGCGGCCCTGGAGGAGATGGTCCGAGCCGGCGCCTCGTGCCTGAAGCTGCACGAGGACTGGGGAACAACACCGGCGGCGATCGATTGCTGCCTGTCGGTTGCCGATCGCCTGGACGTGCAGGTGATGATCCACACCGACACGCTGAACGAGAGCGGCTTCGTCGAGGACACCATCGCCGCCTTCGCCGGCCGCACGATCCATGCCTTCCACACCGAAGGCGCCGGCGGCGGCCACGCGCCCGACATCATCCGCGTGGCCGGGCTGCCGAACGTGCTGCCGAGCTCCACCAACCCGACGCGGCCGTTCACCGTGAACACCCTCGAAGAGCATCTCGACATGCTCATGGTGTGCCATCACCTCGACAGCTCGGTGCCGGAAGACATCGCATTCGCCGAGAGCCGGATCCGCCGCGAGACGATCGCCGCAGAGGACGTGTTCCACGATCTCGGCGTGCTCTCGATGATCTCCTCGGACAGCCAGGCGATGGGACGGGTCGGCGAGGTCGTCATCCGGACCTGGCAGACCGCCCACAAGATGAAGGCGCAGCGCGGCGCCCTGGCAGGCGACGGCGAAGCCGACAACATGCGTGCGAAGCGCTACATCGCCAAATACACGATCAATCCCGCCATCGCGCACGGAATCTCCCACGAGGTCGGATCCGTGGAGCCTGGCAAGCTCGCCGATCTGGTGCTCTGGCATCCGATGTTCTTCGGGGTGAAGCCGGATGTCGTCATCAAGGGCGGCGCGATCGTCTGGTCCATGATGGGAGACCCCAACGCATCGATCCCGACGCCACAGCCGGTGCACGGGCGGCCCATGTTCGGCGCGCTCGGCGGGGCACTGGCGTCGACCTGCATCACCTTCGTCTCCGGGGCCGCGCTGCAGGACGATATCGGGCGGCGCCTGGGCTTGCGCCGCGCGCTGTCGGCGGTTCGCGATACACGCGGCGGCATCGGCAAGCGCAACATGATCCACAACGACGCGCTGCCGCTCATCGAGGTGGATCCTGAGACCTACGAAGTGCGTGCGGATGGTGTCCTGTTGACCTGCGAACCCGCCGAGGTGCTGCCCATGGCGCAGCGCTATTTCCTCTTCTGATGCGCGCCCGCACGGTCCTCGCGGCGGGGAGCTGGGATGCATCGCTGGAGATCGACCACGTCGTTGCCGACCACGAGCAGCGCTATCGGCGACGCATCCTGCTGCGGACCGACGGCGGGCTCGACGTTCTGCTCGACCTGAAGCAGGCATGTCATCTCCGTGACGGCGACGGCCTGCTCCTGGAGGACGGGCGCGTCGTGCGGATTGTTGCACGTCCGGAGCGGCTCCTCGTGATCACGGCGGTGGACGCGCCGGCACTGCTTCGGCTCGCCTGGCACCTCGGCAACCGGCATCTGCCGACCGCGCTGCTCCCCGGCCGGCTTCTGATCAGGGAGGACGACGTGATCGCCGACATGGTGCGGGGGCTGGGCGGTCGAGCCGATCCGATCGAGGCGCCCTTCGATCCCGAGACCGGCGCCTACGAGGTGAACACGCACGTGCCGCAGCACCACCATCACCCCTGATCGCGATGGGTCCGCAAGTCCTGCCCAGGCTGCTGACCTGGCTTTCGCCGGCCTTTCCGACCGGTGGCTTTGCCTACAGCCACGGCGTCGAGTGGGCGGTCGAAAGCGGTGCGATCGTCGATCGCGCACAGCTCGCCGACTGGCTGAAGGCACTCCTGCTTCATGGCAGCCTGTGGTCGGACGCGATCCTCCTGCGCCATGCCTGGCAGGCGCAGGATGAACGGCAACTGCGCCTGCTGGCGGATCAGGGTGCTGCCTGCGCGTCGTCGCTCGAGCGCCAGCATGAGACCGTGACCCAGGGCGCTGCCTTCTCGCGCGCGATCGCGGTCTGGGGGCAGCTGCCCGCTTGCCTGCGCGGGATCGAGGCTGTCGATCGCTGGCCTCTCCCGGTGGTGATCGGAGCGACCTTGCGCCTCGGCGGGATCGGCGAGGAAGAGGCGTGCCTGGCGGCCGGCCATGCCAGTCTCACCAACCTCGTCTCGGCGGCAGTACGACTTATCCCGCTCGGCCAGACCGACGGCCTGCGCTGCCTGGCCGCCCTCGAACCGGCGCTCCTGGAGATGACGCGACGCAGCGCCGGCGCGAGCCTGGACAGCTTGGGCGGCTGTTGCCTGACGTCGGACATCGCCGCCATGCGCCACGAAACCCAAACAACGAGGCTGTTCAGGACATGAACGACGATGCGACGGTCGACTCCCATGGCCCACTCCGGGTCGGCATCGGAGGGCCGGTCGGCAGCGGCAAGACCGCGCTGATGGATGCCCTGTGCCGCACGTTCCGCGACCGCTACGAGATCGCTGCCCTGACGAACGACATCTACACCAAGGAGGACGCGGAGTTCCTGATCGCGGCGGGCTCGCTCGATGCCGAGCGGATCCTCGGGATCGAGACCGGCGGCTGCCCGCACACAGCCATCCGGGAGGATGCGAGCATAAACCTGAGCGGCATCGCGGAGCTGACGCGCCGCTTCCCGTCGCTCGATCTGGTGCTGATCGAAAGCGGCGGCGACAACCTCGCCGCCACCTTCAGCCCGGAACTTGCGGATCTGACCATCTACGTGATCGACGTGTCCGCCGGCGACAAGATCCCGCGCAAGGGCGGTCCCGGCATCACGCGCAGCGATCTCCTGGTCATCAACAAGATCGACCTGGCACCGCATGTCGGAGCAAGCCTGGAAGTCATGGATCGTGATGCCCGAAGGATGCGCAGCACCCGACCTTTCGTGTTTGCAAACATCAAGGCGGGCGGGGGCGTTTCCACGATCGCCAGCTTCATCGAGAAGGCAGGGGGCCTGCAGTAGCCGCGCGGGTCGAGGCAAGGGGTCGGCGGTGCTTCTCGCCAGGCTCCGTCGCTCCTCCGCGGCGGGCTCTGCTCAGGCGTCGAGATAGCGCATCTGCCGTAGGTCGGCGATCAACCCGGGGCCGGTCGGCCGCCATCCGAGCCGTTCCTGGGTCTGCGCACCTGAGGCGGGGAGATCCAGACCGGCGAATGCACCGAGCCAACCGAAATGATCTGCCGCCTCTTCGGGCGACAGTGACACCACCGGCACCTTCAGGCCCTGACCCACGACTTCCGCGATCTCACGGACCGCTATGCCTTCCTCAGCCACGGCGTTGTACCTCGAGCCGGCTTCCCGTTTTTCCAGCGCCAGCCTGTAGAGACGAGCGACATCCACTACGTGCGCCGCCGGCCAACGGTTCCGGCCCTCGCCCACGTATGCCGAGACACCCTTCTCGCGGGCTATGGCCACTGCCACGGTTATGAGACCTTGCTTGACCGGGTCGTGAACCTGGGGAAGGCGCACCACCGAGACGTTGACCCCGGTCGCCGACACCGAGGCTCCCGCTAGTTCCGACGCGACACGGGGATTTGGATGACCGGTATTGAAGATGTCCTCGGTCGCCGGCTGACCAGGCTCGGCGTTGCCCATCCCGGTCCCGGACGTGATGACCAGAGGCCGGTCGGATCCGGCAAGCGCGCCGCCGAGAGCCTCGATGGCACGTCTGTCCTTCTCGCAGTTCGCGACGAAATTCGAGAAGTCGTGGTCGAACGCGGTATGTATCACGCCGTCCGACTTGGCCGCTCCGTCACGCAGACTATCCAGGTCTTCGATATTTCCTCGATGCGCCTCGGCACCGGCGGCGATCAGGGACCGTGCTCCCGCGTCGGACCGTGTCAGCCCAAGTACCCGATGGCCCGCGTTGATCAGTTCTGGAACGACGACGGAACCGATGAAGCCGGTCGCGCCGGTTACGAATACGCGCATCAGTCAATCTCCAAGGTGTCGGAAGGTTATGGGCAGGCCGTCCATGTTGTTGAAGTAGTGAGATTATCCGGGTATAGCGGCTAACAGGATGCGTGACCTCGTCTGCCGCGGCCTGGCATCGCGTCTAGCCTGGTCCGAGGCCATTGCACATCCGCCGCGGTGATCCCCGAATATCCCGGTCGCGTCGGCAACAGGTGCGACAACTGGCAGTCCTGCTTATGGGTTGCCGCGGCAGAGGCTCTTCGGCGAGCATGATTGGCACGGCAGGCGTGACCGCCCGGCATCGTGCCAAGCCTCGGGAAGGAGAGAAGCCATGACTTGTCGTCGAACGGCAGCAGTGGCTTCGTCGCGACGCGGTTGGCGACCTGATCGCGCCCCGGGCGGACGCGCGACACCACGCTCCCCGCTGCTGCTTCGCGCCCCGGTGTATTGCTTGCTCGCGCTAGGCTTCCATGCTGGCCATTCGGAGGCAGCCGATGCGGCGGCGACCGGCCACCTGCTTTCCGATCCGGCTCGCGACAGCACGCAGACGCCAGGATCGGACTCCTCGACTACCGGGTCGGTATCGCTCGCGGGCGGGTCAAGCGTCGCCTACACAGCGGTCGCGGGCTCGCTGATCGTCGGGGCGAGCGATGCGCAGGACGCCAAGCTCGGACTTGACGGCGCGTATCGAAACGGGACCGAACCGGATCTGCGGGCAGGGCCCGAGCAGCAGCCGCCGACGGCACGCATGTCGTACACGGCGTACTTCGCGAGGAGCGCGAAGCCCGGGACGCGACCGATCGTCTTCATCTATGACGGTGGTCCGGGTTCCTCCAGCCGGAGCCTGCTGATGGCGAGCTTCGGGCCGGTGCAGGTGGTCATTCCAGATCTGCAGCATCCGGTCGGCGGACCGTATCGAGTGGTGAACAATCCAGATTGTCTGCTCGACGCAGGCGACCTCGTGTTCATCGACGCGCCCGGAACCGGGTTCGGCAGCATACAGGGGCAGGACGCCACCAAGGCGTTCTACGGGATCGACCAGGACGCAAGCGCCTTCGCCCGCTTCATTCAGCGGTTCCTTACGAAGTATCAACGCTGGGACTCGCCGAAATACCTGTTCGGGCACAGCTACGGAACGGTGAGGAACGCCGCGCTGGGGTGGCAACTGCTGCAAGACGACATCGATCTGAACGGGATCATTTCAGTTGGCCAATACCTCAACTTCGACGATTTCCTGGACGGCGCGAAAGCCAATCCCGGCGTCGAGAACGCGATTTTCCTGGCCTTGCCGAGCTACGCAGCCATCGCGTGGTTCCACCACACCGTGCCGAACCGGCCGGCTCAACTCGAGCCTTGGCTTGCCGAGGTGGAGCGCTATGCACTCGGCGACTACGCAAGCGCGCTGCTCGCTGGTTCCGGCTTGTCCCAGGCGGCGGAGCAGGCGGTCGCGGCAAAGCTCGAAAGCTTCACGGGTATACCCGCTGCGACGTGGTTAAAGGCCGATCTTCGTCTGACAGGGTCCGAATACGAGAAGATGCTGCTGGCGCGCTCCGACCTCACGATCGGCCGGCTGGACGCCCGCTATGACGGGCCAGCGATGGACCCGATGGCGGCCGAAGCGCAATACGACCCGTTCGCGAACTCGACCAGCTCGGCGATCGCCGCCGGGGTGAACAGCTACGCGCGCAACACGCTCCACTTCGGCCGAGACCTGACCTACCAGGCCGACGCGGACGTGCCCGACCTGAAGTGGGACATCTATCACACGAACGCGGGCAAGCCGTGGCTCGGCTTCTACAACGTGCTCCCCGACCTCGCCCAGACGTTAGAGAGGAACCCGAAGATGCATCTCCTGGTCATGGGAGGCTACTTCGATCTCAGCACCACGTTCTTTGCGTCGATGTTCGAGATGAAGCACCTCGCGATGCCGAGGTCGCTCGACGGAAACATCGAGTACCAGTTCTACCCGGCCGGCCACGAGCCCTATGTGAACCCGGGCATTCGACACGCCATGCACGATCGCCTGGTGCGGTTCATAGGAACAAGCGACCAGGAACCTGAAGCAAAGCCCTGAGCGCCGAGCTGACCGTGTGTTTGCCGGCGTGCAGACGCAGGAACATCAGACTGCCTTCTGCTCCTGCCCATACCGCGAAGGTGGCAACCCGACGTGGCGGGCGAACGCGACGCTGAACGTGCTCGCGGAGCTGTAGCCCACACGTGCCGCCACTTCGGCGACGCCGGTCTCCTTGTGCCGGAGCAGGTCCTTAGCCAGCGCCATGCGCCAGGCGAGCAGATACGCCATCGGCGCGATGCCGACCGCGCGTCGGAAGCGGTCGAAGAAGGTGGAGCGGGAAAGCGCTGCTTCCTTCGCCAGCTGCGCGACGGTCCAGGGCGAAGTCGGACGTTCGTGCATCTGCCGCAGCGCGATCGCCAGCCGTTCGTCGCCGAGCCCGCGCAGCAGCCCCGGCGATGTCGCCGTTCCCGTCATGCAGCGGAGGGCCTCGATCATCAGGACCTCGAGCAGTCGCGCCAGGATGACGTCCCGTGCCGGCCGCAGCCCACGCGATTCCTCGTCCACGAGTTGCACGAGGATGGCGAGCCTGGGCTCGCCGCAGACGTGCACCAGCTGCGGCAGGAGCGACACCAGCAAGGCCGCGTCGCTGGAGCCGAAGACGCAGTGGCCGACGAGCATCCGGACGTCAGGCGCTTCGTCCTCACTTCCCAGCCTGACCTCGCCGGGGCGCAGCACGACCGGCGGTGTCTCGACGTCATCCGATGGCGACTGCCCAAGGCTCGACATCGCGAAATCGTAGGCCGACGGGATCAGGACGAAGTCGCCCTTCCCGAGGGTGATCGGCTTGCGTTGCTCGACGGCGAGACGGCAGCAGCCGTCGAGGATCACGCAGTAGAACGGACGTCCCAGGTCCGAGCGGCGAACCACCCAGGAACCCGCTCCCTCGACGACCTTGGAGGTGGAGGGACCCGGCTGGAGCAGGCCGACAACCTCGCCGAATGGATCGACCATTCCGGACTCCTGCAAATGCTTCTCGGACTTCAGGTCGTAGCAGGTCCGGCCGCGCTGGCCTACTGTTTGGCTCCCAGGGAACACCGACAGGAGCCTTCATGAACACCATCTCGATCACCGGTCGCGCATCCGGCCTTGCCCCGGCCACCGCACGCCGGCTTCCGCGACGCGACTGAACGCTCATCGCGTCGCTGCGGACGCTGCGCAATGACGTGCCGTCGCGGTCCGGGCGCCTGAAGGTCGTGCTCCTCGACGTCACCGATGTGGCAAGGATCATTGCGGCGCTTCACGACGCGGAACCGATCGGCGTGCCGGTGAACAACGCGGGGATCGGCCTCTTGAGTGCCCTCGGAGGCACGTCGACGGCAACTGCCCGGGAGATCTTCGGCCAGGGCGACCGTTGGGCTCGCGAGAGCCGCGTCGCCCCCTTTCGACCCACGGTCAAGGCGACGCGCGACCGAACAAAGGAAGACAAGCCATGAACAATCTGATCAACGAGGCCCGCCTTATTCCCACCGCCGATCCGACGCCCGTGGTTTCAGTGACCCCGGTGACGCTGGCCGCACCGGACCGGGGGCTGGATCTCGAACTGAGGGTCACGGCTCCGCTCACCGGGAGCAACCTGCCCATCATACTCCTGTCGCACGGTCATGGACCGTCGCTCTACATCCCATCCAAGGACGGCTACGGCCCGATCGTGGATTTCCTGGCTGCCCACGGCTTCGTCGTGATCCAGCCTACGCACTTGAACTCGAAAGTGGCCGGCCTGCCATCCGACGCGCCGGGCGGTCCGTTGTTCTGGCGCTCGCGGGTGGAGGACATGAAGCGCATCCTGGACCGGCTCGACGAGATCGAAGCTGCGATGCCCGCGGTCCAGGGCCGCCTCGACCGAAGCAAGGTCGCTGCAGTCGGACATTCGCTGGGTGGACAGACCGTCGGCATGTTGCTCGGCGCACGGCTGACCGATCCTCAGGATGCGGACGCGACCGACGTGAACATGATCGAGCCGCGCATCACTGCGGGCGTGCTGCTCACCCCACCTGGCAACGGCGGTGCCGATCTGAGCGACGTCGCAGCCCGGACCTATTCGGCACTGAACCCCGACTACTCCTTCATGACGACACAGGCCCTGGTGGTTGTCGGCGATCGCGACGAGTCTCCGCATCTCACGGTTCGCGGTGCCGACTGGCACGCGGATGCCTATCGCTGCAGTGCCGGGAGAAAGTCTCTGCTGACCTTGTTCGGAGCACAGCACGGGCTGGGTGGCATCGCCGGCTACGATGCGGCGGAAACCAAGGACGAGAACCCCGATCGCCTGGCCGTGGTCCAGAGGCTCGTCTGGGCGTATCTGCGTTCGGCGCTATATCCGGACGATCGCGCCTGGACCGAGGCCTGCACGGCGCTGCAGGACCACGCAGCCTCGCAGGGCAGCGTCGAGAGCCGATAACGCCTGGGCACCCACCGACGCGTTCCCGCACCCGTGCGGCGGGGGCGCGGTGACTGCCTGGCTGACGGCGTGAGCCTGTCGGCGATGGTCCTGGTGACGATCGCGGCGCAGCGCGTCAGGCCGGAGATCGTCTGTCACCTGCGCCACTCAGACGCATCTCGAGATGAAAAGATAGTAGTTGCTGGGCCTGGCGGTCGGGTTCTCGAAGGCGTGCTCGAGGTCCGCCTCGAAGAAGAAAGCATCTCCCTTCTTCAGCCGATGCTCGGTTCCTTCGATCTTGACGATGACTTCCCCCTGGGCGAGGATCACATACTTCTCCGTTCCGGCCGGATATGCCGGCAGCAGTCCGGTGGAAGTCTTCGCGGGCAGGTGGTGATAGACGACCTCGGTCGTACTTCCTGCGAACACCGGCGAGAGGATGTGACGCTCGAAGCCGGTCTCTTCATCGCGGAAGATAGGCCGCTCTTTCTCCGGAAGGATCATCGCCGTTCGTCGTTGCTCCCGCGTGCCGGTCAGAAAGGACAACGTCGTGTTGAGCGCGTGCGCGATGCGCTTGGCGATACCGATTGTCGGATTCTTCTCGCCCCGCTCGACCTTCGACAACATTGCGCGGCTGACGCCTGATCGTTCGGACAGCTGGAACAGCGTGATATCGGCACCCTCGCGGAGCTGGCGGACCCGCTCCCCGAACTCCCGGCTGTCATCCTTGACCCGAACCTTCGTCCCGGCTCTCTCGCTGCTCTCGGCCACTTACAACCCGCCCCCTCGAGGTCTCGCGCGAGGATAACATCCATCAGGGCTTGCAAGGAGACGCTTGCGCGCGGGTCGTCCGGCCAGGCCGTCACGACCGAAGGCGTTGTTCGCACAGAGGGGGCTCGAATGCTCCGCGGCTTACCGTTCGACCTCCGGCCATGCATTTGCCCCGCCTTTCATGGAAGCCGCAGCGCCAGCGCCACCGGCCTGGCCACGTTGATCCGATCGAGGCCGAGGAGGATGCCGTTTTTCTTGCCGGCAGGTCTTCCATCGAAGACAATAAGCTTCTATAGGAAAGCAGTGGAGTGGATCCGTCGCGCTGCGGACGAGTGGACCATGGTCTCGCAGGAGATCCTCGGGCGGCGGATCTCACCGGAAAACTCTGCAGCGCCTGTCCTGGTGGACGGCTTCGAGGCCGCTGGGCCGAGGGATCGACGATTATGAGGAACAACGATGACCTTGACTGAACACGAACAGGAAGACGTAGGAACACTCGACGCAAGGCTCGCGAACCTCCGCACCCCGGCAGGATACGCACTCGGCCTCGAAACGGAGGCAGGTGTCATCAACGTCACCGCCACTGCTGCGGCATTGCGTATCCCGGCACCTCGCGACCTTGACGACCTTCTGCAGAACCGGTCGGGCGCTCAGGTCCGCGCCGTCCGTGCGGCGGCCGAACAACAGCGCGACGCTGTCGTCCTAGTCAGGTCGGAAGAAGTGGCCTTCGCTCCGGTGGTCACTCGTCCGGAGAAGATCATCTGCATCGGGTTCAACTACCAGAAGCACGCCGAGGAGACCGGAACCGAGACTCCCAAGGCGCCGCCACTTTTCGCCAAGTTCAACAATGCGTTGAACCATCATGAGGGGTTGGTGAAGCTGCCGGCCGATCTCGACAGCCACTTCGACTACGAGACCGAACTCGTGCTCGTCTTCGGCCGCGAGTGTCGTGACGTCGAGGAAACCGACGCGCTCGACTATCTCGCCGGATATGCGGTCGGCAACGACATCAGCGCCCGCAAGCTGCAGACCGCGACGACCCAGTTCACCGCCGGCAAGATCTCCGACGGCTTCGCACCGATCGGGCCTTGGCTGGTTACCCGCGATCGTGTTCCCGACCCCAACGACCTCACACTGAAGACGCACCTGAACGGCGAGGAGCGACAGAACTGGAACACCGCGGACATGATCTATAACTGCCGCAAGCTCATCGCCTTCTGCTCGAGCATCATGACCCTCAAGCCCGGTGACGTCCTGTTCACGGGCACACCCCAGGGGGTGATCTTCGGGCAGAAATTGCCTGCGGTGTTGCGCCGCTGGCTCAAGCCGGGCGACGAGGTCGTCTCCAGCATTGAGGGTCTGGGCGAGCTTCGGGTCCACCTGTCATGAGCGCCGGCGGGAGCCCGGCGTCAGACGGGTCGTCCCATCGCCCGGGAATGATCGACCGGCTCTACGTTCTCGACGGTGGCGACGCGGTCGCACCCGACCGGTCCGTCTACTCGCCCGGCGTCGATCCGGGAAAGCCGGTGGCGTTGAGCTGCAACGCCTACCTCATCCGGCGGGCGGGCGACTGGATACTCTGGGACACCGGCCTCGACGACAGCCTCATGAACACGTCAGGCGGCAAGGTGATCGCGCACAACATACGCGGGATCGTCACCCGCCCTCTCGCGGGTCAGCTCGACGAGATCGGCTTGACGCCGGCCGACATCAAGACGGTCGTGCTTTCGCACGCTCACTTCGACCATGTCGGCAACTGCCACCTGTTCCCGCACGCCAC
Organism: uncultured Acetobacteraceae bacterium; assembly: GCA_964245755.1. Taxonomy (GTDB): domain Bacteria; phylum Pseudomonadota; class Alphaproteobacteria; order Acetobacterales; family Acetobacteraceae; genus Lichenicoccus. The sequence goes on along the minus strand of CAXTNV010000028.1, from coordinate 10,900 downwards.
CTGGTATGTGCAGGAGGCCGAGCATCGGGCCATGTTCGGTCGGGACTACAAGAAACACGGCTACGTCCCGGAGCTTTACGACACGGTAAAGAACGGAAAGATCGAGCTGGTGCCCGGCGATTGCGACCTGTTCGCGGACGGCTCGATGCGCATCTTCGCCACGCCCGGCCACACCCCGGGCCACAGCTCGCTCCTCGTCCGCCTGCCCAGGACCGGCCCGGTGATGTTGAGTGCCGACGTCGCGCACTTCAAGACCAACCTCGACCACCGCCTGGTCCCGACCTTGAACAGCGACGAGTCCCAGTCGCGCGCCTCGATGGACAAGATGGAAGCCATCGTCCGTGCCGAGGGAGCGCTGCTGTGGCTGAATCACGACGTGGCGCAGAACGCGACGATCCCGCACGCTGCGGCTTTCTTCGACTGACGGGATCGACTTCCACCACCGGAACGGACGTCGGACGCGGGCGGGTGATCGGCCACCGCATCACGTCCACCGGATCTCCTGAATTCCTGGAAAGAGAGCAAGACGATGGTGTCAGACCATACGCAGCGCGACGAGGTGGCCAGCCTCGGCCTGCGGATAGCCAACATCCGTATACGTGACGACATCTCGCTCGGGGTCGAGGTGGATGACGGCGTGCTGGACGTCGGGGCGACCGCGAGCGCCCTCGGCCTTCCGGCGCCGGACAATCTCGACGACCTGCTCAAGAACGCACTCGCGCCGGAGCTGCGTGGCCTCATGGAGGCGGTCTCTGAGCACAAGCGCGCCGCGGTCATCGTGCCGCTGTCGCAGGTGGCGTTCGCACCGCTGGTGACGCGCCCGGAGAAGATCATCTGTATCGGCTTCAACTACCAGAGGCATGCGGAGGAGACTGGAACACCGATACCCAAGGCTCCGCCCCTGTTCAGCAAGTTCCACAACGCGCTGAACCATCACGGCGGCACCATCAAGCTGCCGACGAAGATCGACGACCGCTTCGACTACGAGACCGAGCTCGTGATCGTGTTCGGCCGCGAGTTCACCGGCATCCCGGAGGCCGACGCGCTAGACCAAGTCGCCGGCTACGCCGTCGGCAACGACTTCAGCGCGCGCAAGATGCAGACCGTGACCACCCAGTTCCTGGCCGGCAAGGCGTCGGACGGTTTCGCTCCGGTCGGCCCCTGGCTGGTCACGCGCGACCGCGTTCCCGACCCGAACAACCTGAAGCTCCAGACCACCGTCAACGGCGAGAAGCGGCAGGACTGGACGACCGCGGACATGATCTTCGACTGTCGCAAGCTGATCGCCTACGTCGCCGGCATCATGACCATCAAGCCCGGCGACATCCTCTTCACCGGAACCCCGCAGGGCGTCATCTTCGGCGAGAAGGCACCGCCGGAGGAGCGCAACTGGCTCAAGGCAGGGGACGAGGTGGTCTCGTCCATCGAAGGGCTGGGCACGTTGAGCGTCCGGCTGGTCTGATCGACGAACGCAACTTCGGTTCAAGTTGCCCGTGTCCATCGGCTGGAAAGGGATGCCTGGATGACCACCGTGCGAGAAACTGTCGACAACGTCCGGAGCCAGCTGGGGATGGGGATCGCATCGAAGATGACCGTCCGGACCGCGTTCTTCGAAGTCTGCCGCCAGCTCGGCATGACGACCATCTTCGGCAATCCGGGATCGACCGAAGAGACGATGCTCGAGAACTACCCGGAAGATTTCGGATACGTCCTGGTGCTGCAGGAGGCGTCCGCGGTCGCGATGGCCGACGCGTATGCGCTGCGGACGGGTAGGGCGACGTTGGTCAACCTGCACACCGCTGCCGGAATGGGCAACGCGCTGGGGAACATCGAGAGCGCGTGCTACAACCGCGCGCCGCTGGTGATCGTCGCCGGACAGCAGACGCGCGAGATGCTTCTGCACGAGCCTTGCCTGATCAACCCGGCGCCGCACGCCATCGCGGCGCCCTTCGTCAAGTGGTCCTACGAGACGACGCGCGCGGAAGACGCGCCTGCAGCCTTGCTGCGCGCCTATGCGGCGGCAGTGCAGGCGCCAGCCGGGCCGGTGTTCCTGTCGATCCCGATGGATGACTTCGAAGCGCCCTTCGACAAGCCGATCCCGTCCCGCAGGATCGAGGGGCGGCTCGGAGCGGACGCGGATCGACTTAGGCCGGTGATCGAGGCGCTCGAGACCGCACGCGCACCGGCCCTCGTGCTGGGCGGCGCGGTGGATCGGGACGATGGATGGCAGAGCGGCGTGCGTCTGGCCGAACGCCTGAACGCCAAGGTATGGGCGCCCCCGTCGGAGGGACGCCCCGGGTTTCCCGAGACGCATCGCTTGTATCGGGGTGTCCTGCCTGCCGCCATCAAGCCGCTCGGCGAGGCTCTCGACGGCTGCGACGTGGTCGTCGTGATCGGCGCTCCGGTGTTCCGCTATTATCCTTTCGTCGGCGGCCCGGTCGTGCCCGAGGGAAGCCGCCTTTTCCACGTCACCGACAACCCGGGCGATGCCGGAGCGGCCTGGATCGGCGACAGCTTCCTCGCGGATCCGGCGCGTGCCTGTGCGGTCCTGGCCGATGCACTTCCACCTAACTGGCGCGCCGCTCCCGACCCGATCGCCGCATGTGGTGAACCGGAAGCCGGAGAACGGATCACCCCCGACTTCCTCTACGCGGCGATCGGCAGGACCAGGCCGGCTGACAGCGTCATCGTCCAGGAATCTCTGTCCACGATGAAGGCGTTGCGCCAGCGGCTGCCGACATCGGACTCCAGAAGCTTCTTCTCGATGTCGAGCGGGGTGCTGGGCTACGGGCTGCCCGCCGCCGTCGGCGTTGCCCTGGCGGAGCGCGAGGTCGGCTCCAACCGCAAGGTCGTCGCCATCGTCGGTGACGGCTCGGCCAACTACGTGATCCAGGCCTTGTGGACTGCAGTCCAGCACCGAACGAACATCTTTTTCATCATCGTCGCGAACGGCGCGTACAACATCCTCAAATCGTTCCAGCAGCAGCTGGGCACGCCGGGAGTGCCGGGTCTCGACATACCCGGTCTCGACTTCACCCATCTCGCCGCCGGCTACGGCGTCGCGGCGCAACGCGTCGCCGACCCGGCAGTGCTCGATGAGGCGCTGCGTCGCGGGATGGCTTACGACGGGCCGTTTCTGCTGGAGGTCAAAGTCGACGATGCCGTGCCGCCGCTGCTGTGAAAGGCAGGCCCGCCGCGTCGCCTGCGGCAATGCGGTGTCGGTCGCACCCGACGCGGATCGGCTTCGTGCCGTTCGTGCTCCCGTTCCGCGTTGCCTGCGCGACGCGCTCCCGGCATGAAGGGCGCGCTGGCTGCCCTCATCCTGATGGCGGCGGTGCTGCACGCGACCTGGAATGCCATGCTTAACGGCGGCAGCGACCGGGCTTGGACCATGATGGTCATGCAGGTGACGACGCTGACGGCATCGGCTGTCGCTCTCCCTTTCCTGCCGCTCCCTGCCGCCGCGAGTTGGCCTTGGCTGGCTGGTGGCGCGCTCACGCATGCCGGCTATCGTGCCTCGCTGGTGCGGGCTTTCGGGCACGGTCAGCTGGGGGAGATCTACCCGATTTCGCGCGGCGCTTCTCCGATCATGGTCACCGTCGGTCCGCGATCGTGGACGGCGATCATCCGGGTTGGCTCGGGCTTACGGGGATTCTGCTCAACTCGGCCGGCATCATGGCGCTCCGGCGCTCGGGAGCGCGTCGTCTTCCCGCGGCGGCGCTGGTCGCCGCCCTCATGACGGCCGCCCTCACGGCGAGCTACACGATCGTCGACGGCACCGGGGCGCGGAGGGCAGGTTCAGCGCTCTCCTTCATCGTCTGGTTGTTCCTGCTCGGCGGCGTAGGCACCGTGGTCTGGGCTCTGCTCACGCGACGAGGACGCGCCGTCATGGGCGGCGTCGTGTCCATGGCGGCCTATGGCTGCGCGATCTGGGCCAGCGCGCATGGCGTGATGGGTGCTGTCTCCGCTCTGCGAGAAACGAGCGTCGTGTTCGCCGCCTTGATCGGTCGTACGTTCCTCAACGAAGCGATGGGCGGGCGACGGCTGATCTCCTGCGCGATCGTCGCACTGGGTTGTGCCTGCATCGCACTCTGACGCTGAAAATCCTGTACCGAAGCTTCCCGCCTAACGGAGCAGGTTCGAGCGCGCGAGTTCGACGACCTCGTCGGCGCGCCCGTTCATCACCGCCTTCAGCATGTAGAGCGTGAACCCCTTGGCCATGCCGGCCGTCACCTTCGGCGGCATTGCCAGCTCCATGCGGTTGACCACCGCGTCGATCAGCACCGGGCCGGGATGAGCCAGCGCGTCGGCCACCTTCGCCTCCAGCTCGTCCGGGTCCTCGATGCGCACGCCATGTATGCCGATGGCGTTCGCCATCGCGGCGAAGTCGGGGTTGTCGAGTCCGGTGCCGGTGTCGAGGAAGCCCGACGATTTCTGCTCGAGCTCGATGAAGCCGAGCGAGCCGTTGTTGAACACCACGACCTTGATCGGCAGGCCGAGCTGCCTGGCCGACAGCAGGTCGCCCATCAGCATGGTGAAGCCGCCGTCGCCGGACAGGGAGATCACCTGCCGGTCCGGGGAGGCCGCCTGTGCCCCGAGCGCCTGCGGCATCGCGTTCGCCATCGAGCCGTGCCAGAACGAGCCGATCAGCCGGCGATGCCCGTTCATCTCGAGGTAGCGTGCCGCCCAGACGGTCGGCAGGCCGACGTCGCAGGTGAAGATCGCATCCTCCGCCGCCTTCTCGTTGAGCACGCGGGTGACGTGCTGCGGGTGCAGCCGGCCGCCGGGCTTGCCGCGGGCTAGCTCGTCGAGGCCCTGTCGCGCGTCGCGATAGTGCGACACGCAGGTCCTGAGATGCTTGTCGTCCCGCTTTCCCGCCAGCAGCGGCAGCAGCGCCAGCAAGGTCGAACGCACGTCGCCGATCACGCCGAGGTCGATCGGGGTGCGCCGGCCGATCGCCTCGGGCCGGATATCCACCTGCGCCACGCGGACGCCCTTCGGGTAGAACTGGGTGTAAGGAAAGTCGGTTCCGAGCATCAGCAGGGTGTCGCAGCTTCCCATCGCGTAGTAGCCCGACGAGAAGCCGATCAGCCCGGTCAGCCCGACATCGTACGGGTTGTCCCACTCGACGTGCTCCTTGCCGCGCATCGCGTGCACGATCGGCGCCATGAGCGCACCGGCGATCGCGATCAGCTCGTCATGTGCGCCCGCGCAGCCGGCGCCGCACAGCAGGGTGACGCGGCCCGCGCCGTTCAGCAGCTCCGCGAGCCGCCCGACGGTCTCCTCGGAGGGTACCACCGTGGGTCGCGGCAGCAGCAGCGCGGCCGGCTTCGGTGCCGGACCGTCCGCAGCGGGAAGCAGGGCGACGTCGCCGGGAATGACCAGGACGCACACGCAGCTCTCGGCCACCGCGCGCCGGATCGCGATCTCGAGCACGCGCGGCATCTGCGACGGGCTCGAGACCAGCTCGCAATAGGAGCTGCACTCAAGGAACAGCTGTTCGGGGTGCGTGGCCTGAAAGAAACCGGTGCCGATCTCGGGCGACGGGATGTGCGCGGCGATCGCCACCACCGGCAAGCGGGAACGATGGCAGTCGAACAGGCCATTGATCAGGTGCAGGTTGCCCGGACCGCAGGAGCCGGCGCAGACCGCGAGCTTGCCGGTGACGTGCGCGTCGGCACCGGCGGCGAAGGCGGCGACCTCCTCGTGGCGTGTGTGCAGCCAGCGTATGCCGCCGTGCCTGCGGAGCGCGTCGGTGAAGCCCGTGGGGGATGGACCCCCCCAGCCCGAGATCCTC
>CAXTNV010000028.1:0-5093 GCA_964245755.1 uncultured Acetobacteraceae bacterium | reverse complement strand
CCCCGGGCCGCCCGCGGGCCGGGCGGCGCGCGGGGGGCACCCGGTGGCGGGGGCCACCGACGATGCCGTAGATCCTCTCGACGCCGGCGGCGGCGAGCGTGTTGACCATCTGGTCGGCCACGAGATCTGCCATCCTGGTTCTCCTCGCTGCTGGGCGTCCGAAGCGCGCTGTCGTGGCGGCGGCGGCACTGCCGGCTCACCCTGGTATCGCCGCGGTTGCCCGGTCGGAGCAAGTGCGGCTCCGGACCCGCAGTCGGCGGCGATCATCCGGATGGCGACCCGGATGTGGTCATCGGATCATCCGGCCGCGCGATCCGAAGTCCTCTCGACGCGAACACCCCAGGCGCGAACCCGGGCCGGCCTGTAGAGGCGATACTCTACCGGGGTGTAGGCGAGCGGCCGGATGCGGCCGGGCGGGAGCAGGGACCGCCTCTTGCAGGATTGGGCAGCGCTGCAGGAGCCTCGTCGCGCGCCGGATCGACAACCCGGGGAAGCCTCAGGGCCGTGACGAACAGCAGCGCGTGCAGTCCGCACAACAGGGCGAAGGTCGCCGTGAAGGCCGGCGCGAGGGCTTCCGGCAAGGGGACCGCTGCCAGTTTCCACCCGAGGAAGGTCGCGCAGAGCGTCGTCAGGGTGGGGCCGCCGAGGCGCTGCACGACGTTCATCGCGGTCGTCGCGTTCGGCAGGTCCTGGCGCGACACGGACGCGTAGCCGGAGGTGATCGAGGGGATGCCGATCGCGCTCATGCCTGCGCCGCGCAGGAACAGGCCTGCCGTCAGCACCGAGATCACGAGGCCATGGCTGGCCAGATAGACGAGCGGCAGGGTGCCTGCCAGGGCGACCAGCGCTCCCGACGCCGCGACGCGGCGGATGCCGAACCGGTCCGTCAGCAGACCCATGAACGGGTAGGTGCACATCATGCCGAGCCCGAGCGGGGCCATCAGCCAGCCGGTGCGGCTTGGCGACAGGCCGACCTCGCGCATCAGGTAGATCGGGACCAGCATCTGGCCGGCGAACATCACGCCGTTGACCATGAACATCGTGCCGAGGGACCTGGAGAAGCCCTTGCGGCCGAGCAGCCGGACGTCGATGAGGGCCGCGTCGCCTTTTCGCGTGGCCCTGATACCGAACAGCGCCAGCATCGCCAGGGACAGCGCGAGGGCTGCGCGTCCCGCCGACGTCCCCAGGCGGTCGGTGCCGCAGAGGAACAGCACCAGGCCCGGCGACAGCAGCGCCAGTCCGGGAAAGTCGAGGCTGCGGCGCTTCACCTCGCCCCGGTCGTTCGGCAGGCACGCCGCCGCCAGCCCGAGCGCGACCAGGCCCACCGGCAGGTTCACGAGAAACAGCCAGCGCCAGGAAGCGAAGCGCAGGATGCTTCCGGCCAGCACCGGCCCGAGCAGCGGCGCGAGCAGGACGGGCATGGCGGCGAAGCCGATCACCCGCGCCATGCGGTCGCCCGCAGCGCGGGCGATCAGCATCTGCGCCATGGGCGCGAGCAGGCCTCCGCTCATGCCCTGCAGGATGCGGAAGCCGATCAGCGAAACCGTGGACCAGGCAAGGCCGCAGAGGGTCGAGGAGAGCGTGAAGCTGGCGAAGCAGCAGAGGTAGAGCGCCCTGGCGCCGATGCGGTCGACCAGCCAGCCGTTCAGGGGCAGGGTGAGCGCCAGTGCCAGCAGGTAGCCGCTCGTGACCCACTGGGTGTTCGAGAGGCTGCCGTGCAGGTCCAGCGCCAAGCTCGACAGCGACACGTTCACCACCGTGGCGTCGAGCTGAGCCATGAAGGAGCCGATCGCCGCGACGCAGGCGATCTTCCAGACCGTCGGATCCAGCCGGTCCGTGTGGACGTCCTCGGTCACCCGGTGCGGTCAGCGTCTGGTGGAGCGCGCGGCGGTGCGCCGCATCAGGCTCCTCGGCTCTCCAGCCGTTCGAGGATCTCGGCGGTGGACCCGGTCTCGCCCAGGCGCGGGAAGATCCTGGTGGCGCTGTTGGCATGCAGGTCGGCGTCGGTGTCGGTCATGGCATCGACCGCCAGGGCGACGTTGAACCCGAGCTCGTGCGCCTGACGCGCGGTCGCTTCGACCCCCATGCTGGTGGCAACGCCGACGATCACCACCTGGGTGACGCCCTTCGATTTCAGGTAGGTCTCCAGCTCGGTCCGGGTGAAGGCGCCCGCGGTCCGCTTCGTCACCAGGTGGTCGCCCGGTTGCCGACCGAGTTCGGGCACGAGCTCCGCGAAGCCGGAGGGCAGTTCTCCGCGCCAGGACCGCTCGGTGCGCCCTGGCGGGACTCCAACGACGTTCACGAGCACCACCGGCAGGTCATGCCGGCGGAAGGCGTCCGCGAGGGCACGTGCCCGCTGCACGATCTCGGCGATCGGGTGCGCAGCGGGCAGGACGACGATGCCTTGCTGGAGATCGATGACGAGCAGGGCCGGATTGGCATCGAGTGCGGTCACGGGCATGAGGAGCATCCTTGGCTTGCAGGTGGGGCGGCATTGGGTCGGAAGTTCAGGACTCCGCGAGGCGCCTGAGCAGCAGCACCGCCCGGGAGAGCTCTTCCTGTTCCCGAGAGGTCAGGGTTTTCCGGAGCGCGTGGAGCAGCCAGTCTTCCCTCGCCAACCGGCCGGCTAGGATCCGCTCCCGGCACGCCGTGGTAAGCGAGAACAAGGTCTGCCGGCCGTCATTCGGATCCGCGGCACCGCTAACCAGGCTGCCGGCTTCCAGCACCGCGACGTTGGTGCCCATCGACTGCGGCCGCATGCCCTCGCCGCGGGCGAGCGCGGTCACGGTTGCCGGCCCATCGCGCTCCAATCGCCTGAGAACCGCCACCTGGGAGGGTGTAAGATCTCCCAGATGGCCGCGATCCTGCATCCGGCGCCGAAGCTGTCCGACCAGCACCCTCAGCTGGCTCGCCAGCTCGGTCAGCCGTGGCGGAAGCGTATCAGCACGAGCATCACCCATGCCGTCAGCCTAGTAGATGCGAAGCTGACTGTGAAGCTGGCTTCGCAAATGCTTCGGGCCACGCCCGATCGGCAGCGCATGCGGCGGTTCGCCGAGGCGAGCGAGGTGCGGTCAACCCGTGCGGATCACGAGCTCGCGTTTGCCGGCGATCCTGCGCGCGGCACCATTGCGGGCACGGCCTCTGCGGCTTCGATGCGGCAAGGCAGGAGCGCGCGGTCTCGACAACAGGTGCGTCGGGGAGATAAACGCCTGGATCATGGTCTTCGCCCTTCCAGCGACGATCTCCACCGCCGTGGTCCGGGCGCCCGGCGGCGGAGCGCCATCCTGGAGCAGCGCGAGAAGCACAGCCGCAAGGGCGTCGGCACATGTCTCCGCCATCGCGCGCACGCCGGTCGTGCGGGCCCTGGTGCGCCCGCGGGACGAGCACTGCAATCCGGAAGGGAGACGCCTGGGACATGAACGACATGGCCGATCGCAGCCAGCAGCAGCGGGCGCGTGACGAGCGCCTGAAGGCAGGTGCCAGATTCGCACACGGCAAGATGGTCAAGCCCGAGGATGCCACCGCCCTGCTGGAGGCGGTGATTCGCCCCGGCGACCGGCTCTGCATGGAAGGCGACAACCAGAAGCAGGCGGACTTCCTGGCCGGCGCGCTGGCCAGGGCGGATCCGAAGCGTATCCGGGACCTGCACGTCGTGCAGTCCGGCATCGTGCTGCCGGAGCATCTCGACCTCTTCGAGAAAGGCATCGCCAAGAAGCTGGACTATTCCTACTCGGGGCCGCAGGGGGGCCGCGTGGCGCGCGCGCTGAACGGCGGCAAGGTCGAGCTCGGGGCGATCCACACCTACATCGAGTTGTTCGGCCGTTACTTCGTCGACCTCACGCCTCACGTCGCACTCACGGTTGCCCGCGCCGCCGACCATGACGGCAATCTCTACATGGGACCGAACACCGAGGACTCGCCGGTCGTGATCGAGGCGACCGCCCTCAAGCAGGGCATCGTCGTGGCGCAGGTCAACGAGGTGATGGACAAGCTGCCGCGGGTGGACGTGCCCGGCGACCGCATCGACTTCATCGTGCGGTCGCCCAAGCCCTTCTATGTCGAGCCGCTGTTCACCCGCGATCCCGCCCAGATCACCGAGACGATGATCCTGACGGCAATGATGGCCATCAAGGGCATCTACGCGGAGTACGGCATCAAGCGGCTCAACCACGGCATCGGCTTCAACACCGCGGCGATCGAGCTGCTGCTTCCGACCTACGCGGACAAGCTCGGGCTGAAAGGCAAGATCTGCACCCACTGGGCGCTCAACCCGCATCCCACGCTCATTCCGGCCATCGAGTCCGGGTGGGTCGAGCAGATCCACAGCTTCGGCTCCGAGGTGGGCATGGACGGCTACATGCGCGCCCGGCCCGACATCTACTTCAACGGGCGCGACGGCTCGATGGCGTCGAACCGCATGTATTGCCAGGTCGCGGGGCTGTACGCGACCGATCTGTTCATCGGCTCCACGTTGCAGATCGACCTCGCGGGCAACAGCTCGACCATCACCCAGGACCGCATCGCCGGTTTCGGCGGCGCCCCGAACATGGGGTGCGACGCGCACGGGAGGCGTCATCCGAGCGACCCGTGGTTGAAGGCGGGACGCGAGGCGTCCGACGACCGTTCGCCGCTGATACGCGGGCGCAAGCTCGTCGTGCAGATCGTCGAGAGCTTCAGCGACAAGATGGCGCCCACCTTCGTCGAGAAGCTCGACAGCCTGAACCTGGCGGAGAAGCTCAAGCTCGAGCTGGCGCCGGTCATGATCTACGGCGACGACGTCACCCACATCGTCAGCGAGGAGGGCATCGCCAACCTGCTGCTGTGCCGCACGGCGGAGGAGCGGGAGCAGGCCATACGCGGCGTCGCGGGCTTCACCGACGTGGGCCGCGCGCGCGACCGCAGGATGGTGGAGAAGTTGCGGGAGCGGAAGATCGTCCGGCGCCCTGAGGACCTCGGCATCGACCCGCTCGGCGTGCACCGCAGCATGCTCGCTGCCCGCTCGGTCAAGGACCTGATGCGCTGGTCGGGCAACCTCTACGATCCGCCCGCCAAGTTCCGCAACTGGTAGAGGTTTCGCACCATGGAGAACCTGA
>CAXTNV010000027.1:0-35494 GCA_964245755.1 uncultured Acetobacteraceae bacterium | reverse complement strand
CTCGGCGCCGATCTGGTGGAACTGCCGGTAGCGGCCTTTCTGCGGCCGCTCGTAGCGGAACATCGGGCCGGCATAGAACACCTTCTGCGGCAGCGACTGGGTCAGGCCGTTGCTGACCAGTGCCCGGCAGATCGCGGCGGTGCCCTCCGGCCGCAGGGTCAGGGAGTCGCCGCCGCGGTCGGCGAAGCTGTACATCTCCTTGGCGACCACGTCCGAGGTCTCGCCCAGGGTGCGCGAGAACACCCGCGTGTCCTCGAAGATGGGCGTCGACCACTCGTCGAACCCGTATAGCCCGGCGACGCGTCGGGCTGTCTCGACGACGTGGGCATGCCGCCGCTGGTCCTCGCCGATCAGGTCCCTGGTGCCGCGGACGGGCTGCAATGCGTCCAACTGGTGTTCCTAGGCTGATTTCGGGGCGGGCGGCTCGCTGGCCATTTCCGCACGCTGCAAGTGCCCGCCCGGCCGGCGGGAGCGGTCGCCCGGCGTCGGGCGATCCGCTACTCGGCAGCGAGCTCGGCCAGCTTCTTCGCGTCCGCGTCGGCCTGGAACTGCGCCGCCTTCTGCTCGACCAGCTCGACGATGTGCTCGACCATCCGCTCCGCCGGCATGGTGTGGTCCTGCCGGCCGGCGGAGTAGACCATGTGCCGGCCGGAGCCGCCGCCGGTGACGCCGATGTCGGTCATCAGCGCCTCGCCGGGTCCGTTGACGACGCAGCCGATGATCGACAGCGTCAGCGGCGTCTCGATGTGGGCGAGGCGCTCCTCCAGGGTGGCGACGGTGGCGATCACGTTGAAGCCCTGTCGCGCACAGGACGGGCAGGAGATGATCTTCACGCCGCGATGCCGCAGCCCGAGCGACTTGAGGATGTCCCAGCCGACATGCACCTCCTCCTCCGGCTCGGCCGACAGCGAGACCCGCAGCGTGTCGCCGATGCCTGCCCACAGCAGCGAGCCCAGCCCGATCGAGGACTTCACCGTTCCGGCGCGCTTGCCTCCCGCCTCGGTGATGCCGATATGCAGAGGGTGGTCGCAGACCTCGGCCAGCTGCTGGTATGCGGCGACGGCGAGGAACACGTCGGACGCCTTCACGCTGATCTTGAACTCGTGAAAGTCGTGGTCCTGCAGGATCCTGGCATGTTCGAGCGCGCTCTCCACCAGCGCGTCCGGATTCGGCTCGCCGTACTTCTCCAGCAGGTGGCGCTCCAGCGAGCCGGCGTTGACGCCGATGCGAATCGAGCAGCCATGCTCGCGCGCCGCCCGCACGACCTCGCGCACCCGCTCGGGACTGCCGATGTTGCCCGGATTGATGCGCAGGCACGCGGCGCCGGCGCGCGCCGCCTCGATGGCGCGCCTGTAGTGGAAGTGGATGTCGGCGACGATCGGCACGTTCACCTCGCGCACGATCTCGGCAAGGGCCGCGGTGCTCTCCTCGTCAGGACAGGAGACGCGCACGATGTCGACGCCGGCGAGTTCGGACAGGCGGATCTGCGCGATCGTGGCGGCGGCGTCGGTGGTCAGCGTGTTGGTCATGGTCTGCACCGTGATCGGCGCGTCGCCTCCCACCGGCACCCGGCCGACATGGATCTGCCGCGACTTGCGGCGTTCGACCTGCTGATACGGACGGTAGCTCATGGCTCGGTGCTCCGGATGAGAGCCGTCGCCGACCGTCGCCCATGGGCGCACGGCAGCAAGGCCCCGCGGCCGCTTCCTGCCAGGAACTGCGCGATTTGGCCAGTGCGCCGAGATGCGGCGGTCCGCGCGGGCGCGCACCGGGCCATCATGATCCCGCGGCCGCCTGCTCGACCGCAGTGGTGCGACCGCAGCGCGATCAGGCAGCGCCCTGCTTCAGCCGCCCGGCGAACTGCTTGCGGAATTTCGTGACCTTCGGGACGATCACGGCGCGGCAGTAGCCGGCATAGGGATGGCGCGCGAAATAGTCGTGATGCTCGGGTTCGGCCGGGTGGAACGCCGGCAGGTCGGCGATCTCGGTCACGATCGGCCGGTCCCAGATCGCGGCCGCCTCGATCTCGGCGCGTACCGCCTCGGCGTCACGACGCTCCTGGTCGCTGGCGACGAAGATGACCGACCGGTACTGCGTGCCGACATCGGCGCCCTGCTGGTTGGGGGTGGTCGGATCGTGGATGGTGAAGAAGATGCGCAGCAGATCGGTGTAGGACAGGATCGCCGGGTCATAGGTAACCCGCACCACCTCGGCGTGGCCGGTGGTGCCGGAACACACCTGCTCGTAGCTGGGACGCGCGGTGCGGCCGCCGGCGTAGCCGGACAACACGTCGGTGACGCCCTGCAGATCGTCGTATACCGCCTCGAGGCACCAGAAGCACCCGCCACCCAGAACCGCCTGCGCCATGAGTCCCTCCTCAAGATCGTGCACTGGAGATGGCGACGATCCGCCCGCGGGAAAGGTCTTGACGAGTTTCTATCCGGTGAACGGGTATAGCAACCGCGCCTGCAGGTGGGGCGCTGCATCATGGAGCTGGAGAACGATCCGATGTCCGCAAATCCCCTGGAAGACGACACCGAGCGGGAGCATCGCATTCGCGACCGCGCCTATCACCTCTGGAACGAGGAGGGTCGGCCGCACGGACGACACGACGAATACTGGGAGCGCGCCCGCACCCTCGTCGCCATGCAGGACTCCGCCGGTGCCGGGCAGCTCGCGAACCCGGAGGTGGCGGGGCTCGACCCGAGCCGATCCGAGCCGGTCGAGGAGGCCTTCATCCAGGAGAACCTTGGCGAGTTCCCGGACCGCCTGGCCGATCAGGGCGAGGTCGACCCGACGCCGAAGGCCAGACGCGCCGCCCGCGGCTCGGTGGAGGCGCCGGAGCGGGTCTCCGACATCCCGCAGAAGGGTCGGGCCACGGCCGCGGAGAAGCTGCCGACCAAGCCCGCCCTGAAGGCAAAGGCACAGCAGCCCGAGCCGCAGCCGCCGGCCAAGCCCGACAAGGTGCCGATGCAGGACAAGGCCGCGGCGAAGCCGAAGGCGAAACAGCGGGCGAGATAGCCGGCGTCACTGTTCCGCTCATTTCGGGACGATGCGCACCCCGTGACTGTTGCGCGCGCGCGGATGCAGCACCGGCGTGCTGCGGGGCGGCAGATGCGGCGCCGCCCGCGCCATGCCGGGGTCTATCTGCGCGGGCGGCGTGACCACGCCGTCGTTCCTGGTGCCGGCGGGCGGACGCGGTGCCGCAGCGGGATCCTGCGCCAGCACCGCGGCGCTTGGCAGCAGCGCACCCAGGCACAGCCCGAACCACAGGGTCGACCCGCGGCGCCTGCCGATCCGCCGCCTCGATAGGATCCCGCCGGTCATCGCAGCACTCCCGCTCCTGCCCCGGCAACGGGCGGGAGGGGGTCCGGTTGCGACCCGCCGACGGCGCGCCCGCTCAGAAACTGCCGCGGAAGCGCTCCGGCATGCGCCATAGCGTGTCGCCGCTCAGGTGCAGGTCGATCCGGTAGAGCTCCGTCTCGCGGGTCGCGGCGCTTCGCATCACGCGGGCCAGCCAGCTGCGCAACGCCGTGTCCTCGAGGCCCAGGGTCCGGTCGGCGTCGCGCGGCAGCGCCGCCATCCCCAGCAGCATGTCCCGCCATGCGGTGTCCGCCATGCGCTGATGCGAGCCCGCGCGCGGCGAGATCCAGGCCTGCCCGCGCGTCCGCGTCAGCCGCATCAGCCCGGACCGCAGGTCCACGTAGCGCAGGTGGAACAGGAACAGCTCGTCGAAGCGCGGCTTCGCGTCGATGTTGTGGAAGCCCGGAGCCCACTGCACGGGCCGCCGTATCAGCACCGGCTTGCACATAGCAGAGGTGAAGCGCAGCCAGCGCCGCTGCAGGCTCACCGGCCGGCTCCAATCTAGGATCGGCTCGTCGTCGGGGCTGTGCACCACGTCGAGCCCGATCGCGGAGATCACCGCCTGCGTGTCGAGCGAGGCAGCGTAGTCCGCGAGCGATGCGTGCAGCGCCGGGTCGGCCACCAGGATCTCGTCGACGTCGACGTAGATCACGCTCTCGTACCAGGCCAGCAGCGCCGCGCAGAAGTGCGAGATGAAACGGCAGCGCCGACTGTCATCCTGCGGCGAGCGCGGGATGCGCACGATGTTCAGGCCGGCGGCCAGCCGAGCCGGATCCGTGCTGCCGTCGTCGGAGCCATGATCCACCACGTAGCAGTGCGCCGGCGCGACCTGGGCGCAGTAGTGCCGCACCCAGAGCGGCAGGAACATCGGCTCGTCATAGACCATGGTGACGATGGCCAGCGCCGCCTGCATCGGCGCGCGCGTCGCCGGGTGCGCGGGCTCGGCAGCGGGCGCAGCGGTCACATTATGTTCCGGGTCGATATCATTTCGTTAGCAAAGCAGCTTTGCCGGCGGCGGGCCAGCCCGATGCACTGCCGCCGGCTCACGCCGCTCGTACTTGACCTGCGCGACCGGCGGTCCATACCGTGCACGCATGGGGCGCATGCAAAACCTACATCCCGGCGACGGCCGGCAGCTGATGCTGCGCAAGCCGATCTCCGACGTCGAGGCGGAGATCGCCTCGCACGGGCTGAAGCGGACGCTCGGCCCGCTGAACCTGACCATGCTCGGCGTCGGCTCGACGATCGGCGCCGGCATCTACGTGATGACCGGCAGTGCGGCCGCGCACTACGCCGGGCCGGCGGTGCTGCTCTCGTTCCTGCTGGCCGGCCTGGCCTGCGCCTTCACCGCACTGTCATACGGCGAGCTGGCTTCGGTGATGCCGGTGAGCGGCTCGGCCTACACCTATGCCTACGTCGCCGTGGGCGAGGTGTTCGCCTGGATCACCGGATGGCTGCTGCTGCTGGAGTACGGCATCTCCACCGCAGCGGTCGCGGCCGGCTTCTCCGGCTACGCCACCAGCCTGCTCGCCGACTTCGGCGTGCACGTGCCGGCGCTGCTGCACGCCCCGCTGATCGAGACCGGCCAGGACGCCGCCGGCGCCACGATCCTGATCTGGAGCGGCGGGCTCGACCTGGTGGCGGCCTTCGCGAGCCTGCTGGTGACGGCGATCCTGGTGATCGGGGTGACGGAGTCCGCCACCGTCAACAGCGTCATCGTGGTGATCAAGGTCTCGGTGCTGGTGGTGTTCGTGGCGTTCGGCATCGGTGCCGTGCACCCGTCGAACTGGACCCCGTTCATCCCCGCCAGCACCGGCGGTTTCCGCTTCGGCGTGCCTGGCATCTTCCGCGCGGCCTCGGTGATCTTCTTCGCCTATGTCGGCTTCGAGGCGGTATCGTGCGCCGCCGCCGAGGCCCGCAACCCCAGACGCGACGTTCCGATCGGCATCCTCGGGTCGCTGGCGATCTGCACCGTGACCTATGTCCTGGTCGCCGCGGTGCTCACCGGCATCGTTCCCTACCAGAAGCTCGGCGTGCCCGATCCGCTGGCGATCGCGGTCGACGCCATGCACGAGCCCTGGCTGGCGCTGCTGATCAAGATCGGTGCGGTGACCGGCCTGTGCTCGGTGATGCTGGTGCTGCTCTACGGCCAGTCGCGCATCTTCTACACGATGTCGCGCGACGGCCTGCTGCCGAAGCTGTTCCACCGGCTGCATCCGCGCTTCCGCACCCCGTGGCTCGGCACCATCCTGGTCGGCGTCGCCACCGCGAGCGCGGCCGCGACCCTGCCGATCGACATCATAAGCGACCTGGTCAGCCTCGGCACCACGGTCGCCTTCGGCATCGTCAGCTTCACCGTGATCTGGCAGCGCAACGCGCGGCCCGACCTGATCGCGCCATTCCGGGTGCCGCTCGGCGGCTTGCGCATCCGCGGCTTCTGGATCGGCACGGTGCCGGCACTGGGGATCGTGTTCTGCGTGATCATGGCCGCACCCCTGCTGATCGACCTGATCTCGGCGCTGTTCCACGGCAACCCGGTGCCGGCCCTGCTGCTGCTGGTCTACGCGGTCTTGGGCGCGGCGACCTACGTGGGCTACGGCATGCGCCACTCCAGCCTCGCGCGCAGGGTGGCGACGACGCGCTAGCCCTTGACCAGGGGGGTCGGCAGGTCGCAGACCGCGCCACGAGACGACATGGCGGGGAGATGACATGAGCAACGCAGGCCTCGACCTTCCCTACGAGACGCGGGCGATACTGGCCGCACTGGACGTACGGGCGGACCGCTTCGGCTACCGCGGCGCCGGCGCGGCGACGATCCGCACGCCGCTGACCGGTGAGGTGATCGGACGGGTCGCGCACGCCGACGCCTCCACCTGCGCCGCGGTGATCGGCCTTGCGGAGCGGGCGTTCGGAGACTGGCGCCGGGTGCCGGCGCCGCGTCGCGGCGAGCTGGTGCGGCTGTTCGGCGAGGAGCTGCGCGCGGCCAAGCCGGCGCTCGGCCGGCTGGTCAGCATCGAGGCCGGCAAGGTGCCGTCCGAGGGTGCGGGCGAGGTGCAGGAGATGATCGACATCTGCGACTTCGCGGTCGGCCTGTCGCGCCAGCTCTACGGCCTGACCATCACCAGCGAACGTCCCGAGCACAGGATGATGGAGCAGTGGCATCCGGCCGGCGTGGTCGGCGTGATCTCCGCCTTCAACTTCCCGGTGGCGGTCTGGGCCTGGAACGCGGCGCTGGCGCTGGTGTGCGGGGATGCGGTGGTGTGGAAGCCGTCCGAGAAGACGCCGCTCACCGCGCTGGCGACGATCGCGCTGTTCGAGCGTGCGGCGCTGCGCTTCGGCGACGCGCCGGAGGGGCTGTGCGGGCTGCTGCTCGGCGGCCGCGACGCCGGCGCGGCGCTGGTCGCGGACCGGCGCGTGCCGGTCGTCTCGGCGACCGGCTCGACCGCGATGGGACGCGTCGTCGGCCGCGAACTCGCCGGCCGCTTCGCGCGCGCGATCCTGGAACTGGGCGGCAACAACGCCTCGATCGTCTGCCCGTCGGCGGACCAGGAACTGGCGCTGCGCGCGGTCGCCTTCGCGGCCATGGGCACCGCCGGGCAACGCTGCACCAGCCTGCGCCGGCTGATCGTGCACGAGAGCATCCACGACGTCTTCACCGCGAAGCTGCGCGCGGTGTTCCAGACGGTATCGGTGGGCAATCCGCTGGCGGGCGACAACCTGGTCGGGCCGCTGATCGACCACGACGCCTTCGACGCGATGCAGGCGGCACTGGCCCGGGCGCTCGCGGCAGGCGGCACGGTGTTCGGTGGCGAGCGCGTGATGGCGCAGGAGTGTGGCGAAGGCTGCTACGTGCGCCCGGCCCTGGTGCTGATGCCGGAACAGACCGGCCCGGTGGTCGAGGAAACCTTCGCGCCGATCCTGTACGTGCTGCGCTACGCCGGGTTCGACCAGGCGCTGGCACTGCACAACGGTGTGCCGCAAGGCCTGTCCTCGTCGATCTTCACCCGCGACCTGCGAGAGAGTGAGCTGTTCCTGTCGGCGATCGGCTCCGACTGCGGCATCGCCAACGTTAACATGGGACCGTCCGGTGCCGAGATCGGCGGCGCCTTCGGGGGCGAGAAGGAGACCGGCGGCGGACGCGAGTCGGGCTCGGATTGCTGGAAGGCCTACATGCGCAGGCTGACCAGCGCGATCAATTACGGGCTCTCGGTGCCGCTGGCGCAGGGGGTGCGGTTCGACATCCCGGTGCAGCCCGCAACCCCCTGAGCGGACCGGCGACAACTGGCCGCGCGACAGGTCGAGGGCCCGAGCCGGCCGAGGCGTCACACGAGCCCGACCGCGGCCGCCGGTTCCCCGGGCCGAGGCTCCGCCGGCTCAGGCGGCCCTGACCTCGGCGACGAAGCACTGCATCTCGCTCGAGAGCTGCCGCGCCTGCACCGCCAGGTTGCCGGCCGCACTCAGCACCAGCTCCGCGGCGGTGCCGGTGCCGCTCGCCGCCTGGCTGACGCCGGTGATGTTCGCGGTCACCTCCCGGGTGCCGGCGGCGGTCTGCTGCACGTTGCGCGCGATCTCCGCCGTCGCCGCACCCTGCTGCTCCACCGCGGAGGCGATCGTGATCGCAAGGTTGCTGACCTGCTCGATGGTAAGGGTGATGCCGCGGATGGCGGCGACGGCATCCTGACTGACGGACTGGATCTGGCTCACCTGGGCCGCGATCTCCTCGGTCGCGCGTCCGGTCTGGCTTGCCAGGCTCTTCACCTCGCTCGCGACCACCGCGAAGCCCTTGCCGACCTCGCCGGCCCGCGCCGCCTCGATGGTCGCGTTCAGCGCCAGCAGGTTGGTGCGTCCGGCGATGCCGTTGATCAGCTCGACCACCTGGCCGATGCGCTCGGCGCTCTTCGACAGCGCCTGCACGACGTCGTCGGTGCGCCGCGCATCCTCCACCGCCTGCCGCGCGATGCGGGTCGAGTGTCCGACGTCGCGATCGATCTCGCCGATCGAGGCGGTGAGCTGCTCGGCCGCCGCGGCAACCAGCTGCACGCCGATATTGGCCTGCTCCGCAGCGTCGGCGACGGCGGTCGCCTGCTTCCTCGACGCGTCGGCCGTGGACGACATCGTGCGCGCCGTGGTCTCCAGGTCCGACGAGGCCGAGAACAGCGCGCCGGTGGAGCAGCCGAACGTCTCGCGAAAGGCCGCCACCAGGTCGTCGAGCTTCGCCGCGCGTCGATCCCGCACCGCCTCTTCCGCCTGCTTCTCGGTCGCGTGCAGCCGTGCGGCCTCAACGTCGCCCAGGATGCGGGCCTGCATGTGCGACAGGGCGAGCAGCAGCTTGGCGGTTTCGCTGCGGCCGATGCGCCGAGGCAGCCGGATCTGGTTGTCCAGCCTGCCGTCGGCCACTGCGGTCGCGACGGCTGCCGCCCGCCGCAGTGCGGGAACCACGGACCGCGCGAGCATTACCGTGAACAGGACGCCGAGGCCGATCGCGCCGCCGACCACGATCCGCGTCCAGTGCTGGTTGCGTATCATGCCCGTCTCGGCGTCGCTGCGAAACGCGTAGCCGTCCTGGGCGAAGCTCTCGATCACGTCGTCAAACGCGGTGGATGCGCGGGCGAGCGCCGCCGGATCCGCGTTACCCGACGCGAATGCCGCGACCTTGCCACGAAGCTGCCGCGCGGCGTTGCGCGTCGTGTCGGACATCGCCCGCTCGATCGCGACGTCGAGGTCGTCGAGCACGGAACCGATCGCCTCGTGCACGGCCGTCCGGTTCGGCGCCGGCGCCGGAGTGCCGGGCGCGCCGCGGGCGACCCCCAGCAGCCGCTGGCGCTCGGTCTGCTGCGAGGCCGTGGGCGCCACCATCGCTGCCGCGGCGTACAGCGTCTTCACCCGCTCGAACCTGGTCTGCCCGCTGCGCGCGAAGTTCACCGACATGAATGCCTGGTCGTACATCCGCAGCGCCGTGTCGCCGAGCGTGCGCTCGCCCTGCAGCGCGTAGAGGCCGAGCCCGATGGTGACCAGCGTCATGGCCAGGTTGGCGATCAGGATCTTGAAGGTGACTGACATCGGGTGCTCCGGCGGCGAGACTGGCGGCGATGCGCTACTGGACGGTGACCATCAGCTTCATCTTCGGATGGATCAGGCACTGCACCTTGTAGTCGCCGGGCTTGTCGAAGGTGACCTTGGTGGCATCGCCGGGCTTCTGCATGGCGCTGCTCATGCGGGAGCCGTCCGGGTTCTTCACCGACAGGTCGTGGGTGACCTGGTCGCTGTTGGTGAAGTTGATCGCCTCACCCGCTTTCACCGTCACGGCGTCCTGGGAGAACTGCTTGTCCTTCTGGTCGATCGACTGGTCGGCGCGTGCGGGCAGCGCCGCGGCCAGCGCGAGAGGCAGCAGCAGCGCAAGCGTGAGCTTATTCATCGAGGTTCGCTTCCTTTGCGGGCAGGTTCGGGAGGATGACAGGGTCGTCCACGCTGGTGAGCGTGCGCATGAAGGCCACGAGGTCGCTCGTCTCGGTCTTGGACAGCCCCAGTCGACGCATCTCCGGCGACAAGCTCGGGCGTTCGAGAAAGCCGGTGTCGTAGTGCACGACGACCGCGTTCAGCGTCCCGATGGAGCCGTCATGCATGTAGGGCGCGCGCTGGCTTATGTTGCGCAGCGTCGGGGTCTTGAAGGCGTGCTGCAGCACCGGCTCGTCGGGAACCTGGGCGGCGCGGCCCGGATCCAGGCTGGGCAGCCCTATGTCGTGGAAGCCGTCATCGGTGAAGCGCCAGCCGGAATGGCAGGCGGCGCAGTTGGCCTTGCCGTTGAACAGCGCGAAGCCGCGCTTGGCGGCCTCGTCGATGGCGCCCTCGTCGCCGTCGATCCAGCGGTCGAACGGCGCCTTGTTGCTGACCAGCGTGCGCTCGAAGGTCGCGATCGCCTGGGCGATGCGCGCGAACGTCACCTTGTCGGTGCCGAACGCCCTGCTGAACGCCCGGCCGTAGCCGGGCACCGCGGCGACGGCCGCGACCGCGTGCTCGAGCGAGCCTCCCATCTCGGCGGCGGTGCCGACCGGACCGCTGACCTGGTCCTCGAGGCCATCCTTGCGGCCGTCCCACATGATCAGGTCGGCCCAGGCCAGATCGACCACGGTGGGGGTCGCGCGCGGCAGCGGCTTCTCGTCGTGGCCGATCGACCTGGGCATCCCGTCCTGCCAGGACACGCCGGGGTTGTGACAGGTCGCGCAGGACATGGTGCCGGCGAGGGAAAGCCGCGGGTCGAAGAACAGCATGCCGCCGAGTGCCGACTTGGCGTCTGAATAGGGGTTGCCGGCCGGGAACGGGATCGAGGCGGCGCGCCTGTACCTCGCCTTCTGCGACGCGAGCGGTTCGTGCGCCGGCGCCGGCGGCGGCGTCGCGCCGCGGGCGGCGGCGCAGAACAGGAGGGCGATCACGGCGAAGATCTGGAGCAAAGGCCGGCTCAACGTTGCGTTCCTCCGATACCCGGCGCTGGGGGCGTCGGGTCGAATTAGCAACGAAAATCCTGAACAATGGGTAAAGCTCGGGAGGTTACAGCGCGATCGCCTCCGCCGACGCAGCGCTCTGCGCCGCGTAGAGTGCGCCGGCATCGAGGATGTCGCATCCCAGCGCCTCCTCGAGCGCGCCCTGTCGCGGCGCGGCTTCCAGGGCCTCGGCCGCTTCCTCTGCCAGGTTGGAGCGGAAGATGCCGGCCGCGCTGACCGGCAGGAAATCCTCGTACAGGATCGGCTCGGCGCGCACCGATCCGGCTTCGATCGCCTCCTCCAGGCTCTGTGCGCCGAGCGGCACGTCGGCGATCGGCACGAAGCGGTAGTACGCGAGCCCGTCGCGTCGCAGCGTCGCGTGATCGTCCGGGAAGGCCTCGAAGGCGCGCTTGTCGCCCTCGGCCAGCAGCCGGTCGTAGAGCGCCCGCCCGGCATCGGTCAGGGCTACGCCGCGCTGCTCGATCTCGCCGAAGCGCGCGGTGTGCTCGCCGTGCTCGGCGCCGAACCGCACCGGCTCGGACAGCGCCTTGAAGCTGGTCTGGCGCAGCAGGATCGGGCAGCGTCGAGGCGGCGGCCCTTCGATCTGCGTCTTGACCGGAAGCCCCTGGGCCTGCATCGCCGCCTGCGCGGCGTCGATGTCCAGCACGCGCGGCGTCAGGTGGTTGATGTGCGGCCCCTGGAAGCAGGCGATGTCCGCGAGCAGCGGGTGCGCCGCGCGCAGCGCCTGATACGTCGGCAGGTCGACCGTGGCCGCCTCGTGCCAGCGAAAGCTGTGCAGCGCCTCGGCCACGAACTCCTCGCCCGCCGCGTCGTCGAGGCTTCCGTCGGCCTCGAAGCGCTCGATCAGCGCGACCGCGCGCGGGGTGACGATGCGGCGCCGTTGCAGGATCGAGGTTGCCTGCGCGCGCAGCGCCGGGTCCTCGATCCGGTCGAGCCGCAGCAGCGAGGTGAACAGCCGGAACGGGCTGCGTCGCAGCGAGCCGGGCGCGACGGCGCGGAAGGCGGTGGAATGCACCGGCACGCCGGAGGCGGTGAGATCGTAGTAGCCGACCGGAACCATGCCCAGCACCGCGAACAGCCGGCGCAGCAGCCGCAGCTCCTCCGGCAGGCCGACCCGGATCGCGCCGTGCCGCTCCTGATCGAGCCGCTCGCGTTCGCCCGGGCGTCCAAGCGCGGCGGACAGCGCCCCGTCCTCGTCCAGCACCCGCCGGTTGATGGCCGCGACCAGCTCCAGCAGCGTGCCGTACTGCGGCACCTCGCGTCGGTACATCGCCGACATCGCCCGGGAGAACCTCTCCCGCATCGCGTCCGCTTCCATGCCAGATCCTCCCGACCGATCGTCCCTACCGGTCAGCTGCCGCGAAGCAGCCGCGCCAGCTGCACCAGGATCGCTGCGGTGGCGCCCCAGATATCATGATCCGGATGCGGCCACGACCAGCTGCCGCGACGCAGCCCGTCCTCGATGCGGCGTGGCGCCCGCGGATCCACCAGCACCTCGAGGTCGAGGCCGAAGATGGTGTCCACCTCGTCCGGTGCCGCGACCCAGCGCGCCTCCGGGGCCAGCAGCCCGACGAACGGGGTGATGCAGTAGTTGCTCGCGTGCGTATCCTGCCGCGGCAACGTGCCGAGCAGGCTGACATGCGCCGGATCCAGCCCGATCTCCTCGCGCGCCTCGCGCAGCGCGGTGGCGGCGAGTCCCGCATCCTCGGGATCCGGACGGCCGCCGGGGAAGCTGACCTGACCGGAATGGGTGCGCAGCAGCGCCGAGCGGCGGGTCAGCAGCACCATCCGCGCCGGTGCCGGCACGATCGGCACCAACACCGCGGCATGGCGGATCGCGCCGCCAGCGAAGTGCGGGCCATGGCGGGCCGCCGGCAGCGGATCCGGCGGCAGCGCCTGCAGCCTGAGCAATCGGGCGCGCAGCCACAAGGCGCCGAATGGTTCCGCCGGCTGCGTGCTCACGCCCAGCCCGCCCCATGGTCGTGGCGAAGCGGATCCGGACGGAACGGGGCGCGCAGGTTCGGCTGCATCAGCGCAGTATCCCCCAGAGGTTCCCGGCCAGGAAGAGTGCGGCGATCGCGCGATTTCCGTCGCCATGGCGCGGCCGCTGCCTTATGGATGCGTCGGCCCGCCCGAACGCGGCGCCTCGCGCGAAACCAGTTTTCCCGGGACCCGTCGATGATCTCCCGTACGTTGCGCCTGAGCCTGCTCATCCTCTCCGTCGGCGGCGTCGCCTGCCTGATGCCGATGCACGCGGCTCGCGCGCAGATGAGTGTCGGCGGGGGCCACGGCGGTGCCGGCGGCGGCGGTGGCGATGCGGCCGACGACGACGCCAAGGCGGCCGCGGCAGCCAATGCGCCGCCCCCGGCGCTGCCGGGTGCGGTGTCGAACGATCCCGCAGCGCCTTCCGGCCACGCAGCCACGGACATGGACCCGACCGCGGCCCTGTTCGATGCGATCAACCGCGGCGATCTCACCGCGGCGAAGGAGGCCCTGTCGCGCGGCGCCGATCTCGCGGGCACCAATGTGCTGGGCGAGAAGCCGATCGAGAGCGCGATCGACCTGAACCGCAACGACATCACCTTCCTGCTGCTGTCGATGCGCAACAACGACGAGCAGCCTGCCCAGGTGCAAGTCGCCGCCGATACCGCACGCGGCACTGCCGACAAGCCGGGACATCTGGCGATCCGCGGACGCAGCTCCACCGCGGTCGAACAGGCCTCGTACGCGGGATCACGTGCCGATGGCGGCGCGGCCAAGCCCGAGATCGGCTTCCTGGGCTTCGACGGGAGCTGATCGCGGCTCGCACGAGCGCGCGTTGAACCAGGCGCCGAACCCGATCGCGCTCGTCCTCGCCGGCCTGCTGCTCGCGGCGGCGGCGTTCTGCTTCCTGACCTTGCGCCTGCCGGCCGCCGCGATCCCGCTGGCGCTGCTCGGCGTGCTGCTGCCGCTCGCATTGCGGGTGGCGCGCGAATGGGAGCGCGCCGTGGTGCTTCGGGCGGGCAAGCTGAAGGGCGTACGCGGCCCCGGCCTGTTCTGGATCGTCCCGGTGGTGGACAGCGTCGCCGGGATGGTCGACCTGCGCATCCAGACGACGCCGATCGCCACCGAGCAGACGCTTACCCGCGACACCAGCCCGGTGGACGTCGACGCAATCGTGTTCTGGATGGTTCGCGACCCGCGCCTCGCGATCACCGCGCTCACCGACTACGTCGCTGCGGTGTCGCTGGTGGCGCAGACGAGCCTGCGCGAAGTGATCGGCGCCAACAATCTCGGCACGCTGCTGGAGGACCGCCGTCGCATCGATGACTGGCTGCGTGAGGCGATCGCCGAGAAGACCGTCGCCTGGGGCATCGTCGTGCAGTCGGTCGAGATCCGCGACGTGACGCTGCCGAGCAACCTGCAGGACGCGATGAGCCGGCAGGCGCAGGCGGAGCGGGAGAAGGCGGCGCGGGTGACGCTGGCTTCGGCGGAGCGGCAGGTTGCGACCGAGCTCGAGGAGGCGGCGCGCACCTACGACCGCAGCCCCACCGCGATGCAGATCCTGCAGATCAATCGCATCTACGAAATGAACAAGGATCGCGGTGCCACCATCCTGCTGCCGACGACGATGGCGGACAGCCTGTCGCAGCTGATCGGCCACAAGCCAGGCGGCGGCGCTGGCGGCGACCCGCCTGCACCGCAGCCGCAGGGCACCCCCCTCTAGACGCGCCGCGGCGGCTCGGCCGGCGCGCGGAGCGTCAGCGACAGCGCGTGCAGCCCGTGCTCGAGCTCTGCCGAAAGCGCCTCGTGCACCAGCCGCGCGCGCTGCACCCGGCTCAGCCCGACGAAGGCGGCACTCACCAGGGTGATCGCGTAGTGGGTCTCGCCGGCCGTGCCCCGGGTCCCCGCGTGCCCCGCGTGACGGGCGCTTTCGTCCTCGATCTCGAGCTGTTCCGGGGCGAACTGCTGCATCGCCGCGTGCAACCTGTCCAGGCGTCCAGCCATGGCAACCTCCCCCTCGCGAGCCCTTGCATGCCATGCCTGCGCGCGCACATAAACGGCCTGATGATGCGACGGAACACGCGACACCGGGCCTTCGATCCCGACCCGGACGCACCGGGCCGCGTCTGCGACATGCCCGGCTGCGAGGAGCCGGCCGGCTACCGCGCGCCGCGTTCGCGCGACAACCTGCAGGAATACTGGTGGTTCTGCCTCGACCACGTGCGCGGCTACAACGCGCACTGGGATTTCTACAAGGGAATGTCCGCCGGCCAGATCGAGGCGCACCTGCGCGCCGACACGTCCTGGAACCGCCCTTCCTGGCGGCTCGGCCACCTCGGCGGCGGCCCGGCGGCGCCGGCCCTCGCCGAGGCGCGGCTCCTGGTCCCGCTCGGCCTGCTCGGCGCGGCCGGCTCCCCGCGCCCCCGGCCGCAGCCGGCCGATCCGCGGCCGGAGGCGCTGCGCCAGCCGCTCGATGCGCTGGGCCTGTCCTGGCCGGTCTCGCTGGCCGAGCTCAAGAGCCGCTACAAGACCCTGGCTCGCCGCCACCATCCGGATGCCAACGGCGGCGACCGCGCGGCAGAGGAGCGGCTGAAGACGATCAACGTGGCGTACACCGCGTTGCGGACGCATCTTCTCGGCGTCCGGCAAACCGGTCTCGCCGAGACGGGTTGAACAACCGCCGGCCGGCGCGGGCCGGCACGCCAGGGGTCGGCCAACCCCCGGGCGACAGGAACGGACGGGAAGACTTATGGACGAAATCGCGGCTCTGGCGGGGACTGGGAACGAGACACGTGCGGGCGGCATGGTCGAGCCGGGCCTGCTCGGCACGTCGCACCTGGGCGCGCCGGATGTCCGCCTGTCGGCGCGCGAGACCTTCGGCATCGACAGCGACATGCAAGTGCCCGCCTACACGTCGCGCACCGAGCACGTGCCGGAGATCGACACCGCATATCGTTTTGACCGCGAGACAACTTTGGCGATCCTTGCCGGCTTCGCGTTCAACCGGCGGGTGATGATCCAGGGCTATCACGGCACCGGAAAATCGAGCCATATCGAGCAGGTCGCGGCACGGCTGAACTGGCCGTGCGTGCGCATCAACCTGGACAGCCACATCAGCCGCATCGACCTCGTCGGCAAGGACGCGATCGTGCTGAAGGACGGCAAGCAGATCACCGAGTTCCGCGAGGGCCTGCTGCCATGGGCGCTGCAGCATGCCTGCGCGCTGGTGTTCGACGAGTACGACGCGGGACGCCCCGACGTGATGTTCGTGATCCAGCGCGTGCTGGAAGTCGAGGGCCGCCTGACCCTGCTCGACCAGAACCGGGTGATCCGGCCGCACCCGGCGTTCCGCCTCTTCGCCACCGCCAACACGGTCGGCCTCGGCGACACCACCGGCCTGTATCACGGCACCCAGCAGATCAACCAGGGACAGATGGACCGCTGGAACATCGTCACCACCCTGAACTACCTGCCGCACGCCGAGGAGACCGCGATCGTGCTGGCCAAGATGGGCTGGGACAGCAAGGACGTCCCGCTGCGCCGGCGCGTGGAGAGCATGGTGGCACTCGCCGACCTGACCCGCGCCGGCTTCATCAACGGCGACATCTCCACCGTGATGTCGCCGCGCACGGTTCTGACCTGGGCGGAGAACGCGCAGATATTCTCCGACCTGGGCTTTGCCTTCCGCCTCACCTTCCTCAACAAGTGCGACGAGGCGGAGCGGGCCACGGTCGCCGAATATTATCAGCGCTGCTTCAACGAGGAACTCGGCGCCGGTCTCGGCCCGATCACGGCGCCGGGCCCGGGCAGCGGCCGGCGCTGAATGGCAGAACGCGATCCGAACGGGCGCGCCGAGGCCTTCAAGCGCGCCACCGCCGGGGCGCTTCGCGCGATCGGCGGCAAGTCTGACGTGCAGGTGACGTTCCAGGCGGGTCCGGGCACCGTGGTCGGCAACCGGGTGCGTCTGCCACAGCCCGCGCGCAGCCTTTCCGGCGGCGACGTGGCACGGGTGCGCGGTGCGGCCGATGCCGCGGCGTTGCGGCTGCGCCATCACGACAGCGCCGTGCATGCCGCGCGCTCGCCGGGCACGCGCGATGCGCGCGACGTCTACGACGCGCTGGAGCAGGCGCGGATCGAGGTGATCGGCAGCCGCACCATGACCGGCGTCGCCGCCAACCTCGAGGCGCGCCTGGTGCACGAGTGCGAGGCGGCGGGCTACGACCGCATGACCCGCAAGGACCAGCTCCCGGTGGCGGCGGCGCTCGGCCTGCTGGCGCGCGAGCGCATGTCCGGGGCACCGGCACCGCAGCCGGCGCGCCGCGTGCTGTCGCAATGGCGCGACAGCATGGGGGGCCTCGCTCAGGCAGCCCTGGACGAGCTCGTGCGCAGCCAGCACGACCAGGGCGCCTTCACCCGTGCCGCACGCCGCCTGCTCGCGGCCTACGACCTGGCGGAGGCGGAGCTCGAAGCCGAGCCGGAGGAGGACTCCGCGCAATCCGACGAGGGCGAGGAGCAGGCCGGCGACCAGCCCCCGGCTCCCGACGACACCCAGGGCGAAGAGGGCAGCGAGCAGCAGCCGAGCGCGCTGCCGGAATTCGCCCACACCGGCACCGAGCAGGAAGAGGATCCGTCGGAGGACCAGGAGGGTGCCGCGGAGGGCGAGGACCGGCCGGGCGGGCCGCAGCCCTCGCGTGACGCGCACGAGCCGCCGGCACCGCCGAGCTACCGCGCCTTCATCAAGCAGTTCGACGAGGAGGTGGCGGCGGAGGATCTGTGCGACGCCGACGAACTCGGTCGACTGCGCCAGCAGCTCGACCAGCAGCTGCTCAACATGCACGGCGTGGTCAGCAAGCTGGCGAACCGCCTGCAGCGTCGGCTGATGGCGCAGCAGACGCGCGCCTGGGAGTTCGACCTTGAGGAGGGCATCCTGGATGCCGGCCGCCTGGCGCGCGTGGTGGTCAATCCGACGCTGTCGCTGTCGTACAAGACCGAGCGCGACACGGACTTTCGCGACACCGTGGTGACGCTGCTGATCGACAACTCCGGCTCGATGCGCGGCCGCCCGATCACGGTCGCGGCGATGTGCGGCGACATCCTGGCGCGCACGCTGGAGCGCTGCGCTGTCAAGGTCGAGGTGCTCGGCTTCACCACGCGTGCCTGGAAGGGCGGGCAGAGCCGGGAGCGCTGGGTGGCGGAGGGCAAGCCGCGCGAGCCAGGACGGCTGAACGACCTGCGCCACATCGTCTACAAGTCCGCCGACACGCCGTGGCGGCGGGCGCGACGCAACCTGGGCCTGATGCTGCGCGAGGGGCTGCTGAAGGAGAACATCGACGGCGAGGCGCTGCTCTGGGCCTACCGCCGTCTGGTGGCGCGGCGGGAAAGCCGGCGCATCCTGATGGTGATCAGCGACGGCGCCCCGGTCGACGACAGCACGCTCTCGGTGAATGCCGGCTCCTACCTGGAGCGTCACCTGCGCGAGGTGATCCGCGAGATCGAGGGCCGGAACGCGATCGAGCTGATCGCGATCGGCATCGGCCACGACGTCACCCGCTACTACCGCCGCGCCGTCACCATCACCGACGCCGAGGAACTCGGCGGCACGATGATGCAGAAGCTCTCCGAGCTGTTCGAGGAGGACGCGCGCCACGCCTGGCTGCGGCAGCAGGACCGGGTCAGCGCGCTGATCGCCTCCTGAGGGCGAGCGCGGCGATGCCGCGCCGGCACCGCCGCGGTCAGCTCCTGGCGCGGCGGACATAGGCGGCGGCCTGCCGGATCAGCGAGGCGCGCACCGGCCGGGCGGAGCCTGCGGGCGGCTGCGCAGCGTCGGCTCCCGCCGCGACGGCGGCCACGCGCTGCTCGAACAGGGTCAGGGCCCTTGCGTAGAGCGCGCGGTCGATGTCGATGAGCGGATCGAGCAGCGCCTGCAGGCGCTCGCCCACAGGCTCGCGCGGCACCGCGATGAACGCGTCGTTGCTGCGCACCAGGTCGGACAGCACCTGCAGCGGCGCGACCGGCTGCAGCTGCAGGCCCAGCACCCGGTTGAACAGCAGCCGCGATGCCTCGAACCGCTCGACGATGCCGAACGCGGTGAAGCCCTGCAGCGCGCCCCACGCGAGTTCGAGCGCGGCGCCGGGCTCGCGCATGATCAGGTCGTCCGAGGACAGCCTCGTGTTGCGGGTGCGCGTCAACTGCCCGGTGATGGCGTTGCGTATGTTCCAGTGCTGCACCACGGCCGGATGGCCGAAGAACTCCTCGGGGCTGCAGGCGCGGGCCAGCCGCAGCAGGTCGTAGAGGTCGCGCTGCGGATGCGGCCGATGCGATCTCCAGAAGTAGTACAGCGACAGCAGGCGGGCGGTCGGCTCGCGCAGCATGGTCAGCAGCCGCAGCGGACCCGGGATCGAGCGACAGCAGGCAAGATCGAAATGACCGCTGAACAGGCCGTAGCGGGCGAGTTCGTTGATGGTCCAGTCGCCGAGCTGGTCCCGGCGTTCGGGGCAGATTCGGTCGGCGGGAAAATGCGGTTCGAGCATGGCGTGCAGCGTGGTGCCGCCGCATTTCTCGATGTGCAGGAACACGAGCCTCGGCTGATCCAGCTCCACCGGCCTCACCTCGCCGGCCTTGCGGAAGCGAAGCCGCTCGGCGCGGAACTCGTCGGACGCCGTCAGGTGGCGCCGGAAATCCTCCATGACCCCGACATCCTGCATCGCGTACGTCTGGCGGGCAGCGACGATCTCCTCGGCCGACGGAGCGCGGCCGAGGATCCAGGTGAACCCGCTGATGATGTCGCTCTCGGTGATCACCCGGACACGGCTCCCTCGGGTTCGCCTGCCGCCGCCTCGCGGGCCGACGCGGCCCAGGATGCGGCCACCGGCGACCC
This sequence comes from uncultured Acetobacteraceae bacterium, assembly GCA_964245755.1. Taxonomy (GTDB): domain Bacteria; phylum Pseudomonadota; class Alphaproteobacteria; order Acetobacterales; family Acetobacteraceae; genus Lichenicoccus. The sequence goes on along the minus strand of CAXTNV010000027.1, from coordinate 15,772 downwards.
CCGCCAAGCGTTCCGTCCGCGCACGGCCGCGGCGGATGACGGCTAGCGGGTCCGCGACAGGCGCAGCAGGCCGTCGATCATCGCGTCGGCGTCGGCGGCCGTGGTGCGGTGGTTGACGATGGCGGCGCGTATCGCGCGCTTGCCGTCGACCATGGTGGTCGAGGGAACCGCGATCGCCGCCTCGTGCAGGTCGAGCACCAGCTCGCCGTTCAGCGCGTCGAGATCCGCGCCCTCGCGCAGCAGGCGGAAGCAGACGATGTTGAGGTTGACCGGTGCCAGCAGCTCGAGCGCCGGCTCGCGGGCGATGCGCGCCGCAAGGTGGCTCGCCACGTCGCAGCACGCCTCCACCATCCGGCCGAGGCGGACGGTGCCGTAGGTCTTCAGCGTCATCCACACCTTGAGCGCGCGGAAGCCGCGCGAGAGGTCGGGGCCGAGGTCGGCCGGCCACGGCCGGTTGCCGGAGACGCCGCGCTCGCTGCCGGCCAGGTAGGCGAGGCTCTGCGCGAACGCGTCGGCCTGATGCGAGGCCTCGCGCACCAGCACGCAGCCGGCGTCGTAGGGCACCTGCGCCCATTTGTGGAAGTCGAAGGCCAGGCTGTCGGCGCGGCCGATGCCGTCGAGCTGGCGGCGCAGCCGCGGCGACAGCGCGGCGAGCGCGGCGAAGGCGGCGTCGACGTGGAACCACAGGCCCTGCTCGGCGCAGAACGCGGCGAGTTTCTCGAGATCGTCGACCGCGCCGGTATCCACCGTCCCCGCCGTGCCCACCACCAGGAACGGCCGCAGCCCGGCTGCCCGGTCGCGACGCACGGCATCGCGCAGCGCCGCCAGGCTGATCCGGTGCTCGCCGTCGCAGGCGATCCGGCGCAGCGCATCGGAGCCGAGGCCGGCCATGTCGAAGGCTCGCGGGATGCAGCCATGTGCGCTGCCGGCGGCGTAGCCGACCAGCCCGAGGCCACCGGCGCCCGCCTGGCGCACCTCGGGCCCGGCGGCCTGCCGGCGTGCCACCAGTACCGCGATCATGTTCGCCATCGACGACCCGGTGACAAGCAAGCCGCCGCTCCCCGCCGGCATGCCGACCATCTCGGCTGCCCAGCGCACCACCTGGCGCTCGATCTCGATCGCGGCGTGGTCGCGGCCCCCGAGGTTCGCGTTCAGCCCGCCCGCCAGCATCTCCGCGAGCATGCCGACCGCGGTGCCGCCGCCATGCACCCAGCCCATGAAGCGCGGATGGGTGTTGCCGACGCCGTACGGCTCCACCAGCCGGCGGAACGACGCATATACCTGCTCGGGCGATGCGCCTTCGCGCGGCAGCCCGTCCTGCAGCTCCGCCCGCAGCGCATCGGGCATCCGCCGCCAGACCGGCGCGTCGGCGACGCCCTGCATCCGGTCGAACATGTCGTCGAGCATGGTGTGGCCGAGCGCCCGCAGGGCTTCCCAATCGTCGGGATCCAGGCTGGCCATGCGCAGCTCCCCGCGGCGGTGACCAGCTGCTCTGCCATGATTTGCCGGCGGATGCACGCGGGCCTCGATCCTTGCCGAACGGAAGGCGTATTGAATGTCATGTTCTTCGACGGCTTCACCCTGGACGAGAGCGGTCCGCTACGCATCCGGACCGGCGGTTCCGGGCCGCCGCTGCTGCTGCTGCACGGCCAGCCGCAGTCCCACGCGATGTGGCACGCGGTCGCCAGCCGCCTCGCCGACCGCTTCACCCTGATCTGCCCGGATCTCCCGCCCTATCGCAGCGAGGCGTCGCTCGCCGACGAGCTGCTGGCGCTGATGCGGCGGCTGGGCCACGACCGGTTCGGCGTCGCCGGACACGATCTGGGCGGCCACGTGGCGTGCCGGATGGCGCTGGACGCGCCCGAGCGCGTGTTCCGCGTCGCGACGCTGGAGGTCGTGCCGATCCCGGAGCACTTCAACCGCAACGACATGGCGTACGCGCTGTCCGGCTATCCGAGCTGCTGGTTCGCTCAGCTGCATCCCAAGCCGGAGGCGCTGGTGACGCACGCGCCCAGCGAGTGGTTCCGCGCCGATGCGCCGGGCGAGAGCACGCGGCTGTTCCACCCCGAGGCGGTCGCCGACTACCTGCGCGTCCATGCCGGCCTGCGGGAGCGGCAGCGCAGCCCGCAGCCCGAGGAGCAGCGAGCGGCGTCGCCGCGACCCGCCGAGGCCGGGCACCGGCTCCGCCTCACCTGCCCGATCCTGGTGATCTGGGGCAGCCGCGGCCGCATCGGCGGCTGGTACGACCCGCTCCAGCTCTGGCGCGAGTGCGTCGACAACGAGGTCAGCGGCGGCCCGGTGCCGGCCGGCCATTTCCTCGCCGAGGAAACGCCGGAGACGGTGGCGGCGGCCTTCCGGGCCTTCTTCGGTGACCGCGCCGTGTCGCGCGGCAGGACCGATCCGCCCGCCGTGGCACCGGCAGGCTGAGGGCGCGTCGAGGCAGCCGGCCGCGCCGACGCGCTCGCCCTGGCCACGAACCGGGCGATCACGCGGGCGACCCGGGCTGGTCGCGCGGTCCCGGCCGCTGCGGCGTCGACAGCCGCCACGTCCAGCCGCCGCCGTGCTGCTGCAGGGTCGCGAAGCAGAGCGGTTCGACGTCGATGCGCCAGAACGCCCGGGGGTGGGCATCGAGCGCCACGAGGATCGCGGCCCGGATGATCGCGGCGTGGGTGACGGCCAGCAACCGCCCCTGGTGGCCCGCCTTGCCATCGAGCCAGCCGCCCACCCGTCGCAGCAGGCGTTCGACCGACTCGCCGCCGTGCGGAGCGGCAGTCGGATCGGTGGACCATCGCCTCAGGCCGGCTGCATCAGAAGCCTCGACTTCTTCGAGGCGACGGCCTGCCCACAGGCGCAGATCGAGGTCCGCCAGGGCCGGGTCGATCGCGGCGTCGAGCCCGAGCGCCGACGCGGTCTGCTTCGCGCGCAGTGCCGGGCTCGTCCAGGCCTGGTCCACCCGAGCGAGGCTCGCGGCCAGGGCCGCCGCCTTCGCGGCAGCGAGCGGCTCCAGGGGCTCGTCCAGGGGAAAGGCCGCCTGTCGCGTGGCCTCGGTCGCGGCGTGGCAGACGAGGGTCAGGCGGACGCCCATCGCGCCATTCTCCGTTTGACAGCGAGTGTGCGGGAGGCTCTATCCGACGGCAGCCATGTAACGGAAGCCGGTGTGAATCCGGCACGGTCGCGCCACTGTAGATCGCCGGCTCGCAAGCGCCGGTCGAAAGTCAGACCTGACCATGGTGTTGTTGCAATCCGGTGGGACGCTCGATCCCGAGGAGTACTCCTCAATGTCTGACACGACGCTTCGCCCCGGCAGCCTTGCCGCACCCATCCCGCTGCGCGAGATCCTGCCGTGGCTGGTATTCGCCGCGCTGTTGCTTCTCGCGATCTATTTCGTCGGCGCCGAGGAGGGTGCGACCTCCCTGATCAAGGGCATGTATGTCCACGAGTGGGTGCATGACAGCCGACATCTGCTCGGGTTCCCCTGCCACTGAGGGAGCGCGGCGATCATGGTCAGAAGCCTGCTCATCCGCGGCATGCTCGCTGGCTTCGTCGCCGGGCTGCTCGTGTTCGGCTTCGCCAAGCTCTTCGGCGAGCCGCAGGTCGATCGCGCCATCGCCTTCGAGACGGCGCTGGATGACGCCAGGGCGAGAGCCGATGCCGCGAAGGGCATCCACGACATAGAGGAACCCGAACTGGTCAGCCGGCCGATGCAGGCGAGCTACGGGCTGCTCACCGGGGTGATGGTCTACAGCACCGCCTTCGGCGGCCTGTTCGCCCTGGTCTTCGCCTTGGCGCACGGCCGTGTCGCCGCACTCGGCGCGCGTGCCGTCTCGGCTCTGCTGGCGACGGCCGGTTTCCTGGCGTTCTACCTGGTGCCGAACCTGAAATACCCGGCCAATCCACCCGCGGTCGGACATCCGGACACCATCGGCATGCGGACCGAGCTCTACTTCGTCATGGTTGCGCTCTCGATCGCGGCGATGGCGGGTGCCGCGATGCTGCGCAGGCAGCTGGCGGCGCGGCATGGCGCATGGTCGGCGGCGCTGGGTGCCGCAGCCTTCTACGTCGTGTCGGTCGCGCTCGTGGCGGCTCTCCTGCCCTCGGTCAACGAAGTTCCGGCGAACTTCCCGGCGATCGTCCTGTGGAATTTCAGGGTCGATTCGGCGGCGATGCAGGCCATCATGTGGGCCACCCTAGGACTGGGTTTCGGTGCACTCGCCGAAACCGCCATCCACGAAGCAAGCGCCGCGTCGTCACGGGCGCTGCGTCCGGACTGGCTGCGTCCGGGCTGGCGCTGACGGGTTCCGGCTGATCTCACGGTGTCCCGGTCGCACCGCGGCTCCGTGCGATGCAGCCGGCTGGGGTGGCTGGCCGCTCCCAGGCAGCCGAGCGGGATCGGCTAGCGCAGCCCGTCGCAGAAGCGCGCCATGCGGGTCCAGGCCTCGCGCAGGCTGTCGTCGTCTGCGGCGACGCTGAGGCGCAGGTAGGGGCTCATGCCGAACGCGCCGCCATGCACGCTCGCGACATGCTGCTCCTCGAGCAGGGCGAGCGCGAAGTCCTCGTCCGTCCGCAGCCACGCGCCGCCGGCGCTGGTGCGGCCCAGGCAGCCGGCGATGCCGGGATAGACGTAGAACGCGCCGTGCGGCTCGGTGCAGGTGACGCCGCGCATCGCGCGCAACGCTCTCACCGCGCCGTCGCGGCGACGTCGGTAGGTGTCGCGCATCACCGCGACCAGGGCCGGCTCGCCGCGCAGCGCCGCCGTCGCCGCCGCCTGGGAGATGCTGCTGGCGCCGGAGGTGGCGTTGCTCTGGATGATCGTCATCGCCTCGATCAGCCTTGCCGGTCCGCCGCAATAGCCGATGCGCCAGCCGGTCATCGCGTAGGTCTTGGAGACGCCGTTCAGGGTCAGCACCCGGTCGCGCAGCCCGGGCGCCAGCTGCGCCAGCGAGACGTGCGGCGGCCCGTCATGGATCAGCTGCTCGTAGATCTCGTCGCACAGGATCCAGAGATGCGGATGGCGCTGCAGCACCGCGGCGAGGCGGGCCAGCTCGTCCGCACCGCAGGTCGCACCGGTCGGGTTGTTGGGGAAGTTCAGGATCACCCACCGCGTGCGCGGGGTGATCGCCGCTTCCAGCGCCTCCGGCGTCAGCCGGAACTCGAGTGCCTCCGGGCAGCACGGATGCACCGGCGAGCCGCCGAGCAGCTGCACGATCAGCGGGTAGCTCGCCCAGTACGGCGCGGGGATCACCACCTCGTCGCCGGGCTCGAGGGTCGCCATCAGCGCGTTGAACAGGATCTGCTTGCCGCCGTTGGCGACCATCACCTCGTCGTCGGCGAACACGAGCCGGTTGTCGCGGGCGAACTTGTCGCGCACCGCGCGCTTCAGCGAAGCGGTGCCGGCGGTGGGCGGATACCTGGTGTCTCCTGCCAGTGCGGCGGCGTGGGCGGCCGCGGTCGCCTCGGGCGGCGTGTCGAAGTCCGGCTCGCCCAGCGCCAGCGAGATGACGCGGTGCCCCGCCGCCTGCAGCGCCCGCGCCCGCGACGCCATGCCGACGGTTGCGGGAAGCGCCAGCGCCGACAGGCGCGAAGCCAGGGCCGGCTTGCCGGGCACCGGCCTGTTGTGCGCCGACCTGTCGGGGATCGCCACGCTCAGCGCAGGGTCTCGCAGAAGCGGCGGATGCGGGCGCAGGCCTCGCGCAGGCTGTCGGTGTCGGTCGCGTAGCTGACGCGGAAGTGCCCGGGGAACAGGAACGCCGCCCCGTGCACGGCGGCGACGCCCTGCTCTTCCAGCAGCGCGGTCACGAAGCCCTCGTCGTCGTCGATCCTGCTGCCGCCGGCGCTGGTCCTGCCGATGCAGCCCTGCATCGAGGGATAGACGTAGAACGCGCCCTCCGGCCTGTGGCAGGTGAGGCCGGGCGCGAGGTTCAGCATCTCGACCACAAGGTCGCGTCGCGCCTGATAGGCCGCGACCATGGCGGCGACGAAGTCCTGCGGCCCGGTGAGTGCCTCGAGTGCGGCCGCCTGGCTGATCGAGCTGGGGTTGGAGGTGGACTGGCCCTGCAGCTTGTCCATGGCGCGGATCAGCTCCGTCGGCGCGGCTCCGAAGCCGATCCGCCAGCCGGTCATCGCGTATGCCTTGGAGCAGCCGTTCATGGTCACGGTGCGCGACCGCAGCCGCGGCTCGACCTGCACGATGGTGGCGGGGCGGAAGCCGTCATAGACCAGCTTGTCGTAGATGTCGTCGGTGAAGATCCAGACGTCGGGATGACGCAGCAGCACGTCGCAGATGCCGCGCAGCTCCGCCGCGGAGTAGGCGGCGCCGGTCGGGTTGTTCGGGCTGTTGAGGAAGAACCATTTGGTGCGCGGCGTAATCGCCGCCTCGAGCTCCCCCGCGTCGAGCTTGAAGCCGCGGTTGGGGCCGCACGGCACGATCACCGGCACGCCGTCGGCTAGGGCGACGATGTCCGGATAGGAGACCCAGCAGGGCGACGGGATGATCACCTCCGCGCCCGCCTCGAGGGTCGCGACCATGGCGTTGTAGATCACCTGCTTGCCGCCGGTGCAGACGATGATCTCCTCGGGCGTGTAGTCGAGGCCGGAGTCGAGCCGGAAGCGCTCGGCGACCGCGGTGCGCAGCGCCGGCGTGCCGGCAACGTCGGTGTACTTGGTCTGCCCCGCCTCGATGGCGCGTATCGCCGCCCGCTTGACGTGGTCGGGGGTGTCGAAGTCCGGCTCCCCGGCAGAGAGGCTGATGACGTCGCGCCCCGCCGCCTTCAGGGCGCGCGCCTTGGTCGAGATCGCGATGGTCTGGCTCGGGCTGATCTTGTTCAGGCGTGCGGCGATTAGGTCCATGACGCTCGATCGGCTCCCGCGAAGTGGGCCGCAGGCTAGAGCAGAACCGGGCGGCGGGGAACCGCAGCCCGATCGGCTCCGGTCCGGACGACACGATGCTGCCGCGCTCGAACCGCGGAGGTCGAACGTCCGCCGCGGACGTTACCGATCGACATCTCAAATCACGGAAATGCCGCAGTGCCGGCACGATCTATCGGCAGCATCCACGTCATGGAGGTCGTTATGCAGACAAGGACATGGCTTCAGCGCGCAGCCAGGCTGCTCGTAATCGCAGGAATCACAGCGTCGCTGGGGGGCTGCATCATCGCGCCCTACGGCTACCCCGGCTACTATCATCACCCCTATCGCGGCTACGGCTACGGCTACGGCTACTGAGTCAGCCGATCGCGAACAGGTTGTAGCCCCAGCCCGGGAGGTCCAGGTAGAGCCCCTCGCCGCCGAGCACGTCGCCGTCTCGCGCGTAGTGTTCCGGTCCCAGGCGGTCGGACAGCGACACCACCCGGCCGGACAGCGCCGGGTGGACGATGCGCACCCGGCACTGCCCGCGGTCGGACCGGTAGTTCACCACGCAGAGCAGGCGCGGCCCGCCCGCATCCGACCAGCTCGAGGCGGTGAAGGCTTCATGGCTCGGGTTGCCTTCCCAGGCGGCAGCCACCGCGAGCGGCGCGAACGTGCCGTCGCGCAGGGGCGGATCGCGCAGCACCGAGAGCAGGTCGAGGTAGAACTCGTGGATCGCCGGGTCGATCGCTTCCGCCGGGCCGCGATCGAGGTGGATCGGGATGTGCACGCGGGCTCCCTCGAGCTGGCCCTGGTGCAGCAGCCGCAGGCCCGGCGCGCAGAAGCTCAGCACCGCCGCCGCCTTGTGCTGCTGCAGGCCGAAGACGGCGGCTGCGCGCGGCTCGTCGTGGTTCTCCAGGAAACGCGCCAGGTGCGACTGCCCGGCCGCCTCGGCACCGAGCAGCGCGCGCACCCGGGCGGCATCCGGAGCGCGCAGCGCGTCGTACAGCCCCTTGTCGTAGGCGAAGTCGAAGCCCTCGGCGAGCAGCGTCGACTCCAGGTTCCAGTAGACCTCGGCCATCAGGCAGAACCCGGGCGCGGCGGCGCGCAGCTCCGGTATCGCCCGTTTCCAGAACGGTGCCACCGCTCGCCCGTGCAGCCAGCCCTCCCAGCAGCGCTCGAACACCGCGGGCAGCAGCAGCATCGCCATGTCGCAGCGCAGGCCGTCGCAGCGCCCTGCGATGTCGAGCAGCACGTCGCGCATCGCCGTCTGGGTCTGCGGGTTGGCGTAGTCGAGCTGCACGGTGTCTGGCCAGCCGGGGAAGTACGGATCCCGGCCGTGCGCCAGGACGAGCCGGCCTTCCGCGGTCGCCAGGCGGATCCAGTTCTCGGGCTCCGCCGCCAGCGCCGCCTCCGTCCCCTGGACGAACAGCGACGGCCGCTGCCGCACCCAGGGGTGGTCGAGCGCCAGGTGGTTGGGCACGAAGTCGAGCATCAGGCGCAGCCCGGCCTGCCCGACCCGCCGGTGCAGGCGGTCGAGGGCGTCGTTGCCGCCGAACCGGGTCTCCGCCTCGTAGCCGGCGACCGCGAAGGGCGAGCCGCAGATGTCCGCCTGCGTAAGATCGGGCAGCGCCTCGCGGAAGCCCTCCTGCCAGGCGGCGTGGTCCCGCGAGACCGCGCGCCCCTGCTCGCCGGTCTGCCACACGCCGAGGAACCAGATCCACTCGAAGCCGAGCTCGGCGACCGCGCGCAGCGCCTGGTCGGGAATGTCGTCCAGCGTCGCCGGGCGTCCGAAGCTGCGGGCGATGCGGCTCAGCAGCACGCGGGTGTTGATCTGATACAGGATCGGGTGGGCCGATCGCTGCGGGCGCATCGCGTTCGAGGCGGACGTCGGGCTCGAAGCGGACAAGGGCATCTCCAGGCTGGTCGTCAGGCCCCGCGCAGGGCCGCCGCCCGGACATCGGACGCGGTCAGGCCGCGCTCGCGCAGTGCACGAAGCGTGCCAGCGGCGTCACGCTTCGCCAGTCGCTGCCCCGCCGCGTCGCGCCTCAGAGGATGATGCAGATAGGCCGGCGCCGGCCAGCCCAGCAGCGCCTGCAGCAGCCGGTGCAGGTCGGTCGCCGGGCGCAGGTCTTCGCCGCGCACCACCAGGCTGACCTGCTGCAGCCAGTCGTCGTGGGTGACGCAGAGGTGGTAGCTCGCCGGCGCAGCGCGCCGGGCCAGCACCACGTCGCCGAACGCCTGCGGCCGGCAGGGCTGCCAGCGCGCCGCCGCCGCGGCCCCCGCGTCCTCGAAGCGCAGCGCGCAGCGCCCGCGCAGCCGGTGCAGCGCCGCCGCCATGTCGAGACGCAGCGCGTGCGGGTGGCCGGCCTGCAGCCGGTCGCGGCGGATCGCGGGATCGAGCCGCTGGCAGGTGCCCGGGTAGGCTCGCGTGCCGTCGGGCGTCCGGTGCGGGGCGCCGGCCGACTGCGCCAGCTCGGACAGGATCTCGGAGCGGCTGCAGAAGCATGGGTAGAGCAGCGCCTGCGCCTGCAGCCGGTCGAGCACCCCGCGATACGCGGACATGTGCCGGGACTGCACGCGCACCGCCCCGTCCCAGTCCAGGCCGAGCCAGGCCAGGTCCTGCAGGATCGCCGCGGCATGGTCGGGTCGGCAGCGTGACCGGTCGATGTCCTCGAGCCGGAGCAGGAAGTGGCCGCCCGAGTCGCGCGCGCGGTGCCAGGACAGCAGGGCGGAATAGGCATGCCCCAGATGCAGCAGCCCGGTCGGACTCGGGGCGAACCGGGTGGTGACCGGGCAAGCGGCGGCGGCGCCGGACGAGATCATGACAAGCAAACCGGCCTGCTTGCAGCGCTGCGGGGCCTCTGCGATAGATTGTCCGCTTACAGGCGGCGCAGCAAGGCAGGCGTTCAACCTATCGGACGCTCCGACGCCCACGCGATCGCCCGCGAAAGGAAGCGTCCTTGCCTGACGGCGGCTTGCACTTCCCTGCCCTGGTCCTCAACGCGGATTTTCGGCCCCTGTCGTATTTCCCGCTATCGGTCTGGTCCTGGCAGGATGCGGTGAAGGCGGTGTTCCTCGACCGTGTCTCGGTGCTCAGCGAGTACGAGCGCGTGGTGCGCTCGCCCAGCCAGCAGTTCCGGCTGCCCAGCGTGATCGCCCTGAAGGACTACATCCCGGCGGCGCGCAAGCCGGCCTTCACCCGCTTCAACGTGTTCCTGCGCGACAACTTCTCCTGCCAGTACTGCCTCGACCGGCTGCCGACGCACGACCTCACCTTCGACCACGTGATCCCGCGCTGCCGCGGCGGCCGCACCACCTGGGAGAACGTCGTCACCGCCTGCGGCAGCTGCAACCTGCTCAAGGGCTCGCGGCTGCCGCGCGAATGCCGGATGCATCCGCGCAAGAACCCGTCGCAGCCCACCACCTGGGAGCTGCAGGAGAACGGCCGGGCGTTCCCGCCCAACTACCTGCACGAGAGCTGGCGCGACTACCTGTACTGGGACAGCGTGCTGGAGAACTGAGCTCGGCAACGCGCGGACGGGCGGCCCGCTTCGAGACCCGCGGCGCGGCGGTTCAGCGCTGCCCCCAGGCCCGGCGCAGGCGCGGCGCCAGAGCGGATCGCCCGGCCGTGGCCGAACACGGCGGCATCGAAGCGCAGTGCGGCGACCTTGCGCTGGCTGCGTCGTCCCGCCTCGAGATCCTCGAAACCCACCGGATCGGCGAGCCCGAGCACGTTCATGCCGACATCGCCCGCGATCAGCATTCGTCCGCCGTGCCAGAGCAGCGCGACCTGACCCGCGCAGTGGCCGGGCGTGTGCACCACCTGCAGCCCGCCGGCGATCGGCAGCGTCTCGCCGTCGTCGATGTGCCGGTCGATGCGCACCGGTTCCACACGCTGCTGCGGGTCCCACACGAGGCGATATATGGTCCGCGGCAGCAGGCCCGGCGCCGGGTCCATGTGTCGGAAGGGCCCGCCGCTCTCCGCCAGCGGGGCGTCCGACGCGTGCATGTAGGTGGCGGCACCGGTCTCGCGGACGATCGCGGCGGCACTGCCGGTGTGGTCGGGATGACCGTGCGTGAGGATCAGGTGCCGCAGCTCGCGGGGGCTGCGCCCGAGCTGCCGGATCGCATCGAGAACGACCGATGCCTTGCCGGGAAAGCCCGCATCCACCAGGGCGAGTTCGCTTCCGGCATCGAGCAGCACGGCGTTGGCCATTCCCAGCTGCAGCAGATAGGCACCCTCGATGATCTTCCTCAGGCGCACGCTGCAACTCCATCGTTCCGCGGTCCGACCATGGCGACGCGCGCGGTGGCGGACGCGCGGTCGGCTGTAGATCGGCTGCCGCGGCTAGCGCAGCGTGCTCACGTGGCCACCGTCCGCCGTCAGGAAGTCGATCAGCTTGATCGACTGGTCGGTGGCCTCGACCAGCTGCGGGATGATCGTGCGCAGGGTCTGGAAGTCGGCCGCCGAGAGGCTGGCAAAGATGGTGTCGTTGCTCGGCCGCTGGATCCGGCTCAGCCTGTCGATCAGCTCGCGCGCCTCGAGCGTAACCGTGAGCAGCACGCGCCGTCGGTCGTTCGGGTTCGGTTTCTTGCGCACCAGTCCCGCCTCGACCAGCTTGTTGACCTCGATGGTGACGAAGGCGCCGCTGAGGCGAAGGTGCTCAGCCACCTGGATGATGCCGAAGTCGTTCTGCTCCTGGTGGTGCGCGATCGTAATCAGGATCGTGTACTGCTGCCCGGTCAGCCCGATGTAGCCGGCGACGCGAGACCGGTTCTCCTGCATGCGCGCGGCGAATGCCATGATGTCGTGCACCAGCTGGCGGAAGGCCAGGTCCGTGCCGTCGAGCATCAGCTCGGCTCTCGACACCATCATCGGCCGGCTCTCGGGCTTGGAGGCGACGGGCACTGCGGTCAAGATTTTCATCTTTGGTTACTATTTTGATACGATTACCGGTATATCGGTCGCCGCCTCGCGCAGCAAGACATCCGAATGGCTAGCGGGGCCCGGTGCCCGGGCCTTGCGGACGGCCGCACCCGAGGTGGCGGATGTTCGTGATCTACGCCATGCTGGGCTACGGCGCGGTGGCGATGCTCATCGCCGCGGTGATCCTGCGCCGCGTGCGCGCGCGCGAGCTGGCGCGTCGGCAGGACGGCTTCTTCCTCCCGGTCGGCGGGATGCCGCCCGGAAGCGCGGATATGGACGCGCCGCTGCTGCATCGGGTCACGCTGCGCGGCAGGCCGGTGCGTTTCTACCGCTCGCCGCTGGTCGGCGCGGACTTCCCCTGGGCGGTGCTGCGCGACCTGTACGAGGTCGCGACGGAGGGCGGCAGCTACACGGTCAGCGCGGAATGGGTCTACGCCAGCAACCCGGGCCTCGCGAGGGCGATCCAGACCGACCGCGGGGTCGAGATCCTGCTGTCGCACTGGGCATGCCTGGAGCTGCTGGCCAGCCTGAGCAGCGATCCCGAGGCGCGCGGCCTGCTGATCGGCCAGTTCCGCGAGTGCATGGCGGAAGCCTACGTGCTGCAGTGGGCCGGGCTCTCGCGCGAGGAGTTCCTGGCGCTGTGCGCCCTGGCCTCCGGGCGGCCGCCCGCCTCGCTCTGAGACGAAAGCGGAGGGCGTTCAGGAGGCGACCACCCTGCCCTCGCGCAGCGTCACGGTGCGGTCCATGCGCCGGCCCAGCTCGACGTTGTGGGTGGCGATCAGTGCCGCGAGCCCCTCGTCGCGCACGGCGCGCAGCAGCTCGTCGAACACCTGCTCGGCGGTCGCGGCATCGAGGTTGCCGGTCGGCTCGTCGGCGAGCAGCACGCGCGGCCGGTTCGCCAGCGCGCGCGCGATCGCCACCCGCTGCTGCTCGCCGCCGGACAGCTTTCCCGGCAGGTGATCGAGGCGGTGCCCGAGGCCGAAGCTGCCGAGCAGCGCCTCGGCGCGCAGCCGCGCGGTGCCGCGCGGCGTGCCCAGGATCATCTGCGGCAGCACCACGTTCTCGCGAGCGGTGAACTCCGCCAGCAGGTGATGGAACTGGTAGACGAAGCCGATCGACCGGCCGCGTATTGCGGTGCGCTCGGCGTCGGCGAGCCGGCCGGCATCGTGCCCGTCGATCAGCACCGCCCCGCCCTGCGGCCGCTCCAGCAGCCCGGCGAGGTGCAGCAGCGTCGACTTGCCGGTGCCTGACGGCGCCATCAGTGCCACGATCTCGCCCGGACGCAGCGACAGCTCCGCGTCCCGCAGCACCTCCAGCCGGCCGTCTCCGCTCTGGTAGCCGTGACGCAGCGCGCGCAGCGCCAGCGGCGGCGCCGGCCCGGTCATGGCCTACTCATGACGCAGCGCTTCAACCGGGTCGGTGCGCGCCGCGCGCCAGGATGGATACAGCGTCGCCAGCAGCGACAGCAGCAGCGCCATCGCGATCACCTGGATCACCTCCGGCCACTCGAGCTTCGCCGGAAGATGTTCCAGGTAGTACACTTCCGGGTTGAACAGGTTGGTGCCGGTGAGGGTCTGCAGCCACTGCCGGATGCGCTCGATGTTCAGGCAGAACACGATGCCGACGAGGGTGCCGGCGAGCGTCCCGGTCACGCCCACCGAGGCGCCGCACATCAGGAAGATGCGCATGATGGCGAAGCGGCCGGCGCCGATGGTGCGCAGCACCGCGATGTCGCGCGTCTTGTCCTTGACCATCATGATCAGCGACGACACCACGTTGAACGCCGCGACCAGGATGATCAGCGTCAGGATCAGGAACATCACGTTCTGCTCGACCTGCACCGCGCCGAAGAATGCGTTGTTGCTCTGCGTCCAGTCGAGCACGCGCAGCGGCACGGTGGCCGGCAGCGCGTCGCGCAGCCGTCGCGTCACCCGCTGCACGTGATCCGCATCCGTCGTCATCACCTGGATCAGCGACACCGCGCCCGGCATCTGGAAGAACAGCTGTGCCGCGGCGACCGGCAGGAAGGCGTAGGACGCGTCATAGTCGTTGACCCCCGCATCGAAGATCGCGACGACGCGGTAGGCGCGCACCCGCGGCATGGTGCCGAACGCGGTGGCGGCACCGTTCGGCGAGACCAGGGTGAGCCGGCTGCCGATGCCGAGATTGGCGCGCAGCGCCAGCGTCGAGCCGATGGCGATGGCGTCGTCGCCGCGGAAGTCGTCGAGGCTGCCGGCGCGGATGTTGTCGCTGATCTCGCGCAAGCCGAGCAGGTCTTGGCGCGACAGGCCGCGTATCAGCCCGCCGGCGCTGTAGCTGCCGGCGCTGAGCAGCACCTGGCCCTCGACGATCGGCACCGCGGAGCGCACGCCCGGCACCGCGGCGACGCGGCGCGCGATGTCCGGGTAGCCGGCGATCGGGGCGCCGCTGCCGTAGATCGAGAGGTCGCCGTTCAGGCCGAGGATGCGGCCCATCAGGTCAGCCTTGAAGCCGTTCATCACCGACATGACGATGATCAGCGTGGCGACGCCGAGCGCTATGCCGATCAGCGAGAAGATGGCGATCACCGAGACGAAGCGCTCGCCGCGCCGCGCGCGCAGGTAGCGGCCGGCGACCGCGCGCTCGAAGGGCCCGAACATGACGGCGCTCGACCCGGCGCTCAGCGCAGCCGGCGGAGCAGCGAGATCGCGTCCTCGAGCGGCATCTCGTCGCGCTCGCCGCTGGCGCGCCGCTTGACCTCGACGCATCCGGCCGCCGCACCGCGCGGACCGACGATGAGCTGCAGCGGATGGCCCATCAGGTCGGCGTCGGCGAACTTGACCCCGGCGCGATCCTCGCGATCGTCGAGCAGCAGGTCGTCCGGCGCCGCCTCGTGCAGCCGCGCGCACAGCGCCTCGCACGCGGCGTCGCCCGGCTTGAGGTTGAGGATGGCGCCGCGGAACGGCGCCACCGCGAGCGGCCAGATGATGCCGGCCTCGTCGTGGCTGGCCTCGATGATGGCGCCGGCGAGCCGCGAGATGCCGATGCCGTAGCTGCCCATCTCCGGATGCAGCGGCGCCCCGTCCGGACCGGGCAGGGCCACCTCCATCGAGCGGGTGTACTTGGTGCCGAAATAGAATATGTGGCCGACCTCGATCCCCCTGCCCTCGCGCCGCCGGTGCGGATCGACCGCGGACCAGGCGGACGCGTCGTGCTTCTCGTCGGTGGCGGCGTACAGCGAGGTCACGCGCTCGAAGAACGCGGCGAGCGAGCCGGCGTCGCCGAGATCGACCGGCTCGTCGAGCCAGTCGCGCTCCTCGAAGCGGCCGTCATAGAACACCCCGCTCTCTCCGGTCGGTGCCAGGATGATGAACTCGTGGCTGAGCTCGCCGCCGATCGGTCCGGTATCGGCGCGCATCGGGATCGCCTTGACGCCCATGCGCTGGAAGGCGCGCAGGTAGGACAGCATCATGCGCCGGTAGGTCGCGACCGCCGCGTCCGTGTCGGCGTCGAAGCTGTACGCGTCCTTCATCAGGAACTCGCGGCCGCGCATCACCCCGAAGCGCGGGCGCACCTCGTCGCGGAACTTCCACTGGATCTGGTAGAACACCTGCGGCAGCTCGCGGTACGAGCGCACGCCCTGGCCGAAAAGCTCGGTGATCATCTCCTCGTTGGTCGGGCCGTACAGCAGGTCCCGGCCGTGCCTGTCGTGGAGGCGCAGCATCTCCGGCCCGTAGGCCTCATACCGGCCGGAGCGGCGCCACAGCTCGGCCGGCTGCAGCGTCGGCATCAGCACCTCCTGGGCGCCGATCGCGTCCTGCTCCTCGCGCACGATCTGGCTGATGCGGCGCAGCACCCGCAGCCCGGCCGGCAGCCAGGCATAGATGCCCGACGCGGTCTGCCGGATCAGCCCGGCCCGCAGCATCAGCCGGTGCGAGGCGATCTGCGCCTCCGCCGGCGTCTCCTTCAGGGTGGGCAGGAAGCTGCGGGACAGGCGCATCGACGGGACCTCGGGGTGGG
>CAXTNV010000026.1:0-35569 GCA_964245755.1 uncultured Acetobacteraceae bacterium | reverse complement strand
CTTGTCTGCCTTGCCGGCATCCTGGATCGCGCGCATCGCACCCAGCGCCATGCTGTCGTTCTCCGCCAGCACCGCGTTGATGTCGGGATGCGCGGTGAGCAGGTCCTCCATCGCCTTGACCCCGCCCTCCTGGGTCCAGCCGCCCCAGCCCTGGCCGACCACGGTGAAGCCGGCACGGCCGAGCTGGCGCAGCTGCGCCTCGATGATGCCTTCCATGACGCCGTCACGTCGCGCCTCGCCGACCACGTTGCCCTGGTCGCCGCTTAGCACGGCGAGGTGCAGGTCCTTGCCCTTCACCTGGTTGATCAGCCAGTCGCCGATCAGGCGGCCGTTCTCGGCGTTGTTGGACTGGATCGTGGTCAGAACCGGCGCCGACGGGTCGATCGAGCTGTCCACGATGATCACCGGAACATGCGCCGCCGCGGCATCGCGCGTCGCCCCGACCAGACCCTTGGCGTCCTTCGGATCCATGATCAGCACGTCGATGTTCTGCGACAGCATGTCGCCGACGTCGGAGATCTGCTTGAGCATGTCGTTGTTGGCGTCGGCGGTCACGACCTGCGCGCCCAGGAGCTTGGCTTCCTTGAGCACCGCGACCTGCAGCGCCGCATAGTACGGCGCGTTCTGGGTCAGCATCGACAGGCCGATCTTGACCGTCTTCGCCTGCGCCTGCGGCGCCACCGCGAGCGCCACGCCGCCGGCCAGCGCCGCCGCTGCTAGAATCGTTCTCATGGATCTCGTTCTCCCTGAGGCAGCACCGGACCAGTCCGTAGCGCCGCCCCGTTATCCGGTAGCAATACAACATGCTTTCCGCCCTGCACAAGCGGCAAAACCCCATGTTGCGGTGCAAAAGATGTCAAAGTGGTTGCCGCAGCACAGAATCAGGTAGTATTGCTCCGTAAGCACCTCGCATCGCCCACGTGCTGGAAGGCAACTTGATGTCCGTGTCCCTCCCCGTCTCCGTCCTCATCTCGCCCGCCGGGGAGATGACGGGGCGCACCCGGCGCTACGAGAAGCGCTACGACGAGCTCGCCGGGCTGTTCGCGGACGGTGCCGCCTTCGCCGACGTCGCCCGCACGCTCGGCTCCGAGGTCGCCTACCAGGTCGACGAGTTCCGGCCCTCGGACCGCGCGGGCGACATGATCTTCGGCACGAGCACGCTGCAGCCAGGGCGGATCGGCGACGAGTTCCTGTTCACCCGCGGCC
This sequence comes from uncultured Acetobacteraceae bacterium, assembly GCA_964245755.1. Classification (GTDB taxonomy): domain Bacteria; phylum Pseudomonadota; class Alphaproteobacteria; order Acetobacterales; family Acetobacteraceae; genus Lichenicoccus. The sequence continues at coordinate 34,363 of CAXTNV010000026.1, read as the reverse complement.
ACATCCACGCCATCGGCGACCGCCCGGAGATCTATCTCTGCCAGTCGGGGCACGGCGTGATGCTGATGGAGCTCACCGACGGCACCGTGCGCGCGGAGGAGATGACGCCGAACAGCCTGGTCTACGTGGCGCCGCACTGGATCCACCGCAGCGTCAACGTCGGCGACACGCCTTTGGTCACGCTGTTCTGCTACCCGGCCGATGCCGGCCAGGACTACGAGATCATCGCCCGCAGCGGCGGCATGCGCGAGCTGGTCGTCGATGACGGAAGCGGCGGCTGGAAGCGGGTGCCGAACCCGCGCTACCGCCCCCGCTCCGGCGGCGGGGCAGTGACATGACCGACATGCAGGACACGCTGCGCGAGGCTACCGCCTTTGGCGTCATCCCGGTGGTGGAGGTCGACGGGATCGCGGAAGCGGACGCGCTCGCGGAGTCGCTGCTCGAGGCCGGGCTCGGCGTCGTGGAGGTGACGTTCCGCACCCATGCGGCGGCGCAGGTGATCGCGCGTATCGCCGAGCGCTACCCCGACATGGTGGTGGGCGCCGGCACGGTCATCACACCGCCGGATCTGCAGCGCGCGATGCAGGCCGGTGCCCGGTTCGCGCTGGCGCCGGGGTTGAGCCCGCGCATGCTGGATGCGGTGGCAGGAACCGGTTTCGCCTATGTTCCCGGCGCGATGACGCCTTCCGACCTGCAGGCCGGCCTGGAGCGCGGGATACGCACCTTCAAGTTCTTCCCCGCGGTGCCAGCCGGCGGGATCGCTGTGCTCCGCGCGATCGCCGCACCCTTCACCCTGCACGGGCCGCGCTTCATCCCGACCGGCGGGATCTCGACGGCCAACATCGCCGACTGGCTGAACCAGCCATCGGTGGCGGCGGTCGGCGGCACCTGGATCGCCAGCCCCGGCATGATCCGCGAGGGCGACTGGGCCGGGATCCGGCGCAACGCGGAGGAGGCGGTCCGCCTCGTGGGCCGGGTAAGGGAGCGCGCGTGATGCGGCTGCCAAACCCGAGCACGGTGCCGACCCTGCACTTCATCGGCGTCAGCACCGGGCAGTCGTCGATCATGAGCATCTTTCCACGCTGGGCCGAGGTGCTCGGGCTCGGCGAGTGCGCCATCAACGGCATCGACCTGCCGCTGCACGCGGCCGCGGAGGCGTATCGCGAGGTGGTGTCGTTCGTGCGCCAGGATCCGCTTTCCGCCGGTGCGCTGGTAACGGCGCACAAGATCGACCTGCTGCACGCATCGGCCGACCTGTTCGACGCGCTCGACCCGCACGCGGAGTCGCTGCACGAGGTGAGCTGCCTGTCCAAGCGCGACGGCCGGCTGATCGGCCATGCCAAGGACCCGACCTCCGCCAGGCTCGCGCTGCAGGCGATCGTGCCGCAGCGGCACTGGCAGCGGCGCCTCGAAGCGGGAGGTGAGGGTGCCGACGCGTTCCTGATCGGCGCCGGGGGCGCCGCCACCGCGATCACCTGGAACCTGATGCACTCGCGGCACGGCACGGACCGGCCGCGCCGGATCGTGGTCGCGGACCTGGACCCGATCCGCCTCGACAACCTGCGCCGCTTCCATGCCGGCCTCGGCAGTGGGATCGCGACCGAGTACGTGCTGTCGCACGCGACCGACGGCAACGACGCGATCCTGCACGGCCTGCCGGACGGCTCGCTGGTGGTCAACGCCACCGGGCTCGGCAAGGACCGTCCCGGCTCGCCGCTCGGCGCCGACGGCCGCTTCCCTCGCGGCGGCCTCGTGTGGGAGCTGAACTATCGCGGCGACCTCGTGTTCCTGGATCGGGCCGAGGCGCAGGCGGCGCAGTCCGGACTCGCGGCCTTCGACGGCTGGAACTACTTCCTGCATGGCTGGACCCAGGTCATCGCCGAGGTGTTCGCCGTCGAGATCCCCTCGTCCGGAGCGGTGTTCGAGAGTCTCTCGTCGCTCGCCGGCGGTGCGCCGCGCCGGACGCGAGCCCCGGCATGAACCGCATCCTGGTGACGCCGCGCTCGCTCACGCGGCACCGCGACCCCGCACTCGACGCACTGGTCGAGGACGGCTACGAGCTGGTGTTCAGCCGGCCCGGCGAGACGCCGGACGAGGCGGCGCTGCTCGCCATGCTGCCCGGATGCGTCGGCTGGCTGGCAGGGGTCGAGCCGGTCAGCCCGCGGGTGCTGGAAGCGGCGGCCGGGCTGCGCGCGATCAGCCGCAACGGCACCGGCACCGACAACCTGCCGCTGGAAACCGCGCAACGGCTCGGCATCCAGGTGCTGCGCGCCGGCGGCGCCAATGCGCGCGGCGTCGCCGAACTGGCGTTCGCGCTGCTGCTGGCGTCCCTGCGCCACGTGCCCGAGCAGAGCGCGGCACTCAAGGCCGGAACCTGGCAGAGGCGCCCGGGCCTGGAGCTCGAGGGTCGCATCCTGGGACTGGTCGGCTGCGGCGCCGTCGGCCGCCTGGTGGCACGCTTCGCGCTCGCCTTCGACGCGCGGGTGCGGGTGTTCGACCCCTATCCCGACCGCGGCTTCGAGCCGGACGGTGATTTCGCCTGGTCCTCCTCGGAGCAGCTCCTGGCGGAGGCGGAGATGCTGTCGCTGCACTGCCCGATGCCGGCCGATGGACGCGCGCTGCTCGATGCAGCGGCGATCGACCGCCTGCGCGAGGGGTGCCACGTTGTGAATACGGCGCGGGCGGCACTGGTGGACGAGCCGGCGATGCTGGCTGCCCTCGAAGGCGACAGGGTGCGGGTCTACGCGACCGACGTGTTCGCCGCCGAGCCGCCGGGGCCATCCGCCCTGCTGTCGCATCCGCGGGTGATCGCCACGCCGCATGTCGGCGGGCTGACGGCGGAGAGCGTGCGCCGCGCCACGATTGCCGCGGTGGAGAACCTGCGTCGCGCGCTGCGCTCCGGAGCCGCGACGTGATCACCGTCACCCGTTCGCCGCTGCCGGACGGCCTGGGCGCCTGGCTGGGCATGCCGATCTCCGGGATCGGCCTGGCCTGGCTCGGACAGGCCGGCTTCGTGCTGCGGCTGGGTGCCGCCGTGGTGCTGGTGGATCCCTACCTCTCCGACCACCTGGCGATGAAGTATCGCGGCAGCCGCTTCCCGCACGTGCGGATGATGGCCGCACCGCTCGCACCCGACGCCTTCCCGCGCGTCGACCTGGTCGTCTGCACGCATCGCCATTCGGACCACATGGACCCGGGCAGCCTGCCGGTGCTGGCGGCGCGGCATCCCGGCTGCCGCTTCCTGGTGCCGGCGGCGGAGCGGGCCCATGCCGAGGCGCTGGGCCTCGATCCCGCGCGGCTGCTGCCGGCCGATGCGGGGCAGACGCTGCGGCCGCTGCCGGGCGTCGACCTGGCCCTGCGGCCGGTCGCGGCGGCGCACGAGCGGCTGGAGCAGGACGAGCAGGGCCGGCATCGCTATCTCGGCTACGGCATCGAGCTGCCGGGCATGCGCCTGTACCATAGCGGCGACTGCATCCCGTATCCGGGTCTGCTCGAGGCGGTGCGCGACCTGGCCCCAGACCTCGCGCTGCTGCCGGTGAACGGGCGCGACGCGGTGCGCGCGGAGGCTGGCATACCCGGCAACTTCACCCTCGACGAGGCGATCGCGCTGTGCGAGGCGGCGGCCATTCCCCTGCTGGTGCCGCACCATTTCGGCCTGTTCGCGTTCAACACCGCCGATCCGGCGGAGATAGATGCCGCCGGCACGCGCCAGGCGGCGGCCGGGCGACCACCTGGACTTCTGCGGCCCGACGCGCGACACGCGTTCCTGCTTGCTTCGACCGGCGAGCACCACGCGGTCACGGGGCTGCAGGAGCACGATGTCGAGCGCGGATGACGAGAACGGCGCGGACGACAGGAACGGCAGGAGCACGGAACGGGCGGCCTCGTCCGGCCGGAACGTGCTTGAGCTGATCCTGGTGCGCCTGCCCGAGCTGCGGAAGTCCGACCGCCGCGTCGCCGAGCACGTCCTGTCCGATCCGCAGGCGGCCCTGGTCGCCACCGTGGCCGAGACCGCGCGCAACGCCGGGGTGAGCGAGCCGACGGTGATGCGGTTCTGCGCGGCACTCGGCTTCGAGGGCTTCCAGGACTTCAAGCTCAAGCTGGCGCACAGCGTGGCGCTCGGCGTGCCGGCGACACAGTCGGTACTGGATGTGACCGACACGCCGCAGACGCTGACCGACAAGGTGTTCGACTACACCATGACCAGCCTCGACTGGGCGCGCAGCCAGCTCGACCACGAGGCGGTGGCGCGGGCGATCGAGCTGCTGGTGGGCGCCGCGCGGATCGAGTTCTTCGGCTTCGGCGCGTCTGGCATCGTCGCCGCCGACGCGCAACAGAAGTTCCCGCTGTTCGGTGTTCCCTGCAACGTCCACGCCGATTCGCATCAGCAGTTCATCGCCGCCTCGATGATGCGGCGCGGCGACGTGGCGGTGGCGATCTCCAACACCGGGCAGACCACGGCGCTGCTCGAGGTGATGCGGGCCGCGCGACAGGCGGGCGCGCAGGTGATCGGTGTCTCCGGACGGCCCGGCGGCCGCATGGCCCGCCTGTGCGACCTGCTGCTGGTGATCGAGACGCTCGAGAACACCGACATCTACACGCCGACGATCTCGCGGCTGGCTGCCCTGGTGCTGATCGACATCCTCGCGGTAGGGGTCGCGATGCGTCGCGGCAGCGACCACCAGCAGCGCCTCGCCACCATGAAGAAGCGGCTGAGCTCCATGCGCTCGCGCGGCCCTGTGCCGGACGAGGATTGAGCGCCTCGGCCGGGCGCCGCGCCCGTGCTCACTCCAGGTTGGTGTGCCTCGCGCGCATCGCGTCCTCGCTCTCGCCCAGCCGGTCGGCGAGCCGCGACACGAGGTATTCGGAGAACATGAACTGGATCGCCTCGAAGGCGCTGCCCATGGTGAACGGCGACGGGTCGCTCGATGGCCGCGCCATGGTCCGCGCGGGGATCAGCAGCACCCGGTCGGCGAGCGGCGCGAGGGCTGCCGCCGGTTCGGCGGTCAGCAGCACCACCCGCCCGCCCGCCTGCCGGACGATCCGCATCAGCGCCGCGGTCGTCTCCAGCGCGCCGGGACCGGCGCTCGTGAGCAGCAGGTCGCCGGCGAGCAGCGGCGGCGTGGTCATGTCGCCGACGACGTGCACCGGCAGCCCGAGATGGAACAGGCGCATCGCCAGCGCGCGCATCATCAGCCCCTCGCGGCCGAGCGCGTGCAGCGCGATCCGTCTCGCCGCGCGCAACTCCCCGATCAGGCTGTCGAAGGCGTCCGCATCGACCGCGTCGGCAATCGTCTCCAGCTCGCGGCAGGCGGACCGGGTCCAGACGGCGAAACCGGGGTCGCTCATGACGGTCTGCTTTCGCGCTTCGCCGGGCGGCGTGCCCAGGATGGCAGCTGGCGCCGCAGCAGCGCGACCGCCGCCACCGCCACCAGCGTGGCACCCCAGATCGTCAGGGTCAGGAATTCGCTGAAGCCCAGCAGGTTGAACGAGGTCGAGATCAGCTGGAGGATCGCGAGCGCGATCAGCAGCCCGCTCACCTTGCCGAAGCCGCCCATCGGATCGATGCCGCCGAGCACGCCGGCCAGCACGGTGACCAGGAGAAAGCTCTCGCCGTAGCTGGCGTTGGCCGAGTTGAAGCGCGACATCATGATCACGCCGGCCATCCCGGCGAGCAGCCCGGACAGCGCGTAGATACGCACCAGCAGCCAGCGCGTGTCGACGCCGGAGTAGCGCACCGCCGAGGCGTTGGAGCCGATCATCGCCACGAGGTTGCCGAACGGCGAGCGGTTGAGCACGACCGCGACCGGCAGCGCCACGAGCAGGAGCACGATGAGCGCCACCGGCACGCCGAGGACGCTGGCGTTGCCGAGGAACAGCACCAGCGGCGGGAAGCCCGAGATCACGCCACCGTGCGTGAGGCCGACGCTGAGGCCCTTGATCATCGTCATCGTGCCGAGCGTGGTGAGGATCGGCGACACGTCGAGGAACCCGATGACGAGACCGTTCAGCGTGCCGATCAGGGTCGCGATCGCTAGGCCGCCGAGCAGTGCTGCCACCTGGCACGGCACGGCGAGGGCCGGCGGTCCCGACGGGATCAGGTCGAGCATCAGGTATCCGGACACCAGCGCGCTGAAATCAGCGACTGCGATGATGGAGAGGTCGAGGCCGCCGGAGAGCAGCGCCACCATCATCGCCAGCGACAGCAGGCCGAGCTGCGGAACCTGGAGCGCCATGGCGCGCAGCGAGCTCGCGGTGAAAAGGTTGCCGCCGACGAGCCCGCCGAACAGCAACACGAGCAGGAACAGCAGCAGCAGCAGCCCTCGGTTGGTGCCGCTGACCCGACCGGCCAGCAGGGCCGCCAGAGGCGTGGCGCGCGACGGCAGGCCCGGCAGCGCGCGCTGGCGCAGGGGTGCCTCGCTCACGACGGAACGGCCGCGATCACGCGGCGTGTGGCGGCACGCTGGCGGCGTCGCTCCCACGAGATCGTCGACACCGCGACGAGGATGACGGCACCGTCGAAGAACTGCGTCCAGTACGAGGAGACGCCGACCAGGATGAGGCCGTTCTCCATGATCGCGAGAACCGCAACCCCGAGGATCATCCCGAGCACCGAGCCCTGTCCGCCGGTGAGGCTGGCGCCGCCCAGCACGACGGCGGCGAGCACGTTCAGCTCGCGGCCGACGAGCACGTTCGGCGCGATCGATTGCGCGAGCTGGCCCTGCGCCAGCGAGGCGAGGCCGGAAACCAGGCCCATGTAGCCGTAGACGACGAGGTTCAGCCGGAACGCGTTGAAGCCGACCCGCGCCGCTGCCTCGGCGTTGCCGCCGAGCGCGTAGATCTGCCGGCCTATGCTGGTCCGGTTCAGCAGCAGCCAGGACGTCGCGAAGCACACCACCAGCCCGATGATCTGCGCGTTGAGCACGTAGGGATTCTGCGCGCGGTCGGTGTAGACGACCCAGGAGAAGGCATCGAGGAACCATTGCGGCAGGTCGAACAGCTGGTTGCCGCGGCTCAGGAACATCAGCAGGCCGAAATAGACGTTCAGCATCGCGATCGACACGATGATGCTGGACAGCCTGAGGGTGCTGATCAGCACCGCGTTGAGCAGGCCGAGCAGCAGGCCGGAGCCGAGGCCGAGCGCGAGCAGCAGCGGCCAGCCGCCGTGCCACCGTATCACCAGCACCATCGCGACGTACTGCGCGACCGACGCGATCGCGGTGAACGAGATGTCGATGCCGCCCGAGATCAGCACCACGAGCAGCCCCGCCGCGCACATCCCGGCGAACGACGACGAGGTCAGCAGGTCGAGGATGTTCTGCAGCTTCAGGAAACGCGGGCTGGCGAGCGAGAGCCCCACCACCAGCAGTGCCGCGACCACCAGCAGCCGGAACTCGTGGGTGCGACGGAACGCCCTAAGCATCGACCAGCTGCCTCAGCGCGTCCTCGGAGCTCGCGGACGGCACGACCTCGCCGGTCACGACGCCCTCGCGCATCACCAGGACCCGGTCGGCGTGGTAGAACACCTCGGGGATCTCGTCGGAGATCATGATCACCGCCAGCCCCTCGGCTGCGAGCGCGTGCACGATCGCGTAGATCCCGTCCTTGGCGCCGATGTCGACGCCCACCGTCGGGCTGTCGAGGATCAGCAGGCTCGGGTGCGTCGCCAGCCACTTCGCCAGCACCACGCGCTGCTGGTTGCCGCCCGAGAGCGTGCGCACGGCGTGCTCCGGATCGGCGGTCTTGATGCCGAGTTCGCTGATCCCGTGCTCGACCGTCGCTGCCCGTCGCGCCGCCGGGATCAGCCCGAAGCGCGCGCGAAGCCGGTCGAGCACCGAGAGGGTGATGTTGTCGGCGATGGATTGCTGCATCACCAGGCCGAGCGACAGCCGGTCCTCCGAGACGTAGGCGATGCCCCGCCTGATCGCCTCGCTGGTGTCGTGACGCGCCAGCCTCTCGCCGCGCAGGCGTATCTCGCCCGCATCGGGCGGGTTCATGCCGAACAGCGACAGCGCGAGCTCGGTGCGGCCGGAGCCGAGGCGCCCGGTGATGCCGACGACCTCGCCGGCACGCACCTCGAGATCGACGTCGCGATAGTCGCCGGTGCGCGACAGGCGGGCGACGGACAGCACCGCGGGGCCGAGCGCGCGCCCCGCGTCGCGTGTCTTGTAGGCGAAGGTCTTGCCGGTCATGAGCTCGCCGAGACGATCGCCGGTCATCTCGGATGCGGCGAAGGTTCCGACCTTCTCGCCGTTGCGCAGCACCGTCACGCGGTCGGCGATCTCGAGCACCTCGTCGAGACGGTGGCTGACGAACATCACTGCGATGCCGCGCTGCTTGAGCGCGAGTGCCAAGGCCAGCAACGCGTCGACCTCGCGTCGGGTGAGCGAGGCGGTCGGCTCGTCCATGATCACGAGCCTCGCGTCGGCCGCCATGGCGCGACAGATCGCGACCAGCTGCCGCTGCGCGATCGGCAGGTCGGCGACGTAAGCGTCGAGATCGAGCGACACGCCGATCCGCGCGATCGCCGCGGCGGCGACCTCGCGCATGGCGCGGCGTCGCACCAGGTGCAGGCCGCGGTTGAGGCCGACGGCGACGTTTTCCGCCACCGTCAGGTTGGTGAACAGCGACAGGTCCTGGTAGATCACCTGGATGCCGCGCCGGATGCTGTCCGCCGGCGTCAGGTTGTGCACCGCTTGGCCGAGGATCGCGATCTCGCCGCCCGGCTCGGGCGGCTGCACGCCCGAGATGATCTTGATCAGCGTCGACTTGCCGGACCCGTTCTCGCCGGCGATGCAGTGGATCTCGCCCACCTCGACGCGGAGGTCGACGCGGTCCAGCGCCGTCACTCCGCCAAAGCGCTTCGAGATCGCGCGCAGGTCGAGGAAGCTGCTCATCGGCCGGACCGCACGCCGCGGCGCCTGCGCAGGTACTAGAGCCCCTGGGCGATCAGACCGTCGACAGACTGCTTGTTGATCGTCAGCGTGCGGTCGACGCTGATCAGCTTGCCGGCCACGTCCACGCGCGCCTTGCCGAGCCCGGGGATCTCCATGCCGTCCTGGAACGCGGTCTTCTTCAGGGCGAGGCTGGCCACGGCCACCATTGCGTAGCCCGCGTCCTTGGGGCTCCAGACGAAGCACTCGCGCACCGATCCGTTCATCAGCAGCGGCTTCACCTGCGACGGGATCGCGGTGCCGAGCACCGCGATCTTGTTCTGGAGATGCCGCTGGTGCAGCACGTTGCCTGCGCCGATCGCACCGTTCGAGCCGAAGCCGATCACGCCGCGCACGTCAGGATAGGCCTGCAGCACGTTGCGCATCACCTGCTCGGCGGTGTCGACTTCATCGGCGCCGGGGAAGCGGGAGGTCGCGAGCTTCATGCCCGGGAAGTGCGCCTGCTGGTAGGCGATCGCGGCGTCGGCCCACTTGTTGTGCAGCGGCGTGGTCAGCGTGCCGACCATCAGGATGTATTCGCCCTTGCCGCCCATGAAGCCGGCGAGCGCCTTCATCTGGGTCTCGCCGAACGCCGTGCTGTCGATCATCTCGACGTCCCAGGTGCGGTTCTCCTGGTTCGGGCCTTCCTGGGTGATGACGACGATGCCGGCTTCCTGCGCCCGCTGCAGCACCGGGCCGAGCACCTTCACGTCCAGCGGGATCAGGCCGATCACCTGGACCTTCTTGGCGATCAGGTCCTCGACCATCGAGACCTGCTGTGCCGGATCGACGTGCGCCGGGCCGATCATGGTGGCGTCGAGGTCGAACTTCTTGCCGCCCTCGGTGATGCCCTGGCTCACGAGGTTGAACCAGGGAATGCCGATGATCTTCGCGACCGTCACCATCTGTGCGTCGGCCGCGGCGCGGACGCCGAGCGGCCAGCCAGCGATCCCGATCGAGGATGCCGCAACCAGTCCCTTCAAGGTGTCACGCCGCTTCATCGTTTCCTCTCCCGCCGCAGGCTCTTTCCGAGCCATTTCCGTTGGGGTGATCATCAGGCACCCGGGGACGGAAGTAAACGGTGTGCCATCGAGACGGCCCAACTCCCATGCCCGAAGGCCGGCCGATGGACGACGTGCGCTCCGCCCGTCCACGCGAGCGCGCCACCTTCGTCGCCGCGCCGAAGCCTCGTCGAGCCGCGCGCCTGTGCATTGCCAGATGCGGCTGGTCGCCTGATGCGGCTCAGCGCGGCACGAACGGGAAGATCCGCGCCGCCGTCGGCGGCTCCGGATCGAAGCAGTTCTCGATGGCCTGAGCGAGCGCGTTCCTGCCGAACGGCTTGGCGAGAGGGGTCGGCCCGGAGAGGATGGGTCCTCTCGAGCCGATGCAGCCTGTGGCGAGCAGCACGGCCAGTCCGGGTTGAAGCCGTGCAAGCTCCTCGGCGAGCTGAAGGCCGGTCATCTCGGGCATCGAGTAGTCGGCTATCACGAGATCCACCTCCGTGCCGCTGCGCAGGATCTCCAGCGCCTGCGGCCCGGAGCCGGCTTCGACGGCGATATGACCCAGGTCTTCCAGCATGGCAGCCATGCTGGTCAGCACCAGCGGGTCATCGTCGACCAGCAGCACGATGCGGCCGCGGTCCGGCCTCACCTGGGCCGGTTCAGGAGCGGCCGGCGGAAGCACCGCCGCCGCCTCCGCCCGTGGCAGCCACAGCTCGACGGTGGTGCCTTCTCCACGTCGGCTGTGCAGCACGAGTTCGCCGCCGGACTGGATGGCCAGGCCATACACCATCGACAGGCCCAGGCCGGTGCCCTTGCCGACCGCCTTGGTGGTGAAGAACGGCTCCATCGCCTGGGTCAGCGTGGCCTCGTCCATGCCTTCCCCGGTATCGGCGACGCTGAGCACCACGTAGCTGCCGGGAGACAGCCTGCCTCGTCCACCCGAGCCCACCTCGTCCTCGCGTGTCGCGATGGTGAGCGTTCCGCCGCCGGGCATGGCGTCGCGGGCATTGACCGCGAGGTTGAGCAGCGCGAGTTCCAGCTGGTTGGCATCGACGTGCGCCGGCGCCACGAAGATCGGGAAGCGCGTCTCGATCTGCACGCCGCTGCCGGCCGAGCTGCGCAGGAGGTCGGACATCGAGCGCACCAGGACCGGCACGTCGACGCGTTCAGGGGTCAGCGCCTGACGCCGGCCGAAGGCGAGCAGGCGCTGCGTCAGCGCGGCACCCCGCTGCGCCGCCTGCACGGCGTTGTCGAGCAGGCGCGTCGCGCGGGGGTCGGCAGCCGGCACTCGCTTGCGGAGCAGCTCGAGGCTCCCGAGCACGGCGGTGAGCAGATTGTTGAAATCGTGCGCGATCCCGCCGGTGAGCTGTCCCATCGCCTCCATCTTCTGCGCCTGGCGCAGCGTGGCCTCGGTCGCGCGGTGCTCGGCCATCTCCCGCCGCAGCCTGTCGTTGCTGGCATCGAGATCGGTGGTTCGCTGGGCAAGGGCGAGCTGCAGCCGAAGCAGCTCGCCGAACTGCTGGCTCGACCGGCGCCCGGTTGCCGACAGCGCGACGAGGAACACCAGGACCATCGCCCCGGAGGCGGTTCCGCGCGCCGAACCCTCGATGGCGCAGCGAACGGCGACCGGCAGCGCGGCCGTCAGGATGTAGGCGAGCGCGGTCGGCAGGTGCGCGGCGTGCTGGGCGGCGGCGCCAGCGCACATGCCTCCGATCAGGAACACCCAGAACAGCTGATACGTCTCGGCCTGTGGCCACAGCACCGCCGCGCCGCCGCCCCAGAGCAGGCCGGAGAGGAGGGCGCCGCACACGCTGAGCCTGCCCCACCACGCGACATCGCTTCGCCCCGGCGCCGCCCGCCGGTAGGTCCGCCATCCGGCGAGGCGGAGAATCGCCGTGACGAGAACCGCCGCCAGCCAGCCGTAGGCGCGATGATCGCGTTCGACGCCGACAAGCACCGCCGTCATCAGCGAGCCGTTCACCACCGTGACCAGCACCGTGGCAGGAAGCTGCAGGATCACGGACCTGACCCTCTGGTCGAGGATCGCGGCGTCCACCGCGGCCGCACCGCCCGACCGTCCATCCGGTGTTCCGTCGGCGGCGGCTCCGGATCGTGTCTCGGGTTCCGGCGCGGTCAGGTTCACATGCCTCCTCCTCCACGCAGATCGTTTCTATAACGTAATGCTATCCGCCCGTCTGTCGATGTCGCATTCGTCCGCAGCGCCTCGCTTCCTGCGCTCCTGTGCCGGTTCCGGTGCGATCATCGTCTGGATCCGGGTAACCTTCGGTTTCGATAGGTTGCCCAGCCGCATCGCTCGCGGCAACGGCCCGACGGGATGTCCCCGGCGGAATGCCCCGCCGCTCACCGCCTGCTGACGGACGCGGGCGCCTTGGCCCCCCGATGACGCCGTCGCCGACCGACCGCTCGCCGACCGACCACTCCCTGTGCTGCTCGTTCCCGAGCCACCTCGAGGCCGCGGCGCGAACGCCATGGCGGAGGGCTGGCAGCCGCTCTGCCGGCCGAGGTGCCGTGGATCCTGCCGGCCGCGGCTGGCCGCCTCAGATCCTCACCCGGGCGACCAGTCCCACGGTGCGCGGCTGGATGATCGTGATCTGTCCCGTCTCGTCCGCGCCGCCCTCGTTGGCATAGGTCGTGATGCCGCGGCTGTCGCTGATGTTGTTGATGAACAGCTCTAGTCCGTAGCGGCCGATGTCGAGGCCGGCGCGCAGGGCTCCCGTGTTGTAGCTGGGGAGCTGAAGGTGCGAGACGGCGACGGTGGTCGTCGGCGAGAAGCCGGTGTAACGCTCGCCCGTGTAGGTCCAGGTTCCCGACACGAAGCTGTGGAAGCGGCCGAAAAGTTTCCAGTCGTACTCGACGTTCACGCTGTTGCTCACGTCCGGGACGTAGGGCAGGTAGTCGCCCTGGAAGGCTCCGAGCCCGGGCGCGTTCTTGGTCAGGCGGGCGTCGGTGTATTCTCCGACGGCACTGAGGGTCAGGCCGCGCAGCGGCACCCAAGTCAGGGTCCATTCCACGCCCTTGCTGCGGGCGCTGCCCGCGTTGCCGTTGACGGTGAACGGCCCTTCCGGCGTATCGAAGGTCGAGAGCACCTGCACGTTCTTCCAGTTCACGTAGAAGCCGGTGACGTCGATGGCGACCTTCTTGTCGAACAGGTCCTGGCGTACGCCGATCTCGTAGTTGATGGTGCGGTCGGGATTGTAGGTGTCCGGCAGGCCGGCAATGCCGGGCACGGGAAGATTGGGCCCGCCCGGCCGGTAGCCGGTGGCGATGCGTCCGTAGAGCATGGTGTCGTCGGTCGGCCGCCAGCGCGGTGCCACCGAATACAGCGCGTCGTGATCGTTGGAATAGATCTCGCCGAGGGAGGCGGAGGGCCCGTACAGGACGCAGCAGCCGTACATGGCCTGCGAATGCTGCGAGTTGCCGCTGAAACGGCCGCCAAGCGCCACGTCGAACGTCTTCAGAAGGTGGTAGTCAACCTGGCCGAACACCGCCCATTCGGACAAGGCGCCGTCGAGCCCCAGGCCGCCCGCCGGCGGCGAGAGCACGCTGAGGCGCGTGGCATCCAGGGCGTCGAGATATTGCGAGAAGGCTTCGTTCTCGTGGGTGTAGAAGGCGCCCCCGAGCCACTCGAAGCTGCGGCCGAACACGGTGAGCCCCGGATCCGAGGTCAGGCGTGCCTCCTGGCTGAACTTGCCGGTGTTGGAGTTCTGCCTCAAGGCGGCGACGAGGGGAACTCCGTAGGCGTTGCCACCCAGGTAGTCGGCGAAGTCCAGGCCCGCGGCGACGTTCTGGTTCGAGAAGTCGGCGTCCGTCCTCACGTTGTCGAACGTGTAGCCGGTGATGGATGTCAGGTTCGACCACCCGAAATCGTAGTTCACGTCCGCGTAGTACACCGCGGCCTCGTTCTGGCCGACGTTCGACAGCCGGCTGTTGTTGACGAGTCCGTTGTTGATGTCGAGCTGGTTCGGCGGCGCCGCCATCGGATCGCGCGCGGCGCCGACGACCTGGAGCAGGTCCGTGTTGTTGCTGAATAAGGTCTGACGCTCCGCGGTGAGGCGGACGTAGAGCTGCTGCGTCGGCTCCACCAGCAGCGAGGCGCGCCAGCCATATTGCTGGCCGCTGTTGGCGTTGGTCCTGTTGGACTGAGGGTTGTCGATGTAGCCGGGGATCCACTCGTTCCAGGCGGTCAGGCGCAGCGCCGCGACGTTCTTGATCAGGGGGATGTTGACGAAGCCTTTCAGCGAGCCGCCGATCCCGCCGTCGGTCACGCCGTCGATCCCGGACTCTACGGCCGCGGAGTAGGTCGTGAGATTGGGTGCGTTGGTCACGTACTTGATGAGGCCACCTTCCGCGGTGGCACCGTACAGAGTGCCCTGGGGCCCCTGCAGCACCTCGATGCGTTCCAGGTCGTAGGTATCGAAGTTCGGAGTATTGATGGCGGCATTGTTCTGCGCGCCCGCAGGATTGGTCGGCACGTCGTCGAGGACGGACGCGACCTCGACGCCGCCGCTGCCGGTGTTCAGACCCCGGAGCACGATGCGGACCTGGGTCTTGTCGGCCACCTCCAGCGACAGTCCCGGAACCTGGGCGGCGAGGTCCTGGAGGTTGACCTCCTGGCGGCGCTCCAGCTCCTTCCCGGAGATGGCGGTGACACTGTCGGCGACGTCACGCTGCCGTTCTCGTCGTTTGTTCGCAGTGACGATGATCTGTTGCACCGCCGTCTCCGAACCGGGAGCCGCCGCGATCGGGCTTGCGGGACTCGACGGATTGTTCTGCGGCGGACTGCCTGGCGGCGGCCGTCCGGATCCCCGGTCCGCCGCGATCGCGGGCGGCGGCGGCGACGGTGCGGTCTGCGCTTCCGCCTGCGTGCTCATGGCTGCAGCGAGCACGACTGCCATTCCTGGGCGCAAACATGAGCGCTGCATCATTTCCCCTTGGGCCAGGCGATTGCGGTCACGTTACAGAATGTCTTTTTCAGGACGCTATTATCACGCGGACGAAGCTGTCAAGCAGATGTGAAAGAAGTTGCCATTTTTGCGCATGCTTAGCCGTTCTAACAAAATCCTCGAAGCCTCCGGCCCAGCCCGCTGTCGGACGACGAGCTCTCGTCGCTCACGAGGCTCGTCGATTCCGTCGTTCCGGTCGAGCGATTTCGAGTAGGTCGACCGCCGGAAGTGGAACTCGAGAAACCCGTTTCCAATATGTTGCGAGTCATCTAAAAACTTGCCTAGATTGAAAAGATGTGGGCGACGACAAGCTCGCCCGTGGTCTTGCAATAGCCCGGAGGTGCCATCGATGAAGAGAAGACATGTGCTTGCCGTGGCGCTGGCCCTGCTCGGGTGGACCTCCTCCGGCGGTCTGGCCCAGCAGCCGCTTGCGGTGTCGCCCAGCGCACCTCCCGCGGCAGCCCGCGTATCCGGTCCGCTCCCGCCGCAGACGAGCGTTCCCCTTACCAGCACCGATGTCCAAGCCTGGCTCGACGGCTTCCTGCCCTATGCACTGCAGCGCGCGAACATCGCCGGCGCGGTGGTGGTGGTCGTCAGGGATGGCCAGGTGCTGCTGCAGAAGGGTTACGGCTACGCCGACGTCGCCAGGCGAACCCCGGTCAATCCGGACACCACCATGTTCCGGCCCGGCTCGGTGTCGAAGCTCTTCACCTGGACGGCGGTGATGCAGCAGGTCGAGCAGGGCAGGATCGATCTGGACCGCGACATCAACACCTACCTCGACTTCAAGATACCGCCCTACCAGGGCCAGCCGGTCACGATGCGCGACCTCATGACACACACCGGCGGCTTCGAGGAGGACATCAAGAACCTGATCGCGGCGGTGCCTGTCCAGATGCCCTCGCTCGGCGATGCCCTGAGGCGTGACATCCCGGCGCGCATCTTCCCGCCGGGGCAGGTGCCGGCATACTCCAATTTCGGCGCGGCACTGGCCGGATACGTCGTCGAGCGCACTTCCGGGCAGCCTTTCGACGAGTATGTCGAACAGCACATCTTCGCGCCCCTCGGCATGCACCATTCCAGCTTCCGCCAGCCACTTCCCGCGAACCTGATGCAGTACATGTCGAACGGCTATGAGCTGGCCACCGGCGACGCCAAGCCCTACGAGGAGATCGCCCTGGCGCCGGCCGGGAGCTCCGCCGTTTCCGGCGGCGACATGGCGAAGTTCATGATCGCGCATCTGCAGAACGGCGAGTACGAAGGCCAGCGCATCCTGCGCGCGACGACTGCTCACGAGATGCACGACACGCCGCTGACGATCATTCCCTCGCTCGACCGCATGCTGCTCGGCTTCTACGAAGTCAACCGCAACGGCCAGCGCATCATCGGTCACGAAGGCGACCTCAGGTGGTTCCATTCGGAGCTGGACCTGTTCATCGATCGTGGCGTGGGCTTCTTCATCTCGTTGAACAGCGCCGGCAACGCAGACAGCCGTCAGGCCATCCGGGTGGCTCTGCTGCACGGGTTCGCCGATCGCTACTTCCCAGGTCCGGCCCCGTCCCAACCAGCTCAGGCGATGTCCAACGAGGACGCCGCGAAGCTCGTCGGCACCTACTACAGCTCGCGCCGGCCCGAGACGAACTTCCTTTCGCTGCTGAACCTGATGGTCGCCAACACAGTCTCGATCGACAGCAAACACGATCTCCTCGCATCCCCCAGCATGGGCCTGGGCGGAACGCCGACGCGGTTCAGGCAGATCAGCCCCCTGGTATGGCGTGCCGTTGATGACCAGGACCGGCTGGCCGCGAAGCTCGGGGACGGACGCGTCGCGATGTGGTCGGAGGAGGGCTTCTCGCCGTTCGAGGTCTTCATTCCGGCACCGTGGTACAAGAATCCCTCGTTCCTGCTTCCGGCGATGGAGGCGTCCATCGGGGCGCTCCTGCTCACGGGGATCCTGTGGCCGGTGGCCGCCGTGGTGCGCTGGCGCTACGGCGCCACCCTGGCGATGACCGGGACCGCGATCCGCAGCTATCGCTGGATACGCGTGGCGGCGCTGGCATCGGCGCTGCTGATGCTCGCCTGGGTGGCCCAGGTGATGCTGATGATCACCCGCTTCGCGGTCAGCGGCGCCCTGGATCCGCTGATCGTCACGCTGCACGTCCTCAGCATCATCGTGTTCCCGCTCGCAGCCCTGTTCGCCCTCTGGAACATCCGCATGACCTGGCGGCATCGTGTCGGCTTCGCGGGCATCCTCGCCAAGGGATGGAGCGTGGCGCTCCTGCTCTCGACCCTCGTGCTGCTCTGGATCGCCGCGCTGTTCCACCTGATCGGCCTCGGGGTCACCTTCTGACCTCCCCTGCGGCCCTGGGTATCACGGGCCGCGTCGCGCCGCCCGCCGCCAGGTCCGCGCGCCGGGACCCGTGCCGTGCCGGCCAAGCCGCAAGAGGAGCGCCGAGCGATGCCGAGAACGTCCTTGCAGGCCTGGGCCGGCATCCTCGTCGTCTGTGCCGCGATGCTCGCGGCATCGGCAACGATCGCACGGCGCCCGAGCTTCACGCTGCGCCAGGTTCTGAGCGCCCCGTTCCCTTCCGACCTGGTCGCGGCGCCGGCGGCGGGCGGTCTCGCGTGGGTGTTCGACGATCGGGGCGCCCGCAACGTCTGGGTGGCGGACAGGCGGGCCGACGGCTCCGCCCGGAGCAGGGCGGTGACACGCTACGCGGGTGACGACGGCAGCGAGATCGGTCAACTGAGCTGGAGCCCGACGACCCGCCGGCTGTTCTACACCCGCGGCGGCAGCCTGGAGGGAGGCCCCGCCGTCAACACACAGAGCCTGGCTTCCGGATCGCCACCGCAGATGGTCTGGTCGGTCGGGCTGGATGGCGGGGAGCCTCGGCCGGTCGGGCCGGGCAACGCTCCGCTGGTTTCTCCCGCCGGGGATGTGGTCGCATTCCTTGCGCAGGACCAGGTCTGGACGGCGCCCGTTCGCGGCGGCGCGCCGAGCCAGCTGCTGCACGATCGCGGCACCGACAGCGCGCTGGCCTGGTCTCCCGATGGCTCGCGGCTCGCCTTCACCAGCACCCGCGCCGGCCACTCCATCGTCGGCGTGTTCGACAGGGCAGCCCAACGCATCGTCTGGATGGCGCCCAGCGTGGACCTGGATCGGGCGCCGGAATGGTCGCCCGACGGAAGCCGGATCGCGATGATCCGCATCGCCGCCGGGACCGAGGCCGTCGACTTCACGGCGCACCGCGACGGCGCGCCCTGGTCGATCTGGGTCTGCGACCCACGCACCGGCGCAGGCCGCGCGATCTGGAGCGCGCAACCTGGCCGCGGCAGCCTGTTCGACGCCACCGACAGCGACCGCGTGCTGATGTGGGCGGCAGGCGACAGGCTGGTCTTCCCCTGGGAGCGCACCGGATGGCTGCACTTCTTCGCCGTCCCGGCCTCCGGCGGCGTTGCGCAAGAGTTGACGACGGGTGGCTCATTCGAGGTGTTCGACGCAGCACTCAGCCCGGACCGCACTCAGGTCGTCTATTCCGCCAACAGCGGCGACATCGACAGGCGGCATCTGTGGAGCGTCCCGGTCGCCGGCGGCACACCGCGCCAGCTCACGCAGGGAGCGGGCATCGAGGACACTCCGGTCCTGGCCGCCGACGGCCGCCTGTTCGCCGTGCGCAGCGGCGGACGCGACCCGGTGCGCCCGGTGGAGGTTGTCCGGCCGGGCGGCAGCATGGCCGACTTGGCACCCGGCGCGATCCCGCCCGACTTCCCCGCGGCCAGGCTGACGCAGCCGCTCCCCGTCATCTTCCACGCCGCGGACGGGCTGCCGGTTCACGGCCAGCTCTTCCTGCCGCCGCAAGGGCGCCCTGCTCGTGGCCCGGCGATCCTTTTCTTCCACGGCGGTCCGTTCCGGCAGATGCTTCCCGCCTGGCACCCGATGGATGCCTACACGTTCATGTACGGCTTCAACGAGTATCTCGCCGGCGAGGGCTACGTGGTGCTCTCGGTGAACTACCGCGGCAGCATCGGCTACGGGCTCGATTTCCGCGAGGCGCCGGGCTTCGGCGCCGGCGGCGCCAGCGAGCTGAACGACATCACGGGTGCCGCGCTGTTCCTCGGCAAGCGGCCCGACGTCGATCCCGGGCGCATCGGCATCTGGGGCGGCAGCTACGGCGGACTGATGACGGCGCTGGGCCTGGCGCGCGCCTCCAACCTGATCGCCGCCGGAGCGGACTACGCGGGCGTCCATGATTGGCGGACCTTGCAACCGGAGCTCTCCGCGCCGGACGCACCGCCGGGGGCCGCCCGACTGGCCTACGACTCGTCGGCGGTCGCCACCATGGACAGGTGGCGCTCGCCCGTGCTGGTGGCGCACGCCGACGACGACCGCAACGTGCCGTTCTCCCAATCGATCGAGCTGGTCCGCGCACTTCGGCAGCATCATGTGCGGTTCGAGCAGCTGGTTCTGCCCGATGAGGTGCATGATCTGCTGCGGGCCGCGTCGTGGCTCACCTTGTTCGAGGCCGTCGACTCGTTCTTCGATCGGTATCTCTTGGAAGGGCCAGTCTCTGAGCCCGGGCGCGCACGGAGGGACTTGCGGTAGTCCTTACTCCGAGTTCGGGGTAGGGTGCCATCGAGTGTTGGAGCCAGCCAGTTGTGACAGCCGCTGCGAAGCCCGGATCGGCGTTGAGGGCGCTACGCCTGGAGAAAGGCTGGACGCTCGCCGAGGTCAGCCGCAGGACGGGGGTGCCGATCTCCACCCTGTCGAAGGTCGAGAACGACAAGCTGTCGCTCAGCTACGACAAGCTCGCGCGCATCAGCAAGGGGCTCGAGATCGACATCGGTATCCTGTTCGCGCAGGACGTCGCAAGGCACCCGCTCTCGCTGGTGACTGGGCGACGCAGCATCGCGCGCGCCGGAGAAGGACGGACCATCGACACCGGAACCTGCCACTACCTGTATCCGGCAACCGAGCTGCTGAACAAGCGCTTCATTCCGATCATCGGAGAGATCCGCGCCAGGTCGCTCGCGGAGTTCGGAGAGATGATCCGCCACGCCGGGGAGGAATACGTCTACGTTCTCGCAGGCTGCGTCGAGCTGCACACCGACCTGTATGCGCCGGTCCGGCTGGAGGCGGGAGACTCCATCTACTTCGACAGCGGAATGGGCCATGCCTACGTCGCCGTCGGAACCGATACCTGCCGCCTGATCTCGATCTGCTCGGGCCCGGAGTCGCAGTTGATCGCAGCGGTCGAACGGGAAGCCCGGCCCGTCGCGGTCTCCGAGGCGCCTGTTCCGATCAGGAGAGCGGCGCGGGGACGCGCGGGAAGTAGTTGAGGTCGCGTCGCCTGCGATAGGGCAGCTCGGCGAAGTTCATCTGCACGGCGCCGGGCGTCGCGCAATGGATGATACGGTCGGCGAGCCCGGAGAAATGCGCCTGGAAATGCTGGCTCGACTTGACCGCTATCAGGCGCTTGCGGTCGAGCGCGATGCCGAGGCCGGTGAACGCGTCGGGCGCGAAGGTCTGGGTGCGTATCGAGTTGACGACGACGTCGATGCCGCCGATCTCGAGCCAGACCGACAGGCCCATCGTCGCGCGGGACGCGCCGAGCCCGGCCTGATCATGGTTCTCGCGCGCCGCTCGTACGCGGACGCTCAAATCCAGCGCTTCCCCGGAGGCAGGGCCGCACTTGCCGCCCAGGCGAAGATCGAGGCTCGACCCGGTTCCCGCGTCCGCGCATGTGCGCGCGGCGATTGGATCCCAGATGCAGCCGAAGCAGGCGTCCTGGAGGTGTCGGCGCAGCATCGCGGCCAGCAGGCTGACGTTGTCGCTGGGCGCCCCGCCGCCCGCATTGTCCGCAGTGTCGGCGACCACCACGCGGCCCTGCGCATCGCGCGCGAGGTCGAGCGCCTCCTCGATGCTGGGAAACCGCGGCAGCAACACCTCCCGCTGCGCGTAGATCGCGCGTCCGAGCGTCTCCGCCACCTCCGCCGCGAGCCCCGGGTCGGCCTCGGTGATGACAAGCACCTTCGAGCCGTTGTCGAAAGCGTCTCCCCATGGGAAGCCATGAATGAAGCTTGCCGAAAGTACGCCGGGTACTGACTCCGCCGACCGCATGCGATCGAGCAGGCCCGCCATGGGCTGCATCGTGGTCGGATAGAACCCCACCATCCTGCAGTCGAACAGGCGTGAGGTCAGGCTGATCCCGTGCGCGGCCTTCCGCACGCACAGGCCGTAGAGCTCTTCGGCGCGCTGCAGGAAGTCGACGTGGGGATATTCCTTCATGCAGATCACGGCATCGGCGGCGTCGACCAGAGCCTGGGAAAGATGGCAGTGCGGATCTAGCTCGACACCGATCGCCGTGTCGGGCCCGACGATCGCGCGGATCCGGGCGACAAGATCGGCCTCGCAGTCCTCGCACTCCGTGGCCACCATGGCGCCGTGCAGGTAGAGCAGGACGATGTCGAACGGAGCGTTCGCGCGGATCCCGTCGAGGATCTGCTCGCGCAGGTTCTCGAAGACGGCTTGCACGGTGGGCCCCGAAGGCTCCGCCGACGCGAACAGGCCCTCGACAAAATCATGACCGTCGCGGCTGCATAGATCGCGATAGAGCCGTGCCACCAAATTCTCCGGACAGTCGCCCTCGAGGCTGGCATTGCCGGGCCAGAGGCCACCCTCGATGAAACCTCGCTCGCCCGTCGGCCAGGGAGCGAACGTGTTCGTCTCGGTCACGAGACCGGCCGTAAAAATGCGCATGACAGCGTGTTTCAGCTTGTGAAAGTTGTTTCCACTGGCTTAACTCCTGATGGCGAGCACGGCAATCCCCTCCTCAGGCCGTAGTTCGAGCGATTCCAGAGCCTTGGAACTCCGTGATGGTCGAGCGTTGCGATGTTCTGGTTATCGGCGGCGGTATCGCCGGGCTTTCCGTTGCGGCTAATCTCACGGCGGATCTTTCGGTGGTCGTCATCGAGCGCGAGGCGCAGCCGGGCTACCACTCCACCGGGCGTTCCGCCGCGCTGTTCTCGGAGATCTACGGCAACGCGTCGATCCGGGCGTTGTCGCGGGGAAGCCGGGACTTCTTCTTCAACCCGCCACGGCATTTCAGCGACACGCCGCTCGTCTCCCCCCGAGGCTCGTTGTACGTGGCACGCGCCGACCAGCTGCCGGCCCTGCACCGGATGGCTGCACTTCCCGACGTCGCGGCAGGGGCACGCCTCGTCGATGCCGAGGAAGCGCTCGGGCTCTCGCCGCTGCTGCGCAAGGGCTATGCCGCCGAGGCGCTCTACGAGCCGGAAGCGCGAGACCTCGAGGTCAATGCGCTGCACCAGGGATATCTGCGCCAGTTCCGTGAAGCGGGCGGCCGGGTGCTGCTGCAGAACGGCGTGCTCGGGCTCGAATCCTCGGGCAGCGTGTGGCGGGTGCGCACGGGCGCGGACGTGATCGAGGCGACGATCGTGATCAACGCGGCCGGGGCGTGGGCGGAGCACGTCGGAGCACTTGCGGGAGCGCCCCCGATCGGCCTCACGCCGTGCCGTCGCACCGTCGCCCTGGTGGAGGGGCCGGACATGCCGGAGCTCGCCACGAGCCCGATGACGATCGACATCGACGAACAGTTCTACTTCAAGCCGGATGCGGGCCTGCTGCTGCTGTCCCCTGCCGACGAGGAGCCGATGGAGGCCTGCGACGTGCAACCCGATGAACTCGACGTCGCGGTCGCCATAGACAGGGTGGAGCAGGTGACCTCGCTGCAGGTGCGCCGCGTCCGCAGCAAGTGGGCGGGGCTGCGCAGCTTCGTAGCCGACCGAAGCCCCGTGGTCGGCTTCGATCCGCGATGCCCCGGCCTGTTCTGGCTCGCCGGCCACGGCGGCTACGGCATCCAGACCGCGCCTGCCCTGGGACGGCTGGCCGCCGCCCTGGTCAAGCGGCAGGCCGTTCCCGCAGACCTGCTGGACAGGGGCCTCCGACAGGCCGAGATCGCCCCCGAGCGCCTGGACCGCAAGCCCTCCGCCCAGCTCGAGCAGAGGCGCGGTCGATGACGCGGCGTCGGCGCCGGGTTGCGTCGCTTGCCGGCGTGCTGCTCGCCTGCGCCCTCGTGCCGGGTGCGAGCCTGCCGCCCGCCGCGGCCGCCGCGCTGGCCGCCGGCGGCACGGGCGGCGGCGCGGTGCCGCTCGATGTCGACCAGCTGGTCGGCCGCGTGCAGAAGGCCTTTGCCGTTCCCGGAGTGTCGATCGCCGTCGTCAAGGATGGCAGGATCCTGTTCGCCAAGGGTTATGGCGTTCGCGAGGCCGGCAAGCCCGGCGCCGTCGATGCGCGGACCCTGTTCGGCATCGGCTCCAACACCAAGGCGTTCACCGTCGCCGCACTCGGCATGCTGGCGGACCAGGGCAAGCTGAGCTGGGACGACAAGGTGATCGACCACCTTCCGCAGTTCCGGCTTATGGATCCCTGGGTCACGCGGGAGTTCACCATCCGCGACATGCTGACCCATCGCAGCGGCCTCGGTCTCGGCGCCGGCGACCTGATGATCTTTCCCCGAACCGACTTCACCCGAAGCGACATCATCCACAATCTCCGCTTCCTCAGGCCGGCCTCCAGCTTCCGCTCGAAGTTCGACTACGACAACCTGCTCTACATCATCGCGGGACAGCTGCTTCCAAGCGTGGCCGGGGTGAGCTGGGAGGACTTCGTGCAATCGCGCATCCTCGACCGGCTGCAGACCGGTTGCGCGGTCAATCTGCTGCACGCCGCGGCAGACCCGGATGTCGCGGCTCCCCACGTGCTGATCTCCGGCGCGGTCACCGCGGTCCTGCCGGACCGCAGCACGGCGTTCGATCCCGCGGGCTCGATCGAGTGCAGCGCCGAGGGCATGGCGAAGTGGATGCTGCTCCAACTCGCCGGCGGACGCACCGCAGACGGCTCGCGGCTGTTCAGCGAGGCGAGCCACGCGGAGATGTGGTCTCCGCAGACCATCATCGCCCCCCTTCCGCCCGCGGCGAGCCTGACCCGGACCGACTTCCTCGATTACGGCCTCGGCTGGTTCGTGGAGAACTACCAGGGCTACGAGCGGATCTGGCACACCGGCGGCCTGATCGGGATGGTCAGCTATGTGTCGATGGTCCCCGCCAAGCATCTCGGCATCGTGGTGCTGACCAACCAGCAGAGCGGCGGTGCGATCTACTCGCTGATGCAGACGCTGCTCGACGGCTACCTCGACGCGCCGCGCCGGGACTGGGTCTCGTACTGGAGCAAGCGGAGCGAGAAGCAGGACAGCGAGGCGGCGGAGGCCGACCGTGCCGCCGACCGGGCGGTCGCCACCGCCGGCGGCCACGCGGCGATGCCGCTCGACCTGTACGCGGGCACCTACCGCGATCCCTGGCGCGGCGAGGCGACGGTGACGCGGGCCGGCGACGGCCTGCGCTTGAGCTTCAGCCATACCGGCGACATGAACGGGACGATGCACGCCGTGAAAGGCGACCTCTTCGTCGTGCGCTGGGACGACCGCAGCCTCAAGGCGGATGCCCTGGTGAACTTCCAGGCCGACTTCGCCGGCGCGATCCGCGGCATGACGATGAAGCCCCTGTCGCCCACCACCGACTTCAGCTTCGATTTCCAGGATCTCGACTTCACCAGGCAGTCGCAGGCGAAGCCCCAGGCCGCTCCGTGAGCGCCGGGGCGCCCGCTCTCGACGCCGAACCGGATTGGCCGTCGGCCTTCCCGGCCTGGTGGGCGGTCACGGTGTTCAGCATCTGCGCCGTGCTGTCGTACACCGACCGGCAGATCCTGAGCCTGCTCGTCGACCCGATCCGCGCGGATCTGCACATCAGCGACACCCAGGTCAGCCTGCTGCAGGGCTTGGCCTTCGCCCTGATCTACTCGTTCGCGGGGCTGCCGCTCGGCCGCCTGGCGGATCTGGTGCCGCGTCGCGCGGTCATCGTCTGCGGCGTGCTGGTGTGGACGGTCGCCACGGTCGCCTGCGGCCTCAGCCACAGCTTCGGCGCCCTGTTCATGGCACGGGTCTTCGTGGGCGTCGGGGAAGCGGCGCTGGCGCCGGCGGCCATGTCGATGATCACCGACCTGTTCGCGCCGCACCGGCGCGGTGCGGCCATCGGCGTGTTCGTCATGGGGATGGTGGTCGGGGGCGGCGTGGCGCTCGGCGTCGGGGGGCTGCTGCTGCAGGCGGCGCAGACCGGCCTGCTGCGCGGCCTGCCGCTGCTGGGCACGCTGACGCCCTGGCGGGCATCCTTGTTGCTGCTCGGCCTCCCGGGCGTCGGGCTGGCGCTGCTGCTGCTGACGGTCAGGGAGCCCGCGCGTCGCCATCGCAGCGGCATCGTCGGGGCGCGGCACTACAGCCTGCACGAGGTCGCCGGCGAGCTGCTCGGCCGGGGCGGCATCGTGTTCCCTCTGCTCGGTGCCATGGCGCTGATGTCGGTGGGCGACTTCTCGTTGCTGAACTGGGTTCCGTCGCTGCTCTCTCGCGACTACCACCTCTCCTTCGCCGCGATCGGCGGCATCCTCGGCGGTCTCGCCGTCGGCCTAGGAGGCTTGGGCACGGTGCTCGGCGGGCTGATCTCGGACCGCGCCGCCTCCGCCGGAGGGTTGCGGCTGCGGATCACCGCGGCGACGCTGTCGTCGCTGCTGGCGCTGCCGCTGCTGCTGCTCGGAGGCACGTCGAGTGCCGCACAGGTGTTCGTCCTGTTCGCGTGGTGGAACCTCTTCTCCTCCGCCGCGGGGACGATCGGCATCACCGCCATCCAGGAGGCGGTGCCGAACGAGATGCGCGGCCTGACGATCTCCATGGTGTCGTTCGGCAACATACTCGGCGGCCTGTCGCTCGGCACCATGGCCACCGCGATGATGACCGACAGCGTGTTCCACGATCCGCACCGGGTCGCGACGTCGCTCAGCCTCGTCGTCGGCCCGGCGGCGATCCTCGGCTGCCTGCTGTTCCGGCGCGCGTCCCTCGCCGCGGCGCCGCGTGGCGGCGCGGTTCCGGCTGCGACCGCCGGCTCCACATGAACATGGACGAGAACCGGCCACCCGGCTCAGGCACGGACCAGGACGGCCGAGCCATGCCGAACCGCCCGCGACTGCAGCTTCACGTGCCCACGCCACGCGCCCGGCCCGGCGAAGCCGCGGACTTCCGCCATATCACCTTCCCCGAGGCGGGTGCCGTCCGCCGGCCTGACGTGCTGGCCGCGGAGCCGGAGATGCGGGACCTGCCATACGAGATGGTCCGGGTGCTGGACTTCGCGGGCGCGGCGGTCGGGCCGTGGAACCCGCGGCTCGATCCCGACCGGCTGCGCCGCGGCCTGCGCGCGATGCTGCTGACGCGCGTGTTCGACACCAGCATGTTCCAGGCGCATCGCCAGGGAAAGACCTCCTTCTTCATGACGTCCACCGGAGAGGAGGCGCTCGGCGCGGCCCCCTCGATGGTGCTCGGGCGTGACGACATGTGCTTCCCGACCTATCGCGTCGTCAGCTACCTGATGGCGCGCGACTATCCGCTGCTCTCCCTGGTCAACCAGATCTACTCGAACGCCGACGATCCCCTGCAGGGACGTCAGCTGCCGATCCTGTATTCGGCGCGCGAGTACGGCTTCTACTCGCTCTCCGGCAACGTCGGCAGCCGCTTCGGCCACGCCGTGGGATGGGCGATGGCCTCCGCCTACAAGGGGGACGACAAGATCGCGATCTCCTATATCGGCGAGGGAACGACGGCAGAGGGCGACTTCCACGAGGCGCTCACCTTCGCCGCCGTGTATCGCGCGCCGGTCATCCTCTGCATCACCAACAACCAGTGGGCGATCTCCTCGTTCCAGGGCACCGCGGGCGGCGAGGCGACGACGTTCGCGGCGCGCGCGATCGGCTACGGGCTGCCCGGGCTGCGCGTCGACGGCAACGACTTCCTCGCGGTCTATGCCGCGACGCAATGGGCGGCGGAGCGTGCGCGAGGCAACGGCGGCGCCACGCTGATCGAGTTCGTCAGCTATCGCGTCGGCGGCCACTCGACCAGCGACGATCCGGCCAAGTATCGTCCCGCCGACGAGGCGCGGCACTGGCCGCTGGGCGATCCGATCGCCCGGCTGAAGGCGCACCTGATCGCCTCCGGCGAATGGTCGGAGGCGCGGCACGAGGCGCTCGAGACCGAGCTCACCGGGATGGTGCGGGCGGCGAGGAAGGCGGGCGAGGCGGTGGGCACGCTGGGCACGTCGAAGCCCGGCGCGCGCGCGATGTTCGAGAAGGTGTACAAGACCCCGGACTGGCGCATCGTCGAGCAGCAACGCGAACTCGGCGTCTGAGCGTGACCGTCATGAACATGATCCGAGCGATCAACTCGGCACTCGACGTGATGATGCAGCGCGATCCCGACGTGCTGGTGTTCGGCGAGGACGTCGGCTATTTCGGCGGCGTGTTCCGCGCCACGGACGGCCTGATGCGCAAGCACGGCCGGACCCGCTGCTTCGACACGCCGATCTCGGAAGGCGGCATCGTCGCGACCGCGATCGGCATGGGCGCCTACGGCCTGCGCCCGGTGGTCGAGATCCAGTTCGCCGACTACATCCTGCCGGCATACGATCAGCTGGTTTCGGAGGCGGCGCGGCTGCGCTACCGTTCGGCGGGCGAGTTCTGGGCGCCGATCACGGTGCGCTCTCCCTATGGCGGCGGCATCTTCGGCGGGCAGACGCACAGCTCCAGCCCCGAGGCGATCTTCGCGCACGTGTCCGGGCTGAAGACGGTCATCCCCTCCAATCCCTACGATGCCAAGGGGCTGCTGATCGCCGCGATCGAGGACGACGATCCCGTGATCTTCCTGGAGCCGAAGCGCATCTACAACGGCCCGTTCAACGGCCGCTTCGACCAGCCGGTCAGCACCTGGGCGCAGCATCCGGGGAGCGACGTGCCCGAGGAGTATTACGCAATTCCTCTGGGTCAGGCCGCCATCGTCCGCGGCGGCTCGGCGGCGACCGTGCTCGCCTACGGCACGATGGTGCACGTGGCACTTTCCGCGGTGGAGGAAAGCGGCATCGATGCCGAGGTGATCGACCTGCGCAGCATCGTGCCGCTCGATCTCGACACCATCCTGAACTCCGTGCGCAAGACCAGGCGCTGCGTGATCGTGCACGAGGCATCGCGCTACGCCGGCTTCGGCGGAGAGCTGTCGTCGCTGGTGCAGGAACGATGCTTCTATCACCTGGAGGCACCGATCGAGCGC
Organism: uncultured Acetobacteraceae bacterium; assembly: GCA_964245755.1. Classification (GTDB taxonomy): domain Bacteria; phylum Pseudomonadota; class Alphaproteobacteria; order Acetobacterales; family Acetobacteraceae; genus Lichenicoccus. Next base: position 6,251 of record CAXTNV010000026.1, on the reverse strand, counting down.
GTGGCCGGCTGGGACACGCCCTACCCGCACGCATTCGAGTGGGACTATTTCCCCGGACCCGCCCGCGTGATCGCGGCGATGCAGCGCGTCCTGAAGGACTGACGATGGGCGACTACGTGTTCCGTCTGCCGGATATCGGCGAGGGCGTCGCCGAGGCGGAGATCGTCACCTGGCGGATCAAGGTCGGCGACCTCATCGAGGAGGACCAGGCGACGGTCGACGTCATGACCGACAAGGTGATGGTCGAGATGACGACGCCGGTGTCCGGGCGCGTGCTGGCGCTGCACGGCGAGGTCGGGCAGATGGTGCCGGTTGGCACGCCGCTGATCGAGATGCAGCTCGCGGACGCGGCGACGATGCCGTCGGGCGCCGCGCCGCAGCCCGAGGCCGCCACCGTTCCCCAGGCGGACCGGCCGCCGGCGGGCGCAGCCCGCGACGAGGCGCCGCTCGCAGCACCCGCGACGCGCAGGCGCGCCCAAGAGCTCGGCATCGCCTTGCAGTCGGTGCCGGGCACCGGACCGGAGGGCCGCATCACGCCCGAGGATCTCGACCGCTTCGCCGCACGCAGCGGCGCAGGCGAAGACGCCGTCGTGCGGCCCGCACCTCGCGCGGCTCCGCGCACCGGCGTGAGCGAGATCAGCATCACCGGCCTGCGCCGCAAGATCGCGCAGAGGATGCAGGACGCGAAGCGGCGCATCCCGCACTTCGGCTACGTGGAGGAGTTCGACCTCACCGAGCTCGAGCGACTGCGCCGCACGCTGAACGAGTCGCGCACCGCGGAGCAGCCCAAGCTCTCGCTGCTGCCTTTCTTCATGCAGGCGGTCACGAGGCTGACCGCCGAGTTCCCGCGGCTCAACGCGCGCTTCGACGACGAGGCCGGCATCCTGCGCGTGCACGACGCCGTGCATGTCGGCATCGCGACGCAGACCCCGGAGGGCCTGATGGTGCCGGTCGTGCGGCATGCCGAGACGCTCGACCTGTGGGCGAGCGCGCGCGAGCTGGCGCGGGTCACCGCCGCCGCACGCGACGGCAGCGCGACACGCGACGAGCTCACCGGCTCGACGATCACCCTCACCAGCCTGGGCGCCCTGGGCGGCGTCTCGTCGACGCCGGTCATCAACGCGCCCGAGGTGGCGATCATCGGCCCGAACAAGCTGGTCGACCGCCCGGTCGTTTCGCACGGCCAGGTCATCGTGCGGACCATGATGAACGTCTCGTCCTCGTTCGACCACCGGATCGTCGACGGCTACGACGCAGCCCGTTTCGTGCAGGCGCTGAAGCGGCTGATCGAGCACCCGGCGCTGCTGTTCATGGAATGCTGATGCCGGTCGCGAGACGGGCGTCGTGCTCGAGGACAAGGCCCGCACCGTCCACGGCCCACATCCGAACGGAGGCTCGACCATGAGTGCCGGACTCGACTTCGGGCTCGGCGACGTCGCCGAGCAGATACGCGAGAGCACACGCCGTTTCGCCGCCGACCGGATCGCCCCGATCGCGGCGCGGATCGATGCGGAGAACCGGTTCCCGCGCGAGCTGTGGCCGGAGATGGGAGGGCTCGGCCTGCACGGCATCACCGTCGAGGAGGAGTATGGCGGCCTCGGGCTCGGCTACCTCGAGCACGTGGTGGCGATGGAGGAGATCTCGCGCGCCTCGGCCTCGGTCGGTCTCAGCTACGGCGCGCACTCGAACCTGTGCATCAACCAGATCCGGCGCTGGGGGACGGATGCGCAGAAGCGCCGGCTGCTGCCCCGGCTGATCTCGGGCGAGCATGTCGGCAGCCTGGCGATGTCGGAGGCCGGATCGGGATCGGACGTGGTCTCGATGCGCTTGCGGGCGGAACGTCACGGCGAGGGCTGGCGGCTGAACGGCACCAAGTTCTGGATCACCAACGCGCCGGAGGCCGAGGTGCTGGTGGTCTACGCCAAGAGCGACCCGAATGCCGGCGCGAAAGGCATCACCACCTTCCTGATCGAGCGCGGCATGCCCGGCTTCTCGGTGTCGAAGAAGCTCGACAAGATGGGCATGCGCGGATCGGACACCGCCGAGCTGGTGTTCGAGGACTGCGACGTGCCGGCCGGCAGCGTCGTCGGGGTCGAGGGGCAGGGGGCGGCAATCCTGATGTCGGGCCTGGACTACGAGCGCGCGGTGCTCGCGGCCGGCCCGCTCGGCATCATGCAGGCGTGCCTCGACTGCGTGCTGCCCTACGTGCGCGAGCGGCGCCAGTTCAACGCCGCGATCGGCTCGTTCCAGCTGATGCAGGCCAAGATCGCGGACATGGTGGTGGCGCTGAATTCAGCGCGCGCCTACGTCTACGCGGTGGCCCGGGCCTGCGACCGCGGCAGGACCACGCGCGCCGACGCCGCGGGTGCGATCCTGCTCGCCAGCGAGAACGCCGTGCGGGTGTCGCTGGAGGCGATCCAGGCGCTCGGAGGTGCGGGCTACACCAAGGAGTGGCCGGTGGAGCGCTTCCTGCGCGATGCCAAGCTGTACGACATCGGCGCCGGCACCAACGAGATCCGGCGCTACCTGATCGGACGCGAGCTGATCGGGGCATGACCTCGTTCGCGAGCGAGGTCGATCCGGCGGCCACGTCCTTCATCGCCAACGCCGCGCATAACCGCGAACTGGCGGCGCGACTGCGCGAGGCGACGCGGCTTGCCGCCCTGGGCGGACCGGAGGCGTCGCGCTCGCGTCACGAGGCGCGCGGCAAGCTGCTGCCGCGCATGCGCGTGCATCGGCTGCTCGATGCCGGCTCGGCCTTCCTGGAGATCGGCGCGCTCGCCGCGCACGGCCTGTACGAGGGCCAGGCGCCGGGCGCGGGCGTGGTCGCCGGCATCGGCCGGGTGTCCGGACGGGAGGTGATGATCGTCGCCAACGACCCCACCGTCAAAGGCGGCGCCTATTTCCCGATGACGGTGAAGAAGCATCTGCGGGCGCAGGAGATCGCCGCCGAGAACCGGCTGCCCTGCGTATACCTCGTCGATTCCGGCGGCGCCAACCTGCCGCACCAGGCCGAGCTGTTCGCCGATCGCGAGCATTTCGGCCGCATCTTCTTCAACCAGGCCAACATGTCGGCGCAGGGCATCCCGCAGATCGCCTGCGTGATGGGAAGCTGCACGGCCGGCGGCGCCTACGTGCCGGCGATGTCCGACGAGAGCGTGATCGTGCGCAACCAGGGCACGATCTTTCTCGCCGGCCCCCCCCTGGTCAAGGCGGCGACCGGAGAGGTGATCTCGGCCGAGGCGCTCGGCGGCGCCGACACCCACGCGCGCCGATCCGGGGTCGTCGACCACGTCGCGGAGAACGACCTGCACGCGCTGCTGATCGTGCGCGAGATCGTCTCCAGGCTGAACGTGGCCAAGTCGCCCGACATCGAGACGCGGCCGCCGCGGCCGCCGCTGCTCGATGCGCAGGATCTCTACGGCATCATCCCGCTGGACGTGCGGGCGCCCTACGACGTGCACGAGGTGATCGGCAGGATCGTCGACGGCTCGGAGTTCCAGCCGTTCCGCGCCCTGTACGGTGCCACGCTGGTGTGCGGCTTCGCGCATCTGTGGGGCATGCCGCTGGCGATCCTGGCCAACAACGGCGTGCTGTTCTCGGAGTCGGCCCAGAAGGGCGCGCACTTCATCGAGCTCGCCTGCCAGCGGCGCATCCCGCTGCTGTTCCTGCAGAACGTCTCCGGCTTCATGGTCGGCGGCAGGTACGAAGCCGGCGGCATCGCCAAGGACGGGGCCAAGCTGGTCACCGCGGTCGCCACCGCCTCGGTGCCGAAGGTCACGGTGCTGATCGGGGGCAGCTTCGGCGCCGGCAACTACGGCATGTGCGGCCGCGCCTACGCGCCACGCTTCCTGTTCAGCTGGCCGAACAGCCGCATCGGCGTGATGGGCGGCGAGCAGGCGGCGTCGGTGCTGTCGACGATCCGGCGCGACAGCCTGGAGGCACGCGGCGAGACGTGGGACGAGGCGGAGGAGATCGCCTTCAGGCAGCCGATCCGCGACCGATACGACGTCGAAGGCAGCCCGTACTACGCCACGGCCAGGCTCTGGGACGACGGCATCATCGACCCGGTGCAGACGCGAGACGTGCTTGGGCTCGCCTTCGGCGCAACTCTGAACGCGAGCATCCCCGCGCAGCCGCGCTTCGGCCTGTTCCGGATGTGACGCGATGATGGAAAGCCTGCTGATCGCCAACCGCGGCGAGATCGCGGTGAGGATCATCCGCACGGCGCGGCGGCTCGGCATCCGCACGATCGCCGTCTATTCGGAGGCGGACGCCGGCATACCGTTCGTCCGGCAGGCGGATCAAGCCGTGGCGATCGGCCCGGCGCCGGCGCGCGAGAGCTATCTGGTGGCCGAGAAGATCCTGCAGGCGGCGCGGGAGACGGGTGCCAGCGCGATCCATCCGGGCTACGGCTTCCTGTCGGAGAACGCGGCCTTCGCCGCGCAGGTGCAGGCCAGCGGATTGATCTGGGTGGGCGCGCCGCCGGCTTCGATCGAGGCGATGGGGCGCAAGGATGCGGCCAAGCGGCTGATGCAGCGCGCGGGCGTGCCGGTGACTCCCGGCGGTGTCGGCGACGACCAGTCCCGCGAGGGGCTGCAGGCGGAAGCGGATGCGATCGGCTACCCGGTGCTGATCAAGGCGGTGGCGGGCGGCGGCGGCAAGGGCATGCGCCGCGTCGACGGCGCGGAGCACTTCGCCGCCGCGCTCGCATCGTGCCTGCGCGAGGCGCGCGCCGCGTTCGGCGACGACCGCGTCCTGATCGAGAAATACGTTGCCGCGCCGCGACACATCGAGGTGCAGGTGTTCGCCGACCAGCACGGCAACGTCGTGCACCTGTTCGAGCGCGACTGCTCGCTGCAGCGCCGCCACCAGAAGGTGATCGAGGAGGCGCCCGCTCCCGGGATGGATGCAGCCACGCGTGCCGCCATCTGCGGCACCGCGGTGCGGGCGGCGCGGGCGGTCTCCTACGTCGGGGCGGGCACGATCGAGTTCATCGCCGATGCCGGCGAGGGGCTGCGCGCGGATCGCATCTGGTTCATGGAGATGAACACGCGCCTGCAGGTCGAGCATCCGGTGACCGAGGCGGTGACCGGGCAGGATCTCGTGGAATGGCAGCTCCGGGTCGCCAGCGGCGAAGCCCTGCCGGCGACGCAGCAGCAGCTCGCCATCACCGGCTGCGCGATGGAGGCGCGGCTCTACGCCGAGAACCCGCAGACCGGCTTCCTGCCATCGACCGGTCGGCTGGAGCATCTGCGGCTGCCGGAAACCGTCCGGGTCGATTCCGGTGTCGAGCAGGGCTGCACGATCTCGTCCCACTACGACCCGATGATCGCCAAGCTGATCGCGCACGCGCCGACGCGCGAGGCTGCGGCGGCGAGGCTCGCCGCTGCCTGCGCCACGGTAGAGGTCTGGCCGGTGCGGACGAACGCGGCGTTCCTGGCTCGCACCCTCGCCGACCCGGCGTTCCGCTCGGGCCAGATCGACACCGGCTTCATCGAGCGCCACGTGGCTCGCCTGGTCCCATCCTCCGAGCCGTCCAGCGAGGTGCTGGCCGCCGCGGCCCGTGCCCTGCTTGCGCGGTCGGACGCGGATCCCTGGACCGGCCTCGCCGGGTTCCGGATCAACGCGGCGCCCGATCGCTCCGTGCTCGTGGAGATCGATGCCGTCCCCCACCTCGTCGAGGCAACCCCTGAGCCGGTCCCAGGGTCATCGCCCGGGCGCGTCGTCTGGTCGGGAGCGGAGCGGGTGCTGTTTGTCGACGCAATGGCCTGGCGCATCGGGGAGCCGCAGGCCCGGCGCGTGGCGACGGATGCCGCCGAAGCCGACGGGACCGTGCTGTCGCCGATGCCGGGGCAGGTCATCGCCGTCGAAGTGGCCGAGGGCGATACCGTGACGCGGGGGCAGACGCTCCTCGTCGTCGAGGCGATGAAGATGGAGAACCGGCTGGTCGCGCCGTTCGACGGGACGGTGACGGCGCTTCACGCGGTGCTCGGCCGTCAGGTCACCGAGGAGGTCGTGCTCGTGCGCATCAAGCGGCAGCAGCCGTGACCGGGCGGGCCCGGCCGAGCAGCGTCAGCGCTCGAGCGTCATCGCGATGCCCATGCCGCCGCCGATGCACAGCGTCGCGAGGGCGCGTCCCGCGCCGCGCCGCCGCATCTCGTGCAGCAGCGTCACCAGCAGTCGCGCACCGGAGGCGCCGATCGGATGGCCGAGCGCGATCGCGCCGCCGTTGACGTTCACGATCTCCG
>CAXTNV010000025.1:0-36258 GCA_964245755.1 uncultured Acetobacteraceae bacterium | reverse complement strand
GCATGTTCTCCAACTTCACGATGTCGCGGCGGCTGGTGTTCCGCTGAGCCCGGCTAAGTGCTGAACCGGCTGCGGCTGCGAGCGCACCAGGGACAGCACCAGGGACGGACCCCGCGTCCGGTCCGCCGCGTCGTCGCCTGCTGGCGCGGGCTCGACGCGTGCGCTAGGTGGTGAACGCAGCACAGCAGGATCGTCCAGCGCCCCCATGCCCACCAGCAACGACATCCGCGCCGCCTTCCTCGACTACTTCGCGGCGCACGAACACCAGCTGGTAGCGTCCTCTTCCCTGGTTCCGCGCAACGATCCGACCCTGCTGTTCACCAACGCCGGCATGGTGCAGTTCAAAAACGTGTTCACTGGCCAGGAGAGCCGGCCATACCGGCGCGCCGTCAGCGCGCAGAAGGTGGTGCGCGCCGGCGGCAAGCATAACGACCTCGACAATGTCGGCTACACCGCCCGGCACCACACCTTCTTCGAGATGCTGGGCAATTTCTCGTTCGGCGACTATTTCAAGCCGCTTGCGATCGAGCTCGCCTGGAACCTGGTCACCCGGGAGTTCGGGCTGCCCGCGGAGCGGTTGCTGGTCACTGTGTATGCCGAGGACGAGGAGGCGGCGTCGCTGTGGAAACGCATCGCCGGCCTGCCGGAGAGCCGCATCATCCGTATCCCGACCGCGGACAACTTCTGGCGCATGGGCGATACCGGACCCTGCGGGCCCTGCTCGGAGCTGTTCTACGACCATGGCGACCAGGTCACCGGAGGCCCTCCGGGAAGCGCGGACGAAGCCGGCGACCGCTTCGTCGAGATCTGGAACCTGGTGTTCATGCAGTATTTCGAGGATCCGCCCGGCACCCGCACGCCGCTGCCGCGGCCCTCGATCGATACCGGGCTCGGCCTCGAGCGCTTCGCCGCGATCCTGCAGGGTCACCGCGACAACTACGACACCGACACGCTGCGCGCCCTGATCCTGGCCTCCGCCGAAGCCACCGGGCAGGCGCCCGACGGGCCGTTCAGGATCAGCCATCGGGTGGTCGCCGATCACCTGCGGTCCAGCTCGTTCCTGATCGCCGACGGCGTGCTGCCGTCGCGCGACGGCCGCGGCTACGTGCTGCGCCGGATCATGCGGCGCGCGATGCGCCACCTGCACCGCATGGGCACCACCGAGCCGGTGTTCTATCGGCTGGTGCCGGCCCTGGTGCGGCAGATGGGTGCCGCTTACCCGGAGCTGGTGCAGGCGGAAACTCTGATACGCGAGACCATGCGGCTGGAGGAGGAGCGCTTCAAGGCGATGCTGGAGCGCGGCCTGGCGCTGCTCGCCGAGGAGACCGGCGGCCTGGGTGACGCGCCGCTGCCTGGCGCCGTCGCCTTCAAGCTCTACGACACCTTCGGCTTTCCGCTCGACCTGACCCAGGACGCGCTGCGCGAGCGCGGCGGCTCGGTCGATCTGGACGGCTTCGAGGCGGCGATGCAGGCCCAGCGACAGCGCGCCCGCGCCGCATGGTCCGGCTCCGGCGAGGCTGCCACGGAGCAAGTCTATTTCGAGTTGCGCGACCGGGTCGGCAGCTCCGAGTTCCTCGGCTACGGCACCGAGAAGTCCGACGCCGAGATCACCGCGCTGATCGTGGGCGGCGAGATACGCGACCGCGCGGTTGCCGGCGAGGCGGTGGGCGTGCTGCTCAACCAGACGCCGTTCTACGCCGAGAGCGGCGGCCAGATCGGCGACGCCGGCCGCATCACCGGGCCGGGGCTGCGCATCGAGATCGACGACACCCAGAAGAAGCTGGGCGAGCTGTTCGTGCATGTCGGACGCGTGCTCGACGGCGAGGTGCGGCCCGGCCTGCCGGTGACCGCGACGGTGGATCACGGGCGCCGCACCGGCATCCGCGCGCATCATTCCGCGACCCACCTGCTGCACGAGGCGCTGCGCCGCCGGCTGGGCACGCACGTGACGCAGAAGGGCAGCCTGAACGCTCCCGACCGGCTGCGCTTCGACGTCAGCCAGCCGCGCCCGATCGAGGCCGCCGAGCTCTCCCTGGTGGAGGCGGAGGTGAACGAGCGAATTCGCGAGAACAGCGTGGTCAGCACCCGGCTGATGACGCCCGAGCAGGCGGTGCGGCAGGGTGCGATGGCGCTGTTCGGCGAGAAGTACGGCGAGGAGGTTCGCGTCGTCTCCATGGGGCTGCCGGACCCGGCGGCGGACCCGGGGGATGGCCGCACGGCCTACTCGATCGAACTCTGCGGCGGCACTCACGTCGCGCGCACCGGCGAGATCGGCCTGTTCCGGATCACCTCCGAGACCGGCGTCGCCGCCGGGGTGCGGCGCATCGAGGCGGTTACCGGTCGCGCCGCCGAGCAGGTGGTCTCTCTCGCCGAGCAGCGCCTCGCCCGGGCGGCGAGCCTGCTCCGGGTGCCTGCGGCGGAACTGCCGGACCGGCTGGCTAGGCTGGTCGAGGAGCGCCGGGCGCTGGAACGGCAGGTCTCGGAGCTGCAACGCAGGATCGCCCTCGGCGGTGCGGGCGGCGACGCCGCACCCGCCCGCGAGGAGATCGCCGGCGTCGCCCTGGTGGCGCGCGACCTCGGCGACGTCCCGGCGCGCGAGCTCAAGGGGCTGGCGGAAGCGATCGGCGAGCAGCTCGGCTCAGGCGTGGTGGCGCTGCTCTCCACCGCGCAGGCCAAGGGCAGCATCGTCGTCGCGGTGTCGCCGGACCTGACGACACGGCTCGATGCGGTCGAGCTTGTGCGCGCCGCCGCCGCGGCTATCGGCGGCAAGGGCGGCGGCGGGCGGCGCGAGATGGCGCAGGCCGGCGGCCCGGACGTGGCGCACGCCGAACGAGCCTTCGATGCCGTGCGCCTCCTGATCGGCAGCGGAGACGGCGCATGAGCCGGCCGGTTCTTCCATGCGCCTCGCGAAGCGGTCTGCGGCCCAATCCTCTGCTCGCGGCCGGACTCCTCGCCGGCCTTGGCCTCGCCGCGGGAGGTGCTGCGGCGTGGGGCGAACAGAAGCACCGGCACACGACGCGGCCCGCGCGGGCGGCGCCGGTGCCGCCGGCGGAGAACCTGGTCGTGCACGGACAGAAGCGCTTCAGCCCGGCGCCGATGCCGGACCAGGCGATCCACGATCCGGCGGACGCGCTGCGCGACCCCAGCACCGGGACGCCGATCGGGCGGTTCGGCCGGGCCTACCTGGATGCCAACCCGGTGCCCCCGGTCAACCCAGCCCAGCAGGGCGACCAGAGCCCGATCGCGGTCGGCGTGCAGCGCTAGCCGCATCCGTCGGCGCCGCGGCGGGCGGGCGCCTGGGCCCTTGCCCTCGCCTCGACCCGGGTCAGGTGACGTCGGCTGCGGCATCGGCTAGATCACCGATACCGCAACCATGGCGTCGCGGCGGAGTGCGCCGGAATGCGGTGGATCAGAGCGCGGTTGCGGCGGTCCCTGCCGGACTGGACCATCGCCGTGTTCCACTATGCCAGGGTCCACCGCAGCATTCCCAACCTGGTCAGGCCGAAGACCTTCAACGAGAAGGTGCTGCGTCGCATCGTCCTCGAGCGCGGCTCCTGGATGACCATGGCCGCCGACAAGTACCGGGTGCGCGACTACGTGCGGGAGCGTGTCGGCGCGGACCTGCTGCCGTCGCTGTACTGGGTCACCACCGAGCCGCAGACGATCCCGTTCGACAGCCTGCCGGATCGTTTCGTGGTCAAGCCGACGCACGGCTCGGGCTGGGTGCGCATCGTCCGCGACAAGTCCAGCCTGGACCGGGCCGAGCTGGTGCGGACCTGCACCGGGTGGCTGGCGCAGAGCTACTACGAGATGACGCGCGAGTGGATCTACCGGGACATCACGCCGCGCATCCTGGTCGAGGAGTGCATCGACGACGGCAACGGCACGGCACCGAACGACTACAAGCTGTTCGTGTTCGGCGGCCGGGTCGCGTTCATCCTGGTCACCATGGGGCGCTTCGACGCCCGCGCCCACCTGCTGGTGGATCGCCACTGGAACGCGGTGGACGTGACCTTCGCCTATTCGACCGCGAGGCGGCACGTGCCGCCGCCGCCGCACCTGGTGCAGATGATCGCGGCCTCCGAGGCGCTGGCGCGAGGGACCGACTTCGTCCGGGTCGACTTCTACGACACCGAGCGCAAGCTGTTCTTCGGGGAGTTGACGCCCACGCCCGGCTGCGGCCTGGACCGGTTCGACCCGCCTTCGTTCGACCGCACCCTCGGCGCGCTCTGGCGGCGCCAGCGGCGCGCCTGAGGCCGCCGCCCGCCTCCTCGCGCCGAGGCGCGTGGTTCGGCGCGGCACCTCACTCCCTGCCTCCCGTCGCGCTGATCGAGCCGGTGAAGTTCCGCTGGAACAGCAGCAGGATGACCAGCGGCACCGCGGCGACGAGGACCGCCGCGGCGAACATCATGCCGTAGTCGGTCGAGAGCTGACCGGCGAAGTCGGCGATCGCGACGGCGGCGACCTTGTAGCGCGGGTCGGGCGCGATCAGCAGCGGCCACAGGAAGGCCTGCCACTGGAAGATGAACAAGATGAGGCCGGCGCCGATCAGCGCTGGCCTGGACAGCGGCAGGTAGATGCGCAGGAAGATCCCGAACCAGCCGAGCCCGTCCATCCTCGCCGCCTCCGACAGCTCGATCGGGATGGCGACGAAGAACTGCCGCAGCAGGAACACCGCGAAGCCGTTGCCGAGGCCGGGCAGGATCAGGCCGAGATAGCTGTTCTGCAGCCCGAACCGCCGGAACAGGGTCGAGAGCGGGATCGAGATCGCATCGAAGGGGATCAGGAAGCTCACCACGACCAGGGCGAAGATCACGCCGCCCAGCGGCACCCGCAGCCGCGCCAGGGCGAAGGCGGCCATGGCGCAGATCGACAGGCCGCCGACCACCGTCAGCGCCGTCACCAGCAGCGAGTTCAGCATCGCGGCTGCGAACGGGCTCGACCAGATGCCGAGGACGTTGCGCAGCGTCACCCGGTCGGGGATGAACGCCCGGACGCCGAGCGGGCTCAGGTAGCGGAAGATGTCCTCCGAAGGCCGCAGCGCACTCATGCAGGCCCATGCCAGCGGCGCCATCGCCAGCGCCGCGGCGGCGACCGCGACCGCCAGCAGCACCGCGCGCGACAGGGGTGCAGGCCGCATGCCCATCGCCTACCCGACCGCGCGCATCAGCCGGAACTGCGCCAGCACCACCGCGAGCACCGCCGCCACCAGGACGACCGTCTCGGCGGCGGCGCCGCGATCATCGCCGTAGACGAAGGCGCGGGTGTAGATGTCCTCCATGATCAGGTTGGTGGTGCCCTGCGGGCCGCCGCCGGTCAGGATCTGCACCGGGGCGAAGACCAGGAAGTTCGCCACCGTGTCGGCGACGATGACGAACAGCAGCGGCCTCCGCAGCAGCGGCAGCGTGACGTAGCGGAAGTCCTGCCAGGCGGTGGCGCCGTCGAGCCTGGCGGCCTCGTGCAGCGAGCGCGGGATGTCCTGCAGTCCCGCCACCAGGAACGTCATCCAGTAGCCGACACCGACCCAGCTGACGACGAGCATGATCCCGGGCAGCGCCTGCGCGGTCGATGTGAGGAATGGCTGCGGCGGCAGGCCGACGAAGCCGAGCAGGCCGTTCAACGGGCCGTCGGGCCGCAGCGCGATGCCCCAGATCAGCGCCGAGACGCTCTGCGGGATCACCACCGGCAGCACGATGAGCGTGCGCCACAGGCCGACCAGGGGAAGGTCGCGCACCAGCAGCAGCGCCAGCAGCAGTGCCAGCGCGATCTGCAGCGGGTTGACCAGCAGCGAGAACAGCGCCGTGACCAGCAGCGAGCCGCGGAAGGTCGCGTCGGCGAACAGGCTGCGGTAGACGGACGCGTCGAACATCCGGTCGGCGCCGGAAAGCGAGCCGCCGATGGCGATCAGCGCCGGCCACAGCCGCAGCACGACCACGGCGAGCAGCACCGGAGCCAGCAGCAGCAGGCCGACCAGCGCCTCATGCCGACGCGCATGGCTGCGCATCGCCGGCCTAGCGCAGCCGGCTGAACGCCGTCTGGATCTGCGCGTCGGTACGGGCCAGTTCCGGCTTGGCGTCGGCACCGTTGCGCACGTCGCTGAACGCGCGGTTCATGATCTGCTCGAAGATGACGTAGCCCACCGTGCGCGGCCGGCTGACCGCGGTGTGCTGCAACTCGTAGCTCAGGATCGCGCCGTACGGCGCGGTGGCAGCGCCGCCTCCTGCGCTCGCCTGCTCGACGTGCTGGGAAAAGGCGTTGCTGTTGGCGGGCGGCAGCGGGTTCTGCGCCGTGGTGAGCAGGTCGCCCTTGGTGTTCACGGTCATGAACAGGGCGAACTTCAACGCCTCCGCCTGGTGCTGCGAGTGCGGGCTGATGCCGACCGCCCAGGAGTCCGTCGGCGTGACCGGCTTGCCGCCGGCGAAGTAGGGGTGCGGCGCGATGCCCCAGTGCAGGCCGGCGACCTGCTCGAAGCTGCGGAAGTTCCAAGGCCCGCCCACGAAGAAGGCAAGCTGCCCGTCGCGGAACAGGTCGGGCATCTGCTCCGGGGCGATGCCGCGCGGCGACAGCCCGGACTTGTACAGGCCGCCGTACCAGTCGAGGGTCTGCGCCCATTTCGCCGTGTTGACCGCCGGCGTCAGCATGCGCGGCCCGGTCAGGCCGGAGCCGGCGCCGCTGCTCTCGAACAGCGGCTGCAGCTGGTAGTAGCGGTCCACCTGATCGAAGCCGACGCCCCAGCGCGCGCCGGCCTTCTGCGCGGCACCGGCGAAGGCGAGGACCTGCTCCCAGGTGAGACGCTGCCTGACGTCGGCAGGGGGCGAGGCGACGCCCGCCTTTCGCAGCAGATCCTCGTTGTAGTAGAGCAGCTGCGTCGAGGTCCATTCCGGCAGCGCGTAGAGCTTGCCGTCGTAGCTCGTGATCGCCAGCGCCTCTGCACTGGTCGCCCGCGTGACCTGGTCGCGCACCGCCGAGAGGTCAAGCAGCAGCCGGCGCGTGGCCAGGGCGGGGATCCTCGGCTCGTCGACGCCGTAGACGTCGATGCCGGTGTCGCCGGTGCCGACCCTCGCCTGCACCTGCGCGTTCAGCTGGTCGAACGGCACGGTCTCGTCGCGCACCGTGATGCCCGGGTTCTCTCGCTCGAACTCCGCGATCACCGGCTGGTAGGTTTCCGGACGTTCAGAGTTCAGGAAGGTGATGGTGACGTCGGCGGCGCTCGCCGCGGCCGCACCGGTGCCGACGCTCGCGGCGATGCCCAGGGCGAGCGTCGGCAGCACGGCCGCCAGGCGGTTCAGGTGGGGCATGGTCTTCCTCCCGTGCGGTGCCTCTGCTCGGGCACGTGCGTGGCTTGCGCCGGGCCGTCCGCGACCGGCCGCCGTCAAGCGGCGCGGCGGTCTAGGACAGGCCCGGCTGCGGAACTGCGGCGCGCGACATCTTGACGAAGAAGTCGCGGAAGATCTCGTCGCGCTCGACCGAGCGGACGCAGCGGATCAGGTGTCTCGAGCCATCCCGGCTCCACGTGGCATGGTCGCTCAGCAGCGGACTGTGCACCAGATGCGACGGCGTCCAGCGCGCGTCGATGAGCTGCGCGACCGGCGCCATGTCCCAGATCGGCTTGGACCATCCGAGATGCTCGTCGCTGTAGCTGCGGACCCGCTCGGTGAGGAAGGCGCCGAGCGCGCCGGTGGGCTCCAGGTAGCGTTCGAGCTCCGGCACCGTGGTGCTGAGCATCCGCGTCACGCCCTCGCACGGGACAAGGATCAGCGGCACCCCGCAATCCAGCGCCAGCCGCGCCGCGGGGATGTCCTGCCGGAGGTTGAACTCGAAGGCGTCCGGCCAGTGCAGGGCGTGTCCGCCGAGCCAGACGACGACGATGTTGGCGATGATCCGCGGCTCGATCCGCAGCGCCGATGCGACGTTGGTCAGCGCCGCCAGGGCCACCACGTGCAGCGGATCGTCGGGCGTCGCCGACAGCGCGCGCTCGACCAGGTCGAGCGCGGCCTCGCTGCGTTCCGGCACAGCACCCGGATCGAGATAGGCGGTCGAGCCGCGGAACACCAGGCCGGAGGGTGCGCGGCGCATCAGCGCGAGCAGGCGCAGGATCTCGTCGTAGCTCTGCCGCATGCCGCTTTCCGGCGAGGCGGCACGCGTGTTGGTGAACGGTGCCGCGTAGATCGCCTCGACGCACAGGCGGTCCGCGGAGTGCAGCGCGTAGGCGAGCGCGAACTGGTCGTCGACCTCGTTGAAGGTGTCGGTGTCGATCACGACACGCAGCCGCCCGGGCCGCGGCTGCATCCGGAGGATGCGTTCGGCGTCACCGATGGGCGGGAAATCCAGCTGCGTCATCGACCGGAAGGCCCCCGAGCATGACCCGCGTCCGACGCCGCCGCAGCGTCACGGCCGCGGCACACCACAGGCCAGTCGCGACCGAGATGTATACCCGGTCAAACGGGTGATCAATCCGTGCCGATGCCATCCACGTAGTCCAGCCCGACATCGAGCACGGTGACGCTGTGGGTCAGCCATCCCGCCGAGATCAGGTCGACGCCGGTCTCGGCGATCCCCGGCGCCGTGTCGGGAGTGATGCGGCCGGACGCCTCGGCGACGGCGCGGCGGCCGATCATCGCGACCGCCTCGCGCAGCATCGGCTGGGTCATGTTGTCGAGCAGGAAGGCATCGGCGCCGATACCGGCATCGCCGAGCGAGAGTGCCTCGGCCAGCTGTTGCAGCGTGTCGGTCTCGAGCTCGATCTTGACCAGGTGGCCGACGCGCTCGCGCGCGCGACGCAGCGCCGGGACGACGCCACCGGCCATGGCGATGTGGTTGTCCTTGATCAGCACCGCATCGTCGAGGCCGAAGCGGTGGTTGCTGCCGCCCCCGGCGCGCACCGCGGCCTTCTGCACCGCGCGCAGGCCCGGCATGGTCTTGCGCGTGCAGCAGATGCGCGCGTCGGTGTGACGCACGGCGTGCACCAGCCGCGCGGTCGCGGTGGCGATGCCGCTGAGGTGGCACAGGTAGTTCAGCGCCACGCGCTCGCCCATCAGGATGCCGCGCGCCGGTCCTTCGATCCTGGCGATCACCTCGCCGGGCGCCACCCGGGCGCCGTCCGGCACCTGCACGGTGAAGCGCAGCCGCGGCTCGACAAGGCAGAACGCCAGCCTGGCGAGGTCGAGCCCGGCGACCACGCCCGGATCGCGCGCGGTCAGCACCACCCGGGACAGCAGGTCCGGCGGCACGATCGCGTCGGTGGTGATGTCGCCGGCGCGGCCGAGATCCTCCAGCAGCCCGGCGCGCACCAGCGGCTCGAGCATGATGTCCGGCAGAGCCGTCATGAGGCGCGGCGCTGCGGCGGTGCCGCGCCGGCCGCCGCGAGCGCATCATGCGCATACGACAGGGTGCGCACCGCCATCGGGCCGGCCGTCGCATGATCGGTGCGGAAATGGCCGCCGCGGCTCTCGCGGCGGGCCTCGGCGGCGCGCGCGATCATCAGCGCCAGCAATGCCGCGTCAGAGTCGTGCGCGTGCGCCGCCAGCTCGGCCTGCGCCCGCTGCAGCCCATCCGCATCACGCAGCACGCCGACATCGCGCGACATAACCCGCCGCACAGTGTCCAGCGCGCGCACCGTCCCGAGGATCGGCGACGCGGCGGTTCGCGCGGTCCACGCAGCGGCAGTAACGCAGGCTTCGATCGACTGCGCGACGCGGCCGCCGCACACGGCAGCTTCCAGCAGCGAGTTGCTGGCGAGCCGGTTGGCTCCGTGCAGGCCGGTGCAGGCCGCCTCGCCGCAGGCCCACAGTCCCGGCAGGGTGCTGCGCCCGTCCGCATCCACGGCGATCCCGCCCATGTGGTAGTGCGCCGCCGGCCGGATCGGGATCGGCGCAACTGCCGGGTCGATGCCGTGCGCGAGGCAGGAGGCGGTGATCCCCGGGAAGCGCGCGTGGAACTGCCGGCCAAGGGCCGCGCGGGCGTCGAGATACACCTGATGGCCGAGCCCCAGATGCCGCCACACCGCGCGCGACACCACGTCGCGCGGCGCCAGCTCGCTCTCCATGAAGCGCGCGCCGGTCTCGTCGACCAGCAGCGCGCCCTCGCCGCGCACCGCCTCGCTGACCAGCGGCATCGGGGCCGCGCCGATGCGGGCACGCCCGGGCGCCGCCAGCGCGGTCGGGTGGAACTGGATGAACTCCAGATCCCCGAGCGCCGCACCGGCACGGGCGGCGATCGCGGCACCGGCGCCGGTCGAGCCGAGCGGGTTGGTGGTGTCGAGGAACAGGCCGCCGAGGCCGCCGGTGGCGATCACCACCTGGCCGCTGCGCAGGCGGCGGATGCGGTCGCGGTGGCGGATCTCGACGCCGCGCACCGCGCCGTCCTCGACCAGCAGCCGCAGCAGCGAGGCGCCTTCGAGCACGGTGATCGACGGCGTCCGTCGCACCGCGGCGGCGAGGGCGCGCATGATCTCGCGTCCGGTGCCGTCGCCGTCGGCGTGCACGATGCGCCGGCGCGAATGCGCGGCCTCGAGCCCCAGCGACAGCGCGCCGTCGGCGCCGCGGTCGAAGCGCACGCCGAGGGCGGCGAGCCGCTCGATCGCCTGCGGACCGGCCTCGACGATGCGTCGCACCGCTTCCACGTCGCACAGCCCGGCTCCGGCGGCGAGGGTATCCGCCACCTGCAGCTCGGGTGCGTCGTCGTCGCCCACGGCGGCGGCGATGCCGCCCTGCGCCCAGGCGCTCGACGCCTCGGTGGCGAGCGGGGCGGCGCTGAGCAGCACGCAGGGTCGCGGCGACAGCCGCAGCGCCACGATCAGGCCGGCCAGGCCGCTGCCGGCGACCACCGGGCAGCCGGAGGGGAGGAAGGCGGTCATACCGCCAGCATCCGCTCGACCGCCTGGCGCGCGCGCACCGCCAGGTGCGGCTCGATGAACACCTCGTGGGTCATGCTCTCCAGGCTGCCGCGCAGGTTGGCGAGCGTGATCCGCTTCATGTGCGGACACAGGTTGCAGGGGCGCACGAAGTCGACGTCCGGGTGCTGCACCGCGAGGTTGTCGCTCATCGAGCACTCGGTGATCAGCACCACCTGGCTCGCGCGTCCGCTGGCGACGTAGTCCGACATGCCGGCGGTGGAGCCGGCGTAGTCGGCTTCCGCCACCACCTCGGGCGGGCACTCGGGATGCGCCAGCACGACGATGCCGGGGTTGTCGGCGCGCAGCCGGCGGATCTCCCCCGGGGTGAAGCGCTCGTGCACCTCGCAATGCCCGGCCCAGGTGATCATCTCGATCCCGGTCTCGCGGGCGATGTTCTGCGCCAGGTACTCGTCGGGGATCATGATCACCCGGTTGGTGCCCCACTCCCGGCTGATCGCCTCGACCACGCGGCGGGCGTTGCCCGAGGTGCAGCAGACGTCGCTCTCCGCCTTCACCGCCGCCGAGGTGTTGACGTAGGTGACCACCGGCACGCCCGGATGACGCTGGCGCAGCAGGCGCACGTCGGCGGCGGTGATCGATTCCGCCAGCGAGCAGCCGGCGCGCAGGTCGGGGATCAGCACCCGCTTGGTCGGGTTGAGCAGCTTGGCGGTCTCGGCCATGAAGTGCACCCCGGCCATGACGATCACGTCGGCATCCAGGTTCTGCGCATCGCGTGCCAGGGCGAGGCTGTCGCCGACGATGTCGGCGACGCAATGGAAGATCTCCGGGGTCTGGTAGTTGTGCGCCAGCACCACGGCGCGGCGCTCGCGCTTCAGGCGCAGGATGGCGTCCACGTCGCCCTCGAACAGGCGCCACTCCGCCGGCGGCACGACGCGCCGGACGCGTGCGTAGAGGGCATCGGTGCGGGTCGGCAGTTCCTGCAACATCTCACTTCCTTAATACTCATAGTGAGCATAAAGCGGCCAATAAAACGACGCCGAAGTGGCGTCCTCTCTTATACTGGCATTGAGCATAAGGAGATCAAGGGGGGTTGCGCCCGATCGCACGATATCCGGCGCGCGGGACCGGGCGGGTCGACGCGATCAGACGAGGCGTGTCATCGGCAGCTTGCTGCCGGCCACGTGGCGCGCCTGCAGCACCTCGCTGCGGAAGCGGAACAGCTGCGCCGGCCGCCCGACCGCCCGGGCGGCCAGCGCGCCGGTCTCCTCCACCAGGTTCTGCTGCTCGATCAGCCGGCGGAAGTTCTGCTTGTGCAGCCGGCGTCCGGCGAGCGCCTCGAACGCGAGCTGGAGCTGCAGCAGGGTGAAGCTCGCGGGCATGAGCTCGAACACCACCGGCCGGTACTTGATGCGCGCCCGCATCCGGGCGATGCCGGTGGCGAGGATGCGCCGGTGGTCGCGCGACATCGGCAGCCCGGCTTCCTGCGCCAACTGCGCCTGCGCCGCCTCGCCCACCAGTCCCGCCTCGTAAAGCAGCTCGTAGCGCTGCAGCACCAGCTCCTCGTCCCACGGCGTGCCGTCCAGGCCGAAGCCGATCGCGCAGCGCTGCCGGCGCTGTCGCGCGGTCGCACCGGCGGCCGCCGCCGCCCAGTCGAGCAGCGCCGCACCCAGGGCGCGCGCAGCCCGGCTGCCGGCGGCACTGCGCTGATCCTCCCACGGGAAGTAGGCGTACCAGTCGCGCCAGCCCGCGTCGCTGGCGCCGATCCGGGTCAGCGCCAGGTAGCTGATCGAGATCGCCCGCACCGACCCCTCTCCCCGATCGCGGTCGGCGAAGGTGTACAGCTGCTCGACGTGGCCGAGCGGATGATGCGTCTGCTGCTCCACCCAGCTGCGCAGCCCGGACTGCAGCGACCGGTGCGCCGGTTCCAGCGGGCCGAACGGCAGCGCGGTGCCGCTGGACAGGGTCAGCACGCGTGGCCGGTCCTCGCCGACCGCGACCACGACCGCGATCAGCTCGGCCTGCAGCAGCGTCTGGCCGACCTGGTCGGACGCTTGATCAGGCGGCACCCGATCGAGGGGTGCGGAGACCTCGCTCAACGAGTGTCCTTCCGCGTCGCGCATCGTCTACACTCTCGTCCGGCGAGCACCGTCTTCCGCGTCCGCGGACCCGACGCGGCTCGCATTGGGATGGCAAGATGGCAGATGACCCGGCCTCGACCCTGATCGGTCTGCTTGAAGGCGTCCAGCATTTCAGCACCACGATCTTTCCCGAGAACCGGGAGATGTTCGCGGACCTGGCGCGCGGCCAGTCGCCGCACACCTTGTTCATCACCTGTGCCGACAGCCGCATCAGCACCGGCATGATCACCCAGAACGAGCCGGGCAACCTGTTCGTTCTGCGCAACATCGGCAACATCGTGCCGGCCTACGGGGAGATGCTGGGCGGCGTGTCGGCGGCGATCGAGTACGCGGTCACCGCCATCGGCGTCGAGAACATCATCGTCTGCGGCCATTCCGACTGCGGCGCGATGAAGGCGATGCTCGACCCGGTCGGACACAGGCTGCCAAGCATGCCCACGGTCAGCTCCTGGCTGCGCAGCGCCGAGGCGGCGCTGGCGGTCACCCACGCGCTGCGCCCGGAGGACAACGACCAGGACGTGCTGACCACGCTGGTCGAGCAGAACGTGCTGCTGCAGCTGGCGCACCTGCGCACCCACCCGGCGGTGGCGGCCCGGCTCGCCGATGGCACGCTGACCCTGCAGGGCTGGATCTACGAGATCCGGCACGGCGTCATCTGGGTGCTCGACGAGGTGGCGCGGCGGACCATCAGCGTGCGCGCGGCGCTGGCGCAGCTGCGCATGCAGGCGGATGGGCCGGGCTGACCGCCATGCGGCTGCGGACCCTGCCGCTGCTGGCCTCGCTGCTGCTCGCCCCGGCCGCATCGGCGCGGGACCTCAAGCTGACCACCTGGAACATGGAGTGGCTGACCGCGCGGCCGGACGGAGATCCTTCGCTGCCGGACGACGCCCACCCCAAGCAGCCGGACGACATCGTCACCCTGGCAGGCTACGCGCGGCGGCTGGATGCGGACCTGGTCGGCATCGAGGAGGTCGACGGACCCGAGATCGCGGCGAAGATCTTCCCGCCTGAGCGCTACCGCATCGAGATGACCCACGACGCGGTGGTGCAGCGCGTCGGGCTGGTGATCCGGCACGGCTACGACGTCACCCGCCATCCCGACGTGACGGCGCTGGACGCGGCGAGCCCGGAGGCGCGCTACCGCCTGCGCAGCGGCCTCGACGTGACCGTGAGCCGCGACGGCGCCAGCCTGCGGGTCCTGGTCGTGCACCTCAAGACTGGATGTTGGGATCGTCCGCTGCGCGGTCGCGCACCGGCCGCCTGCCCGGTGCTCGAGCGGCAGCTCGGCGTGCTGCAGGACTGGGTGGCCGCCCGCCGCGACGAGGGTGTGCCCTTCGTGGTGATGGGCGACTTCAACCGCGACCTCACGGCGCACGATCCGTTTCTCGACGCCCTGCAGCAGACCGCGCCGATGGCGCTCGCCACCGCCGGCCGGGCAAACCCGTGCTGGGGTGGCGAGGCCTTCATCGACCACATCCTCGCCGGGGGGCCGGCGCGCCGCTGGATGCAGCCCGGAAGCCTGCGCGTGATGGTGTATCGCGAGACCGACCCGGAGATGAAGGAGCGGCTGTCCGACCATTGCCCGGTCAGCGTGCGGCTCGATACCGCGCGCTGAGTCAGGTATGCAGAGGCGTGGCGGTCAGAAGCTGCTGTCGTCACCGCCGCCGCCGCCGCCCCAGTCACCGCCGCCGCCGGAGTCGAAGCCGCCCGCGTCCGGGGCGCCGAAGTTCGGATCGACGGCGGTGCCCTGGCCGGCGAACGGGTCGCCGCCGCTGGCACCGCCCCAGGCGCCGCCGGCATCTCCCGCGGCGTCGCCGTAGTTGTTGACGGTGGTCTCGCCGCCGGCGCCGCCGCCGAAGCCGCCCATGCCGCCGCCATGGCCGCCGAACATGTCCATCAGCGCGTTGCCCGCCACCATGCCGCCGGCGACCCCCGCCGCCGTGGTCAGGGCGGAGCCTAGGAAGCCGGAGCCGCCCTGGCGCTGGAACATGCCGGGCTGGTAGCCCGGTGAATAGGCCGGCTGCGGCGGCGGTGCGGCCTGGTAGCCGGGCTGCGGCGCGTAGCCCTGCTGCGGTGGCGCCTGCCTGGCTCCGCCGCCACCGAACAGGCCGCCGAACAACCCGCCGCCGCCGCGCTGCTGGCCCTGGGCCTGGCTCTGTCCCTGGGCCGCCTGCTGCAGCTGCGCCTGCGACTGCTGCAGCTCCCATTCCAGCCGCCGTATGCGGTTCTGCGCCTCCGCCAGCGCCGCCTCCTGCACCACCGCCATCTGGGTGATGCGGTAGCGCGCCTCGGGATAACGCGTCAGGTTATCACCGATGAAGCGATCCGCCTCGGGAGCGAGCGGCGGCAGCGGCGGCGGCGGCGCCGGCACGCTGGCGCCGAAGCCGCCGCCCTGGCCCTGCGGCTGCCCGCCCACCCGGGCGATGAACCGGGAGATGAGATCGCGTTCCTCGTTGGTCATGGTTGCATGATCCACGTTATGAGATTGAGATGTGGCCGCGGCCGCGGCACTCGTCAAGCAGGGGGTGGAGCGCCGGTCAGGGGTTGCGGGGCGCCCGATCAAGCCGCAGGCGCGGCCACTCGATCGCCGGACAACGATCCATCACCACCCGCAGGCCCGCCGCACGCGCCGCCGCCGCCGCTGCCTCGTCGATCACGCCGAGCTGCATCCAGATGGTGCGCGCCCGCAGCCGGATCGCCTCGTGCACCTGCGGGCCGACATGCGCCGAGGCCCGAAACAGATCGACCATGTCGAGCCCGCTGCCGTCGGGTGCGGCGGCTTCGTCGAGCCTGGCCACCACCGACCGGCCCAGGAGCCGCTGTCCGGCGAGGCCGGGATTGACCGGAACCACCGCGAAGCCCTGCTGCAGCAGGAAGCGCATCACCCCGAACGATGGCCGCTCCGGCCGCGCCGAGGCGCCGACCAGGGCGACGTGCCGCGTGCCCAGCAGGATGTCGCGTATCGCCGCGTCGTCGAGCCCGTCGATCGCCATGCCGTCTCCCTCCATGCTTCCCCGATCGCGTGATGCGGGTCCGCTTCCTTGCTGCGCCCTCGCCCCTCACCCTATGGTGCCGCCCCCCGCAGCGACCGACCCGGAGAGCGCGCTTGCCCATCGCCCCGGCCTTCAAGCCACCCAGCTTCCAGGCCTTGATCCTGAGGCTGCACGAGTTCTGGTCCGCCCAGGGCTGCGCGATCCTGCAACCCTACGACGTCGAGGTCGGGGCCGGCACCCTGTCGCCGCACACCAGCCTGCGCGCGCTGGGCGCCAGGCCCTGGCGCACCGCGTTCGTGCAGCCCTGCCGGCGCCCCTCGGACGGCCGCTACGGCGAGAACCCGAACCGGCTGCAGCACTACTACCAGTACCAGGTGCTGCTGAAGCCGACCCCGCCGGACAGCCAGGCGCTGCTGCTCGAAAGCTACCGCGCGATCGGCATCGATCCGCTCAGCCACGACATCCGCTTCGTCGAGGACGACTGGGAAAACCCGAGCATCGGCGCCTGGGGGCTCGGCTGGGAGGTCTGGTGCGACGGCATGGAGGTGACGCAGTTCACCTATTTCCAGCAGGTCGGCGGCATCGCCACGGTGCTGCCCTCGACCGAGCTGACCTACGGGCTGGAGCGGCTGGCGATGTACGTCCAGGGAGTGGAGCGCGTCTACGACCTTGATTATGACGGCCGCGGCCTCAGCTACGGCGACGTGTTCCTGCGCGCCGAGCGCGACTACTCGCGGCATAATTTCGAGCTCGCCGACGCGGCGATGCTGCATCGCCATTTCGGCGACGCGGAGCGCGAGTGCCTGGCTCTCGCCGCCGCCGGCATCGCCCAGCCTGCCTACGACCAGTGCCTGAAGGCCAGCCACCTGTTCAACCTGCTCGACGCACGCGGCGTGATCAGCGTGAGCGAGCGCGCGAGCTATATCGGCCGGGTGCGCAGCCTCGCCCGGATGTGCTGCGACGTCTGGCTCACAGGCGAGGCCTGAGATGGGTGACACGCCGCCTGCTTCCGTGTCCGACCTCGCGCCCAACTTCCTGATCGAGCTGTTCAGCGAGGAGATCCCGGCGCGCCTGCAGGCGGGTGCCGCGGCGAGCCTGGAGCGGCTGCTCGGCGAGGCGCTGGCGGCGCTGAACCCGCGCGAGGTCTCGACCTTCTCCGGGCCGCGGCGCATCGCGCTGGCGGCACGGCTCGATGCGCAGGTGCCCGGCAGCACCCGGACCGAGCGCGGCCCGCGCGAAGGCGCGCCCGAGCCGGCGCTCGCCGGCTTCCTGCGCAAGCACGCTGCCCCGAGAACCGCGCTGCGGCTGGAGCGCGGCTTCTGGCTGCTCGACCTCGAGCGCCGGCCGGTCGTCGCCGCGAGCCTGGTCGAGAGCGTGCTGCCCGACCTGCTGCGTCGCTTCCCCTGGCCGAAATCGATGCGCTGGGGCAGCGGCAGCGCCTTCACCTGGGTGCGGCCGCTGCGCCGCATCCTGTGCCTGCTGGACGGCGTCGCGGTGCCGTTCCGCCTCGCCCGCGAGGAGGATGCGGCCGACCGCGACGACGGGCACGGGCTGGTGGCGGCCGATCTCTGCGAAGGGCACCGCTTCCTGTCGCCGGGAGCCTTCGCGGTCACCGGCCTCGCCTCCTGGCGAGAGGGGCTGCGCGCCCGTCATGTGCTGGTCTGCGCGGAGGACCGCGCGACCCTGGTACGCGAGGGCGCCGCGGCGGCGGCGGCGGCGGAAGGGCTGGTCGTGGTTGCCGATGACGGGCTGGTCGAGGAGGTGACCGGGCTGCTCGAGTGGCCGGTGCCGCTGCTCGGCCGCATCGACGAGGGCTTCATGGACCTGCCGCCCGAGGTGATGCAGGTCAGCATGCGGGTCAACCAGCGCTACTTCACGCTGCGCACGGCGGACGGCGCGCCGGCACCCCGCTTCGCCTTCATCGCCAACACGATCCCGGCCGACGGCGGGGCGCTGATGGTCGCCGGCAACGAGCGCGTGCTGCGCGCGCGGTTCTCCGACGCGCGGCACTTCTGGGACCTGGACCGTGCCACCCGGCTCGAGGCGCGGGTGCCGCTGCTGGACGGGGTGACCTTCCACGCCGCACTGGGCAGCCAGCACGCGCGCGCGCTGCGCCTGGAACGCCTGGCGGCCCTGATCGCGGCCGAGACCGGCGCCGGGACCGCACTCGCCGCCCGCGCCGGACGCCTCGCCAAGGCCGACCTGCCGACCGGCATGGTCGGCGAGTTCCCGGAGCTGCAGGGGGTGATGGGCGAGTACTACGCCCGCCACGACGGCGAGCCGGAGCCGGTCGCGCGTGCCCTGCGCGAGCACTACATGCCGCGCGGCGCCGGCGACGCGACGCCGCGCGCGCCGGTCTCGGTGGCGGTGGCGCTGGCGGACCGGATCGACAGCCTGGCCGGCTTCTTCGCCGCCGGTGAGAAGCCTGGGGGATCGGGCGACCCGTACGCGCTGCGCCGCGCGGCGCTCGGCCTGATCCGCATCGTGCGCGACAACGCGCTCCGCCTCGACCTGTTCGCGCTGTTCGAGAGTGCCGCGCGGGTGCTGCCGGAGCCGCTGCGCGAGGCGCCGGACCTTGCCCTGCTGCCGGGCTTTGTCGCCGAACGGCTGCGCGTGCAGCTGCGCGGCGAGGGAGCACGGCACGACGTGCTGGCGGCGGTGAGCGCCGCCGGCGCGGATGGCGACCTGGTGCGCCTGCTCGCCCGCACCGACGCGGTGACCGCGCTGCTCGGCAGCGAGCACGGCGCCGACCTGCTGGCGGCGATCAAGCGCGCGGCCAACATCCTGCGCATCGAGGAAAGGAAGGACGGCCGCTACGACGCGGCCCCCGACCCCGGGCTGTACCGGCAGGACGAGGAGCGCGGGCTCGACGCGTCGTGGCGCGCGGCGTCGGCGCGGGTGGCCGCCGCGCTGGAGCGGGAGCGCTACGAGGACGCGATGGGTGCGATGGCGGCGCTGCGCGCGCCGCTCGACCGGTTCTTCGAGGCGGTGACGGTGAACGTCGAGGACCAGCCGCTGCGCCGCAACCGGCTGTGCCTGCTGGCCGCGATACGCGACATGATGGCAGGCGTCGCCGACTTCACCCAGATCGAGGGCTAGGCTCGCACGGCGAACGTCGGCTTTCTTTACACCGAGCTTGCGGATCGGCCGGTGCGCCGGCACAAGCCGTTGAATTTGCCCGAATCCGTTGCCTGGCCCGCAGGTTGCAATGGTAACGAAACATTCCCCGCGACCCGGCATGGGCCCGGCGGCGGGAGAGTTCGGGAGAAGGCAATGCGCGCGCTGACCATGTTGCTGCTCGGAACCGGCATGGCGCTTGCCGACGTAGCCTCCGCCGGCGCCGGCCCCATCACCGCGTCGACCATCCTGCAGGAGTTCAACGCGATCATCTACCAGAACGCGTCGACGCAGTCCGACATCGAAGGCGCGGCGGTGATCGGCGGCAATTTCTCCGGTGCGACGATGTACAACAACCCGGTGGGCAGCCACGCGCCGGGGTTCGGCGCTCTGACCGTCTACGGCAGCACCAGCGGCAATTCGATCAACATCAACGACGGCGGCAATGCCTATGTCGGCGGCAGCAGGGGCGCCCAGGTGAACTTCAACGGCGGCGGTGGCTATGTCGCAGCACCCGGCGAGGGCATCGCCGACTTCGAGGCTCCGCTCAACGCGCTGTCCGCGTCGCTGTCGCAGCTCGCCGCCACCGGCACCCTGCCGAAGGCGGACAACAACGAGGTGATCAACGCGATCGCAGGCGCCAGCGGCATCGCGGTGTTCGATCTGACGGCAGCGCAGCTGGCCGCCATCCCCAGCTTCAGCATCAACCTGAACGGCGCCTCGACCGTGCTGTTCAACGTCGATGGCAGCTCGGCCAGCTTCAACGCGAACGACGAGAGCGGCAGCAACGGGGCGGGCCGGATCATCTGGAACTACTACGACGCGACCGGCACGGTCGCGATCAACACCCTGCTCGGGGGCACCGTGCTGGCGCCCGCGGCGAGGGTGACCAACGGCAACCAGATCGACGGCGCGCTGGTGGCGCAGCAATGGACCGGCTCCGGCGAGCTGCACGACGTGCCGTTCACCGGCACGCTGCCGAGCGATCCCACCTCGGTACCCGAGCCCGCAAGCATCACGCTGCTCGGCATCGCGACGATCGGTCTGGGCCTGCTGCGCCGGCGCCGCGCGGCCTGAGTCCGCACTGGGCCGGGCCCCCGCCTGCCCCGACGCCGAGCGGCCGCTAGAGCAGCCCCGCCAGACGCAGGTGCTGCAGCAGCATGATGGTCTTGGCGTCGACGATGCGCCCGTCCGCGATCATCGCCAGGGCGTCGGCGAAGCGGAGCTCGAGCACCTCGATATCCTCGCCCTCCGCCTTCAGGCCGCCCCCCTGCCCGGCGCGATCGGCGGCAGCATACTCGGCGATGAAGCAGGTCACCCGCTCGGTCACCGAACCGGGGCTCATGAACGCCTCGTAGATGCGGCGCGGCGCGTGGATGCGCAGCCCCGCCTCCTCCTGCGCCTCCTTGACGATGGCGTCGACCGGATCGAGGGCATCGAGCAGCCCGGCGATCACCTCGATCATCGGCTCGGGATGGCCGTTCACGTAGGCCGGGTAGCGGAACTGGCGCACCAGCAGGACGGTTCCTCGCGCCCCATCGTAGGGCAGGATCGCTGCACCGTTGCCGTGGTCGTAGGTCTCGCGGGTCAGCGACTGCCAGCTGCCGTCGCGTCGACGGTAATCGAAGCGGGTACTGCGCAGGACGTAGTGCCGGTCCGACAGCAGCTGGACGTCGCGCACCCGGATGCGCCCGGATCCGTCCCCGGCCATCAGCGGGCCGCGCGCGGTCGCGGCTCCAGCCTGCTTCCGGCGAAGCTCAACGCGGCGACAGCACCATGATCATCTGGCGGTTCTCCATGCGCGGCATCTGCTCGACCTTGGTGCGCTCGTCCATGTCGTCGCGTATGCGCTCGAGCACCTTCACGCCGAGATCCTGGTGCGCCATCTCGCGTCCGCGGAAGCGCAGCGTGACCTTCACCTTGTCGCCCTCCTCGATGAACGAGCGCATGGCGCGAAGCTTCACCTGGTAGTCGTTCTCATCGATGTTCGGCCGGACCTTGACCTCCTTGATCTCGATGACCTTCTGCTTCTTGCGCGCCTCGTTCTTCTTCTTCTGCTGCTCGTACTTGAACTTGCCGTAATCCAGGATCTTGACCACCGGCGGCTCGGCGTTCGGGCTGATCTCGAGCAGGTCGAGGCCGACCGAGAAGGCGCGCAGCATCGCGTCCCGGGTCGTCATCACGCCCTGCATCTCGCCTTCCTCGTCGATCAGACGGACCTGCGGGACTCGGATCTCCTCGTTCACGCGGGGGCCCTCTCGGGTGGGCGCCGCGGCCATCGGTGGTCTGGCTATAGGTCTTCTCCTGTGGTGGTGTCGGTCGCCCCGGCGGAACGCGGCTCTACGTCGTCAAGCGTGCGATCACGCTTCTTGGCGCAAGAACACCCCGGCGATCAAGCGCGCTGCGTCGCCGCGGTCGCAACTCCGCCATGCGCCGCCGAAAATTGCCGGGCTGCGCGAGGCCGGGAACTGCCCGCCTCAGCCGGCCGCACGCAGGAGATCGGGCGGCGTCGCTTCCTGCGCAAGGGCGGCGACCGCGTCGGCGAGCGGCATCAGCGTCTGCGCCGCACCACCGAGGCGTCGCAGCGCCACCGTCGCGGCCTCCGCCTCGCGCCGGCCGACCACCAGGATCACCGGCACGCGCGCCAGGCTGTGCTCGCGCACCTTGGCATTGATCTTCTCGTTGCGGCCGTCAACGTGGACGACCAGGCCGGCGCGGCGCAGCGCCGCCGCCACCTCCAGCGCGTAGGGCTCGGCATCGCTGACGATCGAGGCCACCACCACCTGCACCGGCGCCAGCCACAGCGGGAAGCGTCCCGCGTACTGCTCGATCAGGATGCCCAGGAAGCGCTCGAACGAGCCCAGGATCGCGCGGTGCAGCATCACCGGGCGGTGGCGCGCGCTGTCCTCGGCGATGTAGCTGGCATCGAGGCGCTCGGGCAGCACGTAGTCCACCTGCAGCGTGCCGCACTGCCAGTCGCGGCCGATCGCATCGCGCAGCACGAACTCGAGCTTGGGACCGTAGAAGGCGCCTTCGCCGGGGTTGAGCTCGTACTCGACGCCGGCGAGCCGGCAGGCCTCCACCAGCGCCGCCTCCGCCCGGTCCCACTCCGCGTCGCTGCCGGCGCGGGGTGTCGGGCGGTCGGCGAACTTGACCCGGAAGCTGTCGAAGCCGAGGTCGCGATAGACCTGCGTCAGCATGGCGACGAAGCGCGCGGTCTCCGGCGCCACCTGCTGCTCGGTGCAGAAGATGTGCGCGTCGTCCTGGGTGAACGCACGCACCCGCATGATGCCGTGCAGCGCGCCCGACGGCTCGTAGCGGTGGCAGGCGCCGAACTCCGCCATCCGCAGCGGCAGCTCGCGGTAGGAGCGCAGCCCGTGGCGGAAGATCTGCACGTGGCAGGGGCAGTTCATCGGCTTCAGGGCGAGGCTCTTGTCCTCGTCCTCGACCGTGGCGATGAACATGTGCTCGCGGTAGTTCTCCCAGTGCCCCGAGGCTTCCCACAGCGAGCGGTCGACCAGCTGCGGCGTGCGCACCTCCTCGTAGCCCGCTCCGTTCTGCGCGCGCCGCATGTAGTCCTGCAGCACGCTGTACAGGCGCCATCCCTTGGGGTGCCAGAAGATCGAGCCGACCGCCTCCTCCTGGATGTGGAACAGGTCCATCTCGCGGCCGATGCGACGATGGTCGCGTCGCTCCGCCTCCTCGAGCTGGTGCAGGTGCGCCGCCAGCTCGGCCGGATCGCGCCAGGCGGTCGCGTAGATGCGGGTCAGCATCGGGTTGCGATGGTCGCCGCGCCAGTAGGCGCCGGCGACCTTCATCAGCTTGAAGGCGTCGCCGACATCGGAGGTCGCCCGCATGTGCGGGCCGCGGCAGAGATCGAGCCACTCGCCCTGACGGTAGATCGAGATCGGCTCGCTCTCGGGCAGGTCGCGGATCAGCTCCGCCTTGAAGCGCTCGCCGCGCGCCTCGAAGAAGGCGATCGCCTGCTCGCGCGGCCATACCTCGCGCGAGAACGGCGCGTTCGCCGCAACGATCTCGCGCATGCGCGCCTCGATGGCCGGGAAGTCCTCCGGGGTGAACGGCTCGTTGCGGGCGAAGTCGTAATAGAAGCCGTGCTCGATCGGCGGACCGATGGTGACCTGGGTGCCCGGATGCAGCGCCTGCACCGCCTCGGCCAGCACGTGCGCGGCGTCGTGCCGGATCAGCTCCAGCGCCTGCGCATCCCTGCGGGTGACGAAGCGCACGCACGCGTCGCGGTCGATCTCACGCGAGAGGTCGACGAGCCGGCCGTCGAGCTCCATCGCCAGCGCCGCCCGGGCAAGGCCGGGTCCGATCGACGCCGCCACCGCCGTCCCGGTCACCGGCCCGTCGAAATGGCGCACGGATCCGTCGGGCAGGGTGATCGCGGGCATGGCGTCGTGCTCCTTACGGCGAGCTGTCGTAATGGCGTCAGCCAAGCAGCGCCGCAACCCTGTCCACCGGCAGCTGCGCCAGCTCGTCCGCGCGCAGCACGCTGACCGCGGCGGGATCCGGGCCGCGCGGCGCGGTGAGGGCCGGGTCGCTGTGGCGCGAGAACAGCACGATCGCCCGGCAGCCCATCGCGGCCGCGAGATGCATCGGACCGGTATCGTTGCCGACGGCGAGCGAGGCGCGCGCCGCCAGGCCACCGAGCTCGATCAGGCTGGTGCGCCCGGTGAGATCCAGCGCACGCGGACAATCGCGCAGGATCGCCGCCGCCAGCGGGGCATCGGCCGCGGCACCCACCAGCACCGGACGCAGGCCGCGCTCGAGCAGCCGCAGGCCGAGGGCCGCGAACCGGTCGGCCGGCCACCGCTTGGCCGGGCGGTGCGGCGCGGCGCCCGGCACCAGCAGCGCGTAGGGCGGCGGCAGCACCGGACCGGCAGTGGCGAGCCAGGACAGATCGGGGCACGGCGCCGCGCCGATGCCGGCGCGCGCCAGCTGATCCGACTGGCGCTCGCGGGTGTGCATGCGGTCGCGCTCCGGATGGTCGTGCCGGTGCGAGGCACCGCGCGCGATGCCGGACCAGCCCGGCAGTCCGCGCAGCCGGAAGTAGCGCGAGGAGCGGCCGGAGGTCTGCAGGTCGTAGACGAAGTCGAACCCGCGCAGGCCCCGGCGCAGCGCTGCCAGGGCGCGCAGGTTCCACCAGGCCGGCCGGTCGTCGACCTGCACCGCGTCGAACCAGGGCGAGGCGGCACAGAGTGCGGCGTAGGGCGCCGCGGTGAGCAGCGCCACCGTGTCGGCGATGTGATGCGCCCGGATCGCGGCGAACGGTGCGAAGGCCTGCACCAGGTCGCCCATGGCGCCGAGCTTCAGGACGAGGATGCGAGACACGGCTGCGACGCCTCCGGCTCCGGTGCGGGCAGGAACGGGCGGCACCGCCGGCGGACGAGCAGCTCGTCGTATACCGCCAGAGTCGCGCGCTGCATCCGCCCGGCGCTGTAGCGCTCGACCACCCCGGCGCGGGCCCAGTACGCCAGGTTGTCGCGGTCGTCGGCGTCCAGCGACAGCACGTAACTCAGGGTGTCTGCCAGCGCCGCGCTGTCGCCGGGCGGGAACAGGTAGCCGCTTACCCCGTGCTGCACGGTCTCCATCGGGGCGCCGTGCGCCGCCACCACCACGGGGCGGCCCATCGCCTGCGCCTCCACCACGATGCGGCCGAACGGCTCCGGCCGCAGCGAGGGCGCGACCACCACCGTCGCGAGCGCGAGGGCGGCCGGCATGTCGTCGCACTGGCCAGCGAAGCGCAGCCGGTGGCGCAGGCCGAGGTGACCGGCCTGCGCCAGCAGGCGCGCAGCATGTCCGCCGCCGTGCTGCTCGGGACCGACCAGCACGCACACCCACTCGGGCGTGTCGGGCGGAAGCCGCGCCAGCGCCTCCAGCAGCAGCCCCTGCCCCTTCCAGGCGGTTATCCGGCCGGCGAGCATGATCACCGCCGCCGCCTCGGGCAGGTTCCAGTCGCGCGCCAGCGCGTGCACGCGCTCGCCGTGCACCGCGTCCCGGTCGAAGACGGCGGTGTCGGCGCCGCGGGCGATGGTGCGCAGGCGGTCCGGTTGCACCGCGTAGTCGCGGGCGACGCGCTCGGCGACGAAGCCGCTGATCGCGATCACCCGGTCGCCGCGCGCCATCACGCTGTTGTAGTGCCGCTTGAAGGGAAGGTTCTCGCCGTACACGCCGTGCCAGGTGGTCACGAAGGCGACGCCGGTGCGGCGCGCCGCCAGCAGTGCCGACCAGGCCGGCGCGCGCGAGCGGGCGTGCACGAGGTCGACCGCCTCGGCGCGGATCAGCCGCTCCAGCCGGCCGGCATTGCGCCAGATGCCGATCGGATCCTTGGTCAGCAGCCGGATCGTGAAGTGCCGGCCGCCGGCTCGCTCGACCATCGGCACCATGCGGCCGCCGGCGCTGGCCACCAGCGCGGTGCCCCCGGCATCGGCGATGGCGTGCACGATCTCGATCGTGCCGCGCTCGACGCCGCCGGCGCGCAGCGCCGGAAGCACTTGCAGGACCACGGGAGGGCGGGCTTGTCTGGGCATGCGGCACGGCCGTAGCACGACGTCACACCCCTGTCCCGTCGCCGTGCTCCGGTTGCCGTACCCTGGCGGATGAGCCGCGCATGTCCGATCCGATGCCGATCACCTGGCTGACCCGTCCGGACGGGCTCCGGCTCGCCACCCGATGCGATGCCGGCCGCGAGCCCGATCCGGCGCCGGGCATCGTGTTCCTGCACGGGCCGACGAGCGACATGGAGGGCGAGAAGGCGCGGCATCTGCGCGACCACGCGGTGGCGCGCGGCACTGCGATCACCCGTCTTGACCTGTCCGGGCACGGGCGCAGCGACGGCGTCTTCGAGGCGTGCACCGTCAGCCAGTGGCGCGACGACGCGCTGCTGGCGCTCGACCAGCCGGGCAGCCCGCCGGGCCCGGCGCGCAGCGTCCTGGTCGGCTCGTCGATCGGCGGCTGGATCGCCCTGCTCGCCGCACTCGCGCGTCCGCAGCGCGTGGCCGGGCTGCTGCTGATCGCGCCGGCGCCGGACATGACGCGCCGGGTGCGGGAGGCGCTGCCGCCGGCTGGGCGCGAGGCGCTGCGCCGGCACGGCGTCTGGCTGCGGCCGAGCCGATACGGCGCACCGGTCCCGATCACCCGGCGCATGCTCGAGGACGGGGATCGGCTGTGCCTGCTCGACGGCCCGATCGCGCTGTCCTGCCCGGTGCGCATCCTGCACGGGCAGATGGACGCCGACGTGCCGTGGCAGGACAGCCTGCGCCTCGCCGAGCGGCTGCGATCGCCGGACGTGCGTGTCATGCTGCTCAAGCACGGCGACCACCGGCTCTCGAGCCCGGAGCAGCTGACCCTGCTGAGCGAGACCCTCGATGCGCTGCTGCGCGACGCCGCCCGCTCAGGCTGAGGCCGCGGCTTCCGCCGCCAGGATCGCGGCCAGACCCTCGCGATAGGTTGGGTAGCGCCAGCGATACTCGAGCAGCTGCTGGGTAAGCCGGCTTGAGACCTTGCGGTTGTCGGACCAGAACGAGCGCGCCATCGGGCTCATCTCCGGCCAGGCCCGGTCCAGCGGCAGGCCCGGCGGCACCGGCAGGCCGAGCAGTCCGGCCGCGTGGGCGGTGACGACCGCGCTCTCTTCCGGCAGGTCGTCGGTCAGGTTGAGCACGCGAGCGCCCGTCGGCGGCCGCTGCATAGCCGCCAGGGTGCTGCCGGCGATGTCGTCGCGATGGATGCGGCCGAAGCAGTGGCCGGGTGCCAGGATGCGCCGCGCTTCCCCCGCGCGCAGCCCCTCGAAGGCGCTGCGGCCGGGCCCGTAGATGCCGGCGATGCGCAGGATGTCGACGACGCCGGCGGTGGCGGCGCCGGCCAGCGCGCGCCAGCCCCGCTCGGCCTCGAGCCGGCGCTGCCCGCGGCGCGAGGCCGGTGCGGGATCGCTGTGCTCGTCGACCCAGCCGCCGTCGCGGTCGCCATAGACCCCGGTGGTGGAGAAGTAGCCGATCCAGCGCATGCGGCCGGCGGAAGCGATCGCGGGCGCGTAACGCGCCAGCACCGGATCGCCCTGCTCTCCCGGGGGCGCCGAGGCAAGCAGGTGGGTGGCCTGCGGCAGCAGCGCGCCGGCGTCCTCGAACCGGAGCCGGGTGATCCCGTCCGGCTCGGCCGGAGCCGGTCGGGCGGTGGTGCCGAGGACCCGCCAGCCGCGCGATGCGGCCAGCCGCGCCAATGCCCCCGCGGCGTAGCCGAGGCCGAATATCAGCAGCGTGCCCTGGCCGTCGGGCGAGGCATCGCTGTTCAAGACGGATCAGAAATCGAGGTCGGCATAATGCTGCGGCGGCGTGACGCCGGTCATCCGGTCGTTCAGGATCGAGCGGAAGCTCGGGCGCGACTTCATCCGTGCGTACCAGTCGCGCGTCGGCGGCGACAGGCTCCAGTCGATGTCGCCGATGTAGTCCAGCGACGACAGGTGCGCGGCGGCGGCGAAATCCGCCAGCGACAGGCTCGGCCCGGCCAGCCATTTCCGCGTTTCCGCCAGCCAGCCGACATACTCGAGATGTCCGGCGACGTTGGCGTATCCGGCGCGCAGCGCCGCCGCGTCCGGGTTGCCGCGGCCGACCAGGCGCTTGATGATCTTCTCGTGCAGCAGGTTGCGCGTCACCTCCATGGCGAACTTGCCGTCGAACCAGGCTACCAGCCGGCGCACCTCGACCCGCTCGGCGAGGGTGCGTCCGAGAAGCGGCGTGTCGGGGTAGGCTTCCTCCAGGTACTCGCAGATCACCGCGGAGTCCGGGATCGACAGCCCGTTCTCCTCGACCAGCATCGGCACCGTGTTGGCCGGGTTCAGCGCCAGGTATTCCGGCCGGCGCTCGGACAGCCGTTCGACCTTGAGCTCGAACGGCAGCCGCTTCTCGTTGAGCACCAGGCGTACCTTGCGCGAGAACGGCGACAGCGGGAGGTGGTGCAGGATACGCATCCGCCGGAAGCTATTTCATTGTGGCGCCTGCCGCCAACTGCCGAGCCGGGATTCGACGCCCGGATCCTCCGGTCGTGGATTCTCCCCGGGCGGCGTTGCATGCTCGCCGCCGATCTCGTTTCGAGATTGACCGCATCGCCGCACACGGATAGTCGCAGCCAGTGACCGAACCCAATCCTTCCGCCGTGCAGATTCGCGTCCGCGGTCGCTCCTTCATGGCGCTGGTGCTGTCGCCCGAGCCGCCGCTCGCCGGCTGGCTGCAGGGACTGGATGCGCAGCTCGACCGCTCGCCCAGCTTCTTCGCCGGCCGTCCGGTGATCCTCGACCTGGGCCTGCTGGCACCAGAGGATGACGGACTGGCCGGACTGTTCGATGCGCTGACCCAGCGTGGCGTGCGTATCATCTCGATCGAGGGCGCCGACGCCTCCTGGCCGGCGACCGCCGGCTGGAACTGGCCGCAGGGCTTCGAGGGCGGGCGCGCGATCGGCGCCGTCGAGCCGCCGAGCGAACCCGAGGCGCAGCCGGCAGGCCAGGCGCAGGCCAGGCCGACCGGTGCCCCGTCGCTGCTGATCGAGGAGCCGGTTCGCTCGGGCCAGTCCATCGTCTTCCCCGAGGGGGACGTGATCGTCATCGGCTCCGTCGCTTCCGGTGCGGAGGTCGCCGCCGGCGGCTCCATCCACGTCTACGGCACGCTGCGCGGCCGCGCCGTCGCCGGACTCGGCGGCAACCGCGACGCGCGCATCCTGTGCCGGCGGATGAACGCCGAGCTGATCGCCATTGACGGCTACTACATGACGGCGGAGGACATGCCGGCAGGCCTGGTCGGACGCAGCACCCAGGCCAGGCTCGACGACGAGACGCTGTTGCTTCTGCCGCTCGACTGAACTCGCACAGGAGGATCCATGGCCAAGGTTCTGGTCGTCACATCGGGCAAGGGCGGCGTCGGCAAGACGACCTCGACCGCCGCGATCGGCGCGGCACTGGCACTCAGCGGCAAGAACGTCGTCGTGGTCGATTTCGATGTGGGGCTGCGCAACCTCGACCTGGTGATGGGTGCCGAGCGGCGCGTCGTGTTCGACCTGATCAACGTGGTGCAGGGAGACGCCAAGCTCAACCAGGCGCTGATCCGCGACAAGCGCTGCGAGACGCTCTCGATCCTGCCCGCCTCGCAGACCCGCGACAAGGACGCGCTCACGCCCGACGGCGTCGCCCGCGTGATCGACGAGCTGCGCGAGAAGTTCGACTGGGTGGTGTGCGACAGCCCTGCCGGCATCGAGAAGGGCGCGCAGCTCGCCATGTATCACGCCGACGAGGCGGTGGTGGTGACCAACCCGGAGGTGTCGTCGGTGCGCGACAGCGACCGCATCATCGGCCTGCTCGACAGCACCACGCTCAAGGCCAAGAACGGCCAGAAGCTGGACAAGCACCTGCTGCTGACACGCTACGACCCGGTCCGCGCGGCGCGCGGCGAGATGCTGCGCACCGAGGACGTGCTGGAGATCCTGTCGATCCCGCTGCTCGGCATCATCCCGGAGAGCGAGGAGGTGCTGCGGGCATCGAACCTGGGCTCCCCGGTCACCTTGGCCAACCCCGAGAGCGCGCCGGCGCGCGCCTACATGGACGCGGTGCGGCGGCTGCAGGGCGAGACGCTGGAGATGAGCGTGCCCAGCGACCGCAAGGGCCTGTTCGCCAAGTGGTTCAAGTGGAGGGTGGCATGAACCTCCTGGGCTTCTTCAACCGGAACAAGAACTCGGCGCCGGTGGCGCGCGACCGGCTGCAGATCCTGCTGGCGCACGAGCGCAGCAGCAAGGAAGGCCAGTCCGACCTGATCACCCAGCTGCGCGAGGAGATCCTGGCGGTGATCGCCAAGCACGTGACGATCGATCAGGACAAGGTGCAGATCAAGCTGGACCGCGGCGCCTCGGTGTCGACGCTGGAGATCGACATCGAGGTGCCCGGGCTGAAGAACCTGACCGAGCCGAAGGTGCAGTCGGCACCTTCCTGACCGCCGATACCGGGTCGCCTCGGCGATCCGGGTGCTGCCCGGGCTGCCTCGGCCGCTCAGCCCGGCGCCGGAGCCACCTGCTCCGGCTCGGCGCCGCTCAGGGCGCGCTCGAGGCAGTCCGAGCTGTACCGCACGTCCGCGACCACCGCTTCCCGCGCGGCCGCCGCGTCATGGCTGCGGAAGGCGGCGAGCAGCCGCTCGTGCGGATGGGTACCATCGAAGGACTGGGCCGGCGCCGCCGTCCGCAACGCGTAGACCGGCCCGATGCGCATCCAGATGCCTTCAAGGATGCGCAGGATCAGCGGCGCCCGGGCGACGCGGCACACCAAGCGGTGCAGCTCGGCGCTGCGGCCCAGCATCGAGGACTGGTCGCCTGCCTGCACCGCACCCTGGTATGCCTGCATCAGGACGGCGATCTGCTCGACCTCCGACGGGCTCGCCTGCACGACGGCGCGGGCGGCGGCGCGGCCTTCGAGGTCGCAGCGGATATCGATGATCTCGCGGAACTCCTCGAGCCCGATCACCGGCACGATGGCCGAGCCGCGCTCGTCCAGGGTCAGCGCCTGCTCCGACACCAGGCGCAGCAGCGCCTCGCGCACCGGCGTCGGGCTGAGCCGCAACTCGGCGGCCAGCGGCCGCAGCACCAGGCGCTGTCCCGGACGCAGCTCGCTGTGGATCAGCGAGGAGCGGATCCGCAGGTAGGCGCGCTGGCTCAGGTTCTCCCGCGCGGCGCTCGCCAGCACGGGCTCGATGCTCAGGGCCGCGGAGCGCTGCGGTTCGCCGGCGAGATGAGTGGCCGCACCTAGTATCCCCGGACGCAGGGGGAGCTCGGAGGAGTGAACGAAACGCATGCGGAACAATCCAGCTCGAACTGGACCGGCAGGGTGCTCGGCCAGGAGCTTTCATTATGGTATCAAAACGCTCTGATCACAAGCATTTGATCCAGGCGGCCCTACTCGACGTCCTCGAGGCTGACCGCCTGCAGGCTGAGCAGGTCGCGATACGGCCCGTCGACCCGCTCCAGTTCGGCGGGCGGGCCATCCTGCAGCACCCGTCCCGACTGCATCACGATGATGCGGTCGAAGTCTCGCAGAGTGGAAAGGCGATGCGCCACCGCGATCACGGTGCGCCCCACCATCAGCCGATCCAGCGCCTCCTGCACCCGCAGCTCGCTTTCGGAGTCGAGCGCGCTGGTGGCCTCATCGAGCAGCAGGATCGGGGCATTGCGCAGGAACGCCCGGGCGATGGCCAGGCGCTGCCGCTGTCCGCCGGAGAGCTTTACCCCGCGGTCGCCGACCTGGGTGTTGAACCCGTCCTCCATCGCCTCGATGAAGTCTCGGCACTCCGCCGCCTCGGCCGCCGCCTCGACCTCGTCGTCGGAGGCTTCCGGCTTGCCGTAGCGGATGTTCTCCATGACGCTGCGATGAAACAGGGTGACATCCTGCGGCACCACCGAGATCACCGAGCGCAACGCCGCCTCGGTGAGGCCGCCGAGCTGCTTGCCGTCGATCAGGATGCGGCCGCCCTGGATGTAGCGCAGCCGCTGCAGCAGGGCGAGCACGGTGGTCTTGCCCGAGCCGGAGCGGCCCACCAGCCCGACCCGGGTGCCGGCCTCCACCTTGAGGTCGAAGCCGTTCAGGATCGGCGCGCCGCCGGGATAGGCGTAGGTCACGCGGTCGAACACCACCTCGCCCTTTGCCGGGTCGTTGAAGCCGGTGGCATCCTCGGCGTCGGGCATGTCATGCGGCAGCAGCAGCGTGCCGAGCGCCTCGGCCAGCCGGGCGACGTGCTGGATCGTCTCCACCAGCGCCACCGCCAGATCGCGGGTGCCGTGCAGGATCATGAAGCCGAGCGTGGTCACCATCACCACCTCGCCGACGCTGGCCCGGTGCGCCTGCCAGAGCAGGATCGCCCAGATCAGCAGGCCGGCGGTCAGGATCGCGGTCAGCGCCGCGTGGGTCAGCCGCAGCTTCTCGAGGTAGCGCAGCGAGCGGCCGCGCCAGCCCATCTCGACCTTCATGCGGTCGGCGAAGCGACGCCGCTCGCGGTGGGTGGCGCCGAAGGCGCGCACCAGCGGCATGTTGTTGATGACGTCGAGCAGCTCGCCGTCGACCCGCGCCGCCTCGGTGGCGTAGCGGTGGTGCAGCGGCCGGCCCCCGGCGGCGAGGCGGAACATCAGCCACGACAGCAGTGCGGCCAGCACCACCAGCACGGCGGCCATCAGCGGACTGACGATGATCATCAGCAGGATCGAGAAGCCGACATTGAGGCAGGGCGGCAGCACGTTCCAGAAGGCGAGGTTCTCCAGCGTGAACATCGCGGTCGAGGTCGCCGAGATGCGCCCGGCCAGCGTGCCCGGCATGCGGTCGGCGAAATAAGACGGCGCGTGGCCGGTCAGGTGGCGGAACAGGTCGCGCCGCAGGTCGCCGGTGACGGTCACGAAGGCGTGGGTGGAGACCCAGCCGCCGATGCGCCACGACATGTTGTCTAGCGCGATCAGGCCGCCCAGAAAGATCACCGCGCGCCAAACCGGGCCCATCCGGCCGGCCTGGTGCGCGCTGCCCTGGTGCGCGTTCAGCGTGTCGACCAGGTAGTTGACGGCGTAGGACGACCCGACGGCGCAGCCGACCGCCAGCACCACGGAGAGCATGATCGCGGCATGCTGCAGCTTGTGGTGCATCACGTAGCGCGTCATGAACGCCATCGGCCGGCCCGCCAGCCGCACCAGATCGGCGTCCGACACCGTGACCGAGGCATCCGCCGGCCGCGCTACTCGATGCGATGACATGTCGTTCTACTCGGATGCAGAGGCCAGGCGGGCGAAACGTCGCGCAAAACAACCCGAAATGGCTCCACTCGGTTCATGAACGATCCACATGCTGATCCAAATGGCCCGAGAAAGTCCTGCCGCCGCCGCCAAAATGCCGCGATCGCGCGGTTTAACCAGGATGCCACACTCAAGGAGCGCATCTTAATGCGGATCGCCCAGATTGCACCTCTTCACGAAGCGGTTCCGCCGAAGCTTTACGGCGGAACGGAGCGAGTGGTGTCGTTTCTCACCGAGGAGCTTGTCAATCTCGGGCACGAGGTCACCCTGTTCGCCAGCGGCGACAGCGTGACCAGCGCCGATCTGCACCCCTCCTGGCCGCGGGCGCTGCGTCTGGATCCGGCGATCCGCGACCCGATAGCCCCGCACATGCTGATGATGGAGCACGTCGCCCGCCGAATGGGCGATTTCGACGTGCTGCATTTCCACATGGATTACTGGCCGTTCTCGTTCTTCAGCCGTCAGCGCCTGCCCTTCGTGACCACCTTGCACGGCCGCCTCGACCTGCCAGAGCTGCAGCCCGTGTTCAACACCTTCAACAAGGTGCCGGTGGTCTCGATCTCCGACAGCCAGCGCCGTGCGCTGCCGCAGGCCAACTTCGTGCGCACGGTGCTGCACGGCCTGCCGAAAGACCTGCTGACGCCGCGGCCGAGCGCACGCGACTACCTCGCCTTTCTCGGCCGGATCTGCCCGGAGAAAGGCGTCGACAAGGCGATCCGCATCGCGCGCGCCAGCGGCATCCCGCTGAAGATCGCGGCCAAGGTCGACCGCGTCGACGCCGAGTACTTCGAGCGCAAGATCCGCCCGATGCTTGGCGACGGCGTCGAACTGATCGGCGAGATCAATGACTCGCAGAAGCCCGAATTCCTGTCCGGCGCCCGCGGCCTGCTGATGCCGATCGACTGGCCCGAGCCGTTCGGCCTGGTGATGATCGAGGCGATGGCGTGCGGCACGCCGGTGATCGCGTTCAACCGCGGCTCCGTGCCCGAGGTGATCGAGGACGGCCTGAGCGGCTTCATCGTCGAGGACGAGACCAGCGCGATCAGCGCGGTCGCCCGCCTGAAGGAGCTGAGCACCGGCGTCATCCGCCGCCGTTTCGAGACCCGCTTCACCGCGCGCCGCATGGCGGAGGACTACCTCGCGATCTACCGCCAGCTCGCGCACATGGAGCGCAACCTGCGCATCGTCGCCGGCGAGTAGCCTGCAGGCGGATACCGCCGATCGGGGTCTAGCCGATCGGCGGCGGCACCTGGCATTCCGCCAGCGCCGCGCGCTGCCGCTCCGCGAGCTCGGCCTCGTTGAAGCCGTCGATCATCTCGTGGAACATGCGGTGCCAGTTCAGCTTGGCGCCCAGCCTGAGGAACACGCTGCCCAGGCCGACCGCGGAACGGTCCATCAGCACGAACTCCCGCGGCGGCTTCACGCCGCCGGTCTGCTTGAGCCCGGCATAGACCTTCTCCAGCACCGCCCGACCGTACTGCGGGTCGGCGGTGTCCTGGATCGGCCGCACCCGATCCTGCATCAGCGGCTCGTAGAGGAACCGCGCCCAGCCGTTCAGCACCTCCATCTTCTCGCGCGAGAGGTCGGTGAAGCCCCAGGCCTGGTAGGCATGGTGCGCCAGATCCTGATCGTTGCGGCTGATCGCCTCGTGCAGGTCGATGATGCCGCGCACGAACTTGGACGGGAAGATGCGGATCGCGCCGAAATCCAGCAGGTTCAGACCGTCGTCCGCGCGGATCAGGAAGTTGCCGAGGTGCGGGTCGCCGTGGATGACGCCGTAGCCGTAGAGCGGGCGATACCAGGCGCCGAACACGGCGCGGGCCACGCTGTTGCGGCTCTCCTGCGACGGATCCTCCTCCAGGCGCTGCTTGAACCCCTTGCCTTCGACCCACTCCATGGTCAGCAGGCGCGAGGTTGACAGCGCCTCGACCGGCTCCGGCACGGTGACCATCGGGAAATCGCGCAGCATCAGCCGGTACAGCCGCAGGTGCGCCGCCTCGCGCTTGTAGTCGAGCTCCTCGCGCACGCGCTCGGCGAGCTCCTTGTAGACCTCGTCCTGCTGGATCGTGCTGTCCATGCGATGATAGATGCCCATCGCGACCTTGAGCTGGCGCAGGTCGGCTTCCACCGTCGAGGGCATGTCGGGGTACTGCAGCTTGCAGGCGACCTCGCGCCCGTCCGGCAGCACGGCGCGGTGCACCTGCCCCAGGCTCGCCGCCGCCGCCGCCTCGCGGCCGAACGACCGGAAGCGCCGATCCCAGTCTGGGCCGAGCTCGGCGGACATGCGGCGGCGCACGAACGACCAGCCCATCGCCGGCGCGTTGGCCTGCAGCTGCGCCAGCTCGGCCGCATATTCCTCCGGCAGGGCGTCCGGGATGGTCGAGAGCAGCTGCGCCACCTTCATCAGCGGGCCCTTCAGGCCGCCGAGCACCGCACGCAGATCCTCGGCGTGCGACACCTTGTTGGTGCGCAGGCCCATGCGTTCGCCGGCGAGGCGGGCGGCGATGCCGCCCACCGCGCCGGAGGTGCGTGCCAGCCGGCGCAGCTCGCCGAAGACGCTGCTGCCGCGGTCGAGATCGCGCTCCGCCATCAGCTGGCCTCCAGCTCGTCGATGAAGCCCGCGATCACGTCGAGCCCGCGCCGCCAGAACGAGGGGTCGGAGGCGTCTAGCCCGAACGGCCGCAGCAGCTCGCGGTGCCGCTCGGTGCCGCCGGCTCGCAGCATCTCCAGGTACCTGTCCTGGAAGCCCGGGTG
Organism: uncultured Acetobacteraceae bacterium; assembly: GCA_964245755.1. Classification (GTDB taxonomy): domain Bacteria; phylum Pseudomonadota; class Alphaproteobacteria; order Acetobacterales; family Acetobacteraceae; genus Lichenicoccus. The sequence goes on along the minus strand of CAXTNV010000025.1, from coordinate 586 downwards.
GCCGGAGGCGAACACGCCGTAGAGGGCGTTCACCAGGCAGTCGCCGAACGCATAGGCGTAGACGTAGAACGGCGAGTGCACGAAGTGCGGCACGTAGGCCCAGAACACGTCGTAGTCCGCAGTGAAGTTGAAGGCCGGCCCCAGGCTCTCGCGCTGCACCTGACGCCACAGCTCGCCGATCCGCTCGGGCAGCAGCTCGCCGCCGCGCCGCTCGTCGTGCAGCAGCGTCTCGAAGCGGTAGAAGGCGATCTGCCGCACCACCGTGTTCAGCATGTCCTCGACCTTGCCGGCCAGCATCAGGCGGCGTCGGGCCGGATCGGACTGCGCGTCGAGCATCGCGCGGAAGGTCAGCATCTCGCCGAACACGCTCGCGGTCTCTGCCAGGGTCAGCGGCGTGCCCGACATCAGGTAGCCCTGCTCTGCAGCGAGCACCTGGTGCACGCCGTGACCGAGCTCGTGCGCCAGCGTCATCACGTCGCGCGTGCGGCCGTGGAAATTGAGCAGGATGTAGGGGTGGGCGGAGGGAACCGTGGGATGGGCGAACGCCCCCGCCGACTTGCCGGGACGGGGGGCGGCGTCGATCCAC
>CAXTNV010000024.1:29775-37211 GCA_964245755.1 uncultured Acetobacteraceae bacterium | reverse complement strand
TCCTCTACATCTCCGGCGAGGAGGCGGTGGACCAGCTGCGGCTGCGCGCGCGCCGCCTCGGTCTGGACGCCCCGCGGCTGGAGCTGGCGGCGGCGATCAACGTGACCGAGATCGTGGCCAGCCTGGAGGCCGAACGCGATGCGGCCCTGGTGGTGATCGACTCTATCCAGACCATGTGGCTCGACAGCGTCGACAGCGCCCCCGGCACGGTCAGCCAGGTGCGCGCCTGCGCCTTCGAGCTGATCCGGCTGGCGAAGTCGCGCGGCTTCGGCCTGGTGCTGGTCGGGCACGTGACCAAGGAGGGCGCGCTCGCGGGACCACGCGTGCTCGAGCACATGGTCGACGCGGTGCTGTATTTCGAGGGAGACCGCGGCCACCAGTTCCGCATCCTGCGCGCGGCCAAGAACCGCTTCGGCGCCACCGACGAGATCGGCGTGTTCGCGATGACCGACCGCGGCCTCGCCGAGGTGCCGAACCCGTCGGCGCTGTTCCTGGCCGAGCGGCGCGGCAACATCGCCGGCTCCGCGGTGTTCGCGGGACTGGAGGGCACGCGGCCGGTGCTGCTGGAGATCCAGGCGCTGCTCTCGCCCAGCAGCGCCTCGCCGCGTCGCGCGGTGGTGGGCTGGGACAGCGCCCGGCTGGCGATGCTGCTGGCAGTGCTGGAGACCCGCTGCGGACTCAAGCTGGCCGCGTCCGACGTCTATCTCAACGTCGCCGGCGGCCTGCGCGTGCTGGAGCCGGCAGCCGACCTCGCGGTCGCCGCCGCCCTGGTCTCGGCCGCGACCGGGCAGCCGACCAGCGCCGGCTCGGTCTATTTCGGCGAGGTCGGGCTGTCCGGCGAGGTGCGTCAGGTTGCGCAGTCGGAGGCGCGGCTGAAGGAGGCGCAGAAGCTCGGTTTCGAACAGGCGGTGCTGCCGCGACGGCTCGCGCGCAGCGGGGCGCAGAAGCTGGTGCCCCCCGACGGCCTGCGGCTGCGCGAGATCGGCCACCTTTCCGACCTGGTGACGCTGTTTGCGCCGCAAGCCGCGTCGGACTGACCCTTGGTAAATCGTCTCACGGGCCGAAGCGGGCACCCGAGGCTCCTGATCCGTCCCGCATCGAACCGATCATGGCGAGATGGCCGCCCGCTCCGGCGAGATGCGTCTCACCGAGCGCCGTCGTCGCCTCACGGCTTGCCGGCGATCGCCTCGTCGATCCACCGACACAGGATGTCCTCCGCGCCCGGATCGCCCATGTGCTGCCGGTTGCCGCGTGCGACGAGGTCCTTCTTGTCGCCGTGGAGAGCCACGATGAAGCTGTCCTCGATCGGGAAGATCGAGTCCTCCACGCCGTTGATGACGAGCAGCTTGCACGTCGGGTGGCCGACGATGCCGGACTCCACTAGGCTGAACCTGCGGCCTTCGGCGGCATACCGCGAGACGGCGGTGGCGGCGTCCGCATCACGGTAGCCGAATTTGTACGCCAGCGCTTCGGCGAGGGCGAACGGATACTCCATCTGATCCTGCGCATCGATCCAGGCGGGATCAAACATGTGATGGCAGCCGCCCCCCTGGGCCACGGCGGCGAACAGCCGGTCGGCGTGCGTGTGCGCGATGCGGAAGGCGTAGTAGCCGCCCGTGCTGACGCCGCGCGCGATGACTTTCGCCGGGTCCAGACCGTGCTCCGACGCCGCCGCGGCCACCCAGTCGAGCACGCTGCTCATGAGCCGGTCCGGCGCCGCCGGGTCGTCGGCCGCGGCCGGGCAATCCCCCGTGCCCGGGATCTCGAGACTCAGCGTGGCGCAGCCGCGGTCGACATGCTGCTGGGTCCGAGCGGTTTGGTCGGTCCGGTAGGCGTCCAGCCCGCAGATGAACAGCACGACCGGCCAGCCAGCCGCCGGCCTGCGGCCCTCGGGCAGGCGGAGGTAGGCCGGAACGGCGGCGTCGCGATCGCCGGCCGCCGCATCGGCATGGAGGAATGGGACGGCCACCGGAACGCTCGGCGGATCGAGCAGCCGGCCGGCCTGCTCGTAGGCGGCCTTGCCCTTCTCCCAAGCTTCGTGACCCAGCGGTGACCGGTTGATGGGAAACCGGGCCATCCGGTACACCGCCGCGCCGCGCAGATAGAGATCCTTGGCCTGCTCGGTCATGCCGTTCGACGCCGCCTGGTCTGCCTGGGCGACCAGACGCTGTCCGACCGGCAGGAACGGCTTCGCGTAGTCGTCGGGCCGATACAGGATGGCGGTGTCGTCGTTCGACATCGCGACCAGCTCGGCGAAGACCGGCTCGAAATCGACGACGTTCCCGTCCGTGAAAGGATAGAGGCCGGCCGCACAAGGCTGGCGCCACTTCTGTGACCACAGGGCCGACACCGACCCGTGAAAGGGGAAATACGGGAAGCCTTCGCGCTGGTCGCGAGCCGTGGACTGGACGTGGTAGGGCGGCGTGACGAGCGTGCGCCCTACCGCTCGCGCGCCGCTCGAAGGCTGCAGGTCGGGCATCGACTGTTGGGCCATGAACATCCTCGTCCGGGTGACGACCGCCTCGTCAGGCAAAGCTCAGGTGACAACCTCGCCCACGAAGCCCCTGGGGCCGCCTGGGAGGAGTTCGTTGGCCTTCTTGATCTTGGGGTCGTCGTTGTAGCTGGCGAGCACCGCGTCGGCCTGCTCGCGGCTCGCCCACCTCGTGTTGACCATAACGTGGCCCGCGTCGGCGACATTCTGGATGATTTCGTGGTCCAGGTAGCCGTCGAGAGGCGGCATGTCGTTCCCGATCGCCCGGGCGAGACGGAGGCCCTCCTCCCGCGCACGCGCCGGGAACTTGAACTCAAACATCGATTTCACCGCCATCGAGGGCTGCTCCTTCGTGCAGTAGGCGACACCGACATCAAGCAGTCCCCCATGGGCCTGGTTGACCATGTCCCCGAGGCCGATCTGCACCGGCTTGCCTTTCCCGACAATGCTTGCCTACTGAGATCATTCGTTAGCGTGAGAGAGGGATGGACCGGCTGACCGCCATGCGAAGTTTCGTCTGCACGGTGGAGCGGGGCACTTTCGCCGGCGCGGCTGCGGCGAGCGGGCTCTCCCCGGCAATGGTCGGAAACCACGTGCGCTACCTCGAGGATCGGCTGGGCACCCCGCTGCTGCACCGGAGCACGCGGCGGCAGAGCCTTACCGAGGTCGGACACGGCTACTACGAGCGTTGCCGCGCGATCCTGCTGGATGTCGAGGCTGCCGATGCGAGCGCGGGCGTGGCACTTTCGGCGCCGCGCGGATTGCTCAGGGTCACCGCTCCGTTGGCGATCGGCACCACGGTCCTGCCCCGGATCGTCGCCGCCTACCTTCAGCGCTACGCGGAGGTGCACGTCGATCTCGTCCTGAACGACAGCCGCCTCGATCTCATGACCGAAAGGCTGGATGTCGCGATCCGGGTTGGACCGCTCGCCGACTCGGGTCTGGTCGTCCGCGCTCTTCCCACGTTGGGGCTGATCCTCTGCGCTTCGCCCGCCTACCTCGACTCTCGCGGGGCGCCACGCGTCGCGACGGATCTGGAGGACCATGAATGCCTCGATTTCTTCATGGAAGGACCTCATCGATGGCAGCTCAAGGGGCCGCACGGCGATGTCGTCGTGCCCGTAGGCGGGCGTCTGCGGATCAACAGCGGCCAGGCCCTGCGCGTCGCCGCCCTGGAGGGACTGGGGATCGTCATGCCGCCCGCGCCGTTCATCGCCGACGACCTGGCGGCGGGACGGCTGGTCAGGCTCCTCCCCGATCACCTTGCACCTGTCCTGCCGATGCACGTCCTCACCTTGCCCGATGCCAGCTCGGTCCCGAAGGTGCGCAGGTTCATCGACACGCTCGTCGAGCACATCTGAGGCGCCTGTCCGCTCCAGGAGCGGTCTGTCGGGCGATACCGCGCATCCCGGTCAGGAGGAGGCTGCCATCTCCGGGCCGACTTGTTCCGGATCGAGGTTCTAGCGACCGAGTCACGTCTCAGGCCGATCAGCCCGAGACCATCGGGCGCTAATCCGGCATCGGGCACAGCCCGGCTTGGCGCACCGCGGCGACGTTGACCCTGGAGACGGGCGCCTCCAGACCGTTGGCGAGCCGCAGCCGCAGGTTGCGGCCGTCCTGCACCGCGCCGGTCACCGCATCCCGCGCCACCCACCAGGACCGGTGGATCTTCATCCCCGGGATGCCCGCCAGCTCCGCCACCGCCTGGCGCAGCGGGATCAGGATCAGCACCGAGCCGCGGCTGGTATGCGCGCGCACGTAGTGGTCCTCCATCTGCAGGGCCAGCAGCTCCCGGCCCAGCTGGGAGGGCAGGCGGGAGAGCAGGTCGGACGTCGCGTCGGGTGACCGCGACGGTGGTTCGGCCGCCTTCCCGCTCGGCCGGGAGACACCAGCGGTCATCGCGTAGCCGCATGCGAGCGGCGCGGAGATGAGCAGCGTCTGCCCGTACCAGACGAGCAGGCCGATGCGGTGGATCGTTGCCGGCCACAGCGCCATCGCGAGCGCGTGGCAGAGCAGGCTCATCGGGATCGCGGCGAGCACCGTCGCCGCCGCGAGCGCCGGCAGAGTCGGCACGCCGAGGCGAGGCGCCAGCCGCACGGCCGGACGCAGGGTCAGGCCGAACAGGATCGCGCCGAGCAGCAGCGCCCCGATCCAGTAGCCGAGCACGGTCAGGCGGGACTGGTTCAGGTAGCTGCCGAAGGGGCCGACGAGGCCGAGGAACAGGCCCGCCGCCGCCGCGGTCGCGAGCTCGCGCGCCCATTCCCGCGGTTCACCGAACAGGCCCTTCGTCTCCGCGACCATCGTGCCACCCCGTCCGCGGCCCGTCCGCCCGTTCACGTGCCGGTTCGCCCAATCGCGCATGGACGCTCGGATCGTCAAGAAACCTCGGTCATGCCGGAGCGGCAAGCGGGGAGAAGCGCCATGAGAGCGATCCTGTTCACTGCCGTCCTGGCGACCTGGCTCACGGTGACGTCGTTCATGACGGGGGCGGCCTCCGCCGCAGCCGTGGGGTTCACCCTGCTCGAGGTCCGCGACGGCCCGAACCCGCCGATCGAGGTCGGGCTCTGGTATCCGTCCGAGGGGGCGCCTCGCGCGACCCGGGTCGGTCTCTTCACCCAGACCCTGGTCCCGGACGGCGCCCCGGATCGCCGGAACCTGCCCCTGGTTGTGATCTCGCACGGCAACGGCGGCGACTTCGCCGGCCACAGCGACACCGCCCTGGCGCTGGCGTGCGCTGGCTTCGTCGTCGCGGCCCCGACCCACACCGGCGACAACTACCGCGACCAGAGCCGGGCGCTCGATCTGGCGGGACGGGTCCGGCAGCTCTCCGCGGTGATCGACGCGGTCACCACCTCCTGGGTGCCGGGCGCGGTCGATGCGACGCGCATCGGCGCGTTCGGCTTCTCCGCCGGCGGTCTCACCGTGCTGATCGCGGCCGGCGGAGAGCCCGATCTCGGCCGCATCGGCCCGCACTGCGTCGCGCACCCGTCCTTCTTCGACTGTCGCCTGATCGCAGCCCACGCAGGTCCCGGCACGCCGGCCGGGCCGGCGCAGGGTGCGCCCTTCCCGCATGATCGTCGCATCCGGGCGATCGCGATCGCGGCACCGGCGCTGGGCTTCACCTTCGATGCCGGCCGGCTGCGGGCGGTCAGGGTGCCGGCGCAGCTCTGGCGCGCCGGCGACGACGCGGTGCTGCCCGATCCGTCCTATGCCGAGGCGGTGCGGCTAGCCCTGCCGTCGGCGCCCGAGTTCCACCTCGTGCCGCATGCCGGACACTTCGACTTCCTAGCCCCATGCTCGGACGCGCTGGCCCGTGTGGCGCCGCCGATCTGCACCAGCGAGGCCGGGTTCGACCGGGTCGGCTTCCATCGCGGCTTCGACGAGGCGCTGGTCGGGTTCTTCACGCGGACGCTGCGGCCGGGCGGCCAGCCCGGCGCCGACGCAGGATCGGCTAGCTGCCGGCGCCAAGACCTGGCAGCAGGATGTGCAGCATCAGCAGCACCAGCACGATCGTGATCAGGATGGCGAAGATGCCGCCGAACAGGCGGATCGCGCCGATGATCAGCAGCAGCGCCACCACCACGAGCACGACGGTCTGTCCCTGTGCCCCGATCCCCATCGGGGCGAGGGCATCGCGCAGCACCGTCTCGATCGCGGCGATGCCGAGCACGATGAGGTGGAACAGCCCGAGGATCAGCGAGAGCACCAGGTCGATCGCATGCTGCATGGACGAGGCGCCTCAGGATGGTGCTTCCAGCCGGTCGAGCCGGCGCAGGGTCGGGAACAGCCGCATCCATAGCAGCGTAACCACCAGGGTGCCTACGCCGCCGAGCACCACCGCGGGCATGGCGCCAATCAGGGCGGCGAGCGTGCCGCTCTCGAACTCGCCGAACTGGTTCGAGGTGCCGATGAACAGCATGTTCACCGCCGAAACCCGGCCGCGCATGCTGTCGGGTGTGCGCAGCTGCACCAGGCTGGAACGCACCACCACGCTGACCACGTCGGCCGCACCCAGCACCGCCAGCGCCGCGATCGAGAGCGGCAGCGAGCGCGACAGGCCGAACACGATGGTGGCCAGCCCGAACAGGGCGACGGCGGCGAACATCAGCGGGCCGGCGCGGCCGCCAATCGGATGGCGTGCCAGGATCAGCGACAGCGCCAGCGCCCCGACCGCGGGCGCCGCACGCAGCAGTCCCAGCGCGAACGGCCCGGCATGCAGGATGTCGCGCGCGTACACCGGCAGCAGCGCGGTCGCCCCGCCGAGCAGGACAGCGAACAGGTCGAGCGAGATCGCGCCCAGGATGTCAGGGCGGCTGCGTATGAAGGCGATGCCCCCGAACACCGCGGCGACGCTGACCGGCTCGCGCGGCGGCGGCGCGCGCCGGGGGATCAGGCTGGCGCAGATCGACGCCGCCGCGAACAGGCAGGCGCAGATCACGTACGGGACGGGAGCGCCCAGGCCGTAGAGCAGCCCGCCCAGCGATGGCCCGATGATGGTCACGCTCTGGAACACCGAGGAGAACAGCGCGGCGGCGCGAGAGAACAGCGCGGGAGGCACCAGCGAGGGCAGCATCGCCTGCATGCAAGGCGCCTCGAAGGCACGCGCCGCACCGAGCAGGGCAACCGCAACGTAGATCAGCGCCGGCGTCAGCGCGTGCATGATCGAGGCCGCGGCGAGGCCGCAGGCCCCGAGCATCTCGACCAGCTGGCAGATGGCCGCGATGCGCCGGCGCTCGAAGCGGTCGGCGGCGTGGGCGGCCCCGCAGATAAGCAGCACCATCGGCAGGAACTGGGCGCGGCCGCCCAGGCCGCGCGCCCGCGCGCGGGCCGACACGGCCGCATCCGAGCCGAACGTGCCGGGCGTCAAGCTCGGGCCGCCCCAGCCTTTCAGCTGGGACCTCCTGAAGGCGCGCGCGAAGACGCTCGCCGCGAGCCCGTATCAGGC
>CAXTNV010000024.1:0-29765 GCA_964245755.1 uncultured Acetobacteraceae bacterium | reverse complement strand
GGCGGGCGCTCGAAGCGGGCGGCGGCGGGGCCGGCCACGACGAGCAGCAGCACCAGCGGCAGGAACTGGGCGAGGCCGACCAGGCCGAGCGACAGCGCGCGGTGGGTGAGGGCGTAGATCTGCCAGCCGACCGCGACGGACTGCATCTGGTAGGCCATCGCCGAGCCGGAGCGGCTGAACAGCAGCCCGGCCACGCCGGGATGGGAGAGGGCGCGCGTGCCGGACGCGACGGTCGATGGTTCCGAGGTCTTCATCAGTCGCAAGTAGACCGTCCGGAGCGCATCCCGCCAGCCTGCGCCGCTCTCTCAGGGCATGCGCCGCGCGGCCGCGGGCGGGCGGATCAGCGTGCGTATCAGGTCAGCTGCGCGCGGGAAGTCTGCCGGAACGGCTGCCGGCCCGAGTGACCTGCGCTCCCGCAGCAGGCGCCGCAGGTCTCCGACGTCGCGGCTCCACGAGATCGGCGTGACCGTGCTCAGCGTATGCAGGAAGCTGGTCTGGTGGTCGCCCGACCCTCGCGGGTTGGGGAAGGCGACGAACGGCTTGCGCGCGACCAGGAGCTGGATCACGGTGGCGCCGCCGTGGGTCACGACCATCGAGCTGTCGGCGATCAGGTCCTCGATGCTGGGCCGGCCGATGAACTGCTCGCCGTGCGACAGCCGGTAGCGCGACTGGCCGCCCTGGCAGATCACCGGCTCGTCCAGGGCGCCGGCGCCGGCCAGCCTGTCCACCTCCGCAAGGAGCTCGTCGAACGGCATGGTGGTGCCGACCGTCACCAGGATCACAGGATCGTCCCGAGGCGGCTCGCCGGGTAGGTGGAGCGCAGCTCCGGCCACTGCACGACGAAGAGCGTCGCGAGGCGACAATGGTAGATCAGCCTGCCGGTGTTGGACAGGCGGCTGACCCGGGTGATGCTTTCCACGAACACCGTGCGCACGCGCAGCAGCCGCGCTGCCAGAAGCATCGGCACCGCGTGGCTGCATCCGACCGCGATCACCAGGTCGACCCGGCGCCGCCGCGCCAGCACCAGGCTGGTCGCGAGCGTGCGCAGGAAAGCGCGCAGGTCGCGTGCCAGCGACCCGCTCGTCTTGGTGGAGAACGCGGGCACCGGGCGCCACTCCCCAGCCGGCAGGCCGGCATCGCCCGGGATGCCGCCGAACTCGGTGCGGAGATAGAGGAAGTCGAGATCGTCGCGCATCGCCGCCAGCAGGCAGCCGGTCTCGAAGGTGAAGCCGCCGCCCGAGAGGATCACCAGCGCGAGCGGCTTCCGGCCCGCGGACGGGCCGGAGGGCGAGCTCACGCCGGGCGCTTCGGCCGGGCGGCGTAAGCGACCAGGATCCCGAGCACGCCGCACAGCAGCACGCAGGCCATGGGCATCAGGCTGGTCGGTCGAAGCAGGCCCATCGCGATGCCGCTGATCGAGCCGAGGCCGAACTGCAGGGTGCCGAGCAGGGCCGAGGCGCTGCCGGCGTGCCGGGCGTGGCTGGCCAAGGCGAAGACGGTGGCGTTCGGGCTGATGAAGCCCATCGCTGCCAGCAGCGCCATGATCGGCAGCGACACGAAGATCACCGGCCGGCCGGCACCGGCCAGGCCGGTGAGCACCAGCCCCAGGAACAGGATGGCGGCACCCGTGAGCATGACGATGCCCAGGCGCAGCAGCCGTTCCATGCCGAAGCGGTGCACCACATGGGCGTTGATCTGCGTGCACAGGATGTAGAAGAAGGCGTTGACGCCGAACAGGATGCCGAACTGGGTCGGCGAGAAATGCAGGATGCGCTCGAAGGCGATCGGCGCACCCGACAGGTAGCCGAAGATGGTGAAGGTGGCGAAGCCGCAGATGCAGGTGTTGGACAGGAACGACCGCTCGTTCAGGATCAGCAGGTAGCGGCCCAGCACCTCGACCGGCGGCAGGCGCAGGCGGCTTGCCCGCGGCAACGTGTCGGGCAGCACGGCCGCCACCAGGATCAGGCTGACCACCCCGTAGATCGTCGCCACCCAGAAGATCCAGCGCCAGGAGGCGACGCTGAGCACTAGGCCACCCAGCGTCGGCGCCAGGATCGGCACCACGCCGAGCACCAGCATCAGCTGCGACATGATCTTGGCACCCTGCGGGCCGGTGGCGACGTCGCGCACCACCGCGCGCGGGATCACCATGCCGGCCGAGCCGCCGAGGGCGGCGAGGAAGCGCCAGCCGGTGAAGCTCCAGATGCCGTGCGAGGCGGCACAGCCGATCGACCCCAGCGTGTAGATGCTCATGCCGACCAGCAGCGGCGCCCGTCGCCCGAAGCGATCGGAGAACGGCCCCTGGGTGAACTGGCCGACCGCGAGGCCGGCGAACCAGGCCGCGAGCGTGATCTGCGCCGAGCCGGTGCCTCCGCCGAGTGTGGCATCGAGGGTCGGGAACGCCGGCAGGTACATGTCGGTCGAGAGCGGGCCCACCGCGCTCAGCGAGCCGAGCAGCAGGATCAGCCAGACCGGCATCCGCCCGGCGGCGAGCAGCCCCGAGGTCGGCGAAGCGGTGGCAAGTGGCCCGGCGGGGTGCGGCTGGACAGCGTGGCCGGACCGGTCCGCGGCGGGCGCGAGGCCGGGCATGCCGGCGTCAGCCGGCGGTCCCGCCCACGGTGAGCCCCATCATCTTCAGCGTCGGCTGGCCGACGCCGACCGGCACGCCCTGGCCGTTCTTGCCGCAGGTGCCGATGCCCGGGTCGAGTGCCAGGTCGTCGCCGATCATGCTGACCTTGGTCATCGCGTCCGGCCCGTTGCCGATCAGGGTTGCGCCGCGCACCGGCGCGGTGACCCGCCCGTCCTCGATCAGGTAGGCCTCGCTGGCCGCGAACACGAACTTGCCCGAGGTGATGTCGACCTGGCCGCCGCCGAAGTTCACCGCGTACAGCCCGCGCCTGACCGAGCGGATCATCTCCTCGGGGCTGTGGCCGCCGGCCAGCATCACCGTGTTGGTCATGCGCGGCATCGGCATGTGCGCGTAGGACTGGCGCCGGCCGTTGCCGGTGGCGGCGACGCCCATCAGCCGCGCGTTCATCCGGTCCTGGATGAAGCCGGTGAGGATGCCGTCCTCGATCATCACGGTGCGGCTGGTGGGCGTGCCCTCGTCGTCGATCGTCAGGCTGCCGCGACGTCCCTCGATGGTGCCGTCATCGACCACGGTCACGCCGGGCGAGGCGACGCGCTTGCCCATCAGGCCGGCGAAGGCGGAGCTGCCCTTGCGGTTGAAGTCGCCTTCCAGCCCGTGCCCGACCGCCTCGTGCAGCAGGATGCCCGGCCAGCCGCTGCCCAGCACCACCTCCATCTCGCCGGCCGGTGCCGGCCGGCTGTCGAGATTGACCAGCGCCTGCCGCAACGCCTCGTCGACCGCGTGCCTCCAGCTGGCCTGGTTCAGCACGGTGGTGTAGGCGACGCGGCCGCCGGTGCCATAGCTGCCGCTCTCGCGGCGGCCATCCGCCTCCACCACGACGCTGACGTTGAGCCGCACCAGCGGCCGCAGGTCGGCGACGCGATGGCCGTCGGCGCGCAGGATCTGCACCGCCTGCCACTCCGCGGCCAGCGAGGCCATCACCTGCACCACCCGCGTGTCTTTTCCGCGCGCGTAGGCGTCGATCTCGGAGAGGATGGCGGCACGGCTGCCGAACTCCGCCTCGGCCAGCGGATTGGCGTCGGAATACAGCCGGGCGTTGGTGGCGCGCGGGCGGTCGGCCACCGTGCCGCTGCGTCCCGCGCGCACCATGCCGACGGTGGCCGCGGCCCGGCGCAGCGCGTCCTCGCTGATCTCGTCCGAGTGGGCGTAGGCGGCCTCGTCGCCGAGCACGGCGCGCAGGCCGAACCCGGTGGATGTGTCGAAGCTTGCGGACCGGATCACCCGGTCGTCGAGCGAGATCATCTCGCTCTCCCGATACTCGAGGAACAGTTCGCCGTCGTCGGTGCCGGCCAGCGCATCGGCAAGCACGCGTTCAGCGGCGACCCGGTCGAGCCTGGCGCCGGCGCGTTCAAAGAACAGCTGGTCGGTAGCCCCCAGGGGCGAAGATGCATTCATCGGGCAGGCTCCTGGGGTCGAGGCTCGACACCATAGCGTTACGTAAGCGAGCAAGGCAAAGCGCCGCGCCGGGTCTGGCCTAGGCCCGGGATCAGGCACGCCGCGGCCGTCTCAGGCTGTGCAGCACGACCAGCGACATGGTGAGCAGCAGTGCCGCCATGGTCTGGTGCATCGTCCCCGCCCAGACCGGCACCACCAGCAGCAGCGTGGTGACGCCGAGAGCATACTGCGCCAGCACCGCCCATCCGAGCAGCATCAGCGCGTCGTGCGCACCCTTGCCGAGGCGGCTGCGCAGCCCGACCAGCAAGGTAAGGCCGACCGTCAGCGCCGTGAGCGTTGCCACCACGCGGTGGTCGAACTGCACCGCGGCGAGGTTCTGCGTCAGGTTGCGCCAGAACGGCGTCAGCGCCGCGTAGTGCCGCGGCAGCAGCTGCCCATCCATGTCCGGGAAGCTGTTGTAGGTGAAACCGGCATGCGTGCCCGCGGTGAAGCCGCCGGCGACGACGGTGATGCCGACCAGCAGGCAGGACATCGCCGCCAGGCGGCGCGTCCAGGCAGCGCCCCGGCTCCGCGGCAGCGCCAGCGGGACCGGTCGGCGCACGTCGAGCGCGGTCCACAGGATCGCGGCGTAGAGCGCGAAGGCGCAGCACAGGTGCAGCACCAGGCGTACCGGAGCGACCCGCACGCTGTCGGGATCGAAGCCGGAGGCGACCATGAACCAGCCGATCGCCCCCTGCAGACCGCCGAGCACGAAGAACAGCGCCAGCCGCACGATCAGCCGGGTGCCGATGATGCCGCGCACGGCGAACACCAGCAGCGGCACGAACAGCACCAGCCCGATCAGCCGGCCGCAGAAGCGGTGGATCCATTCCAGCCAGAAGATCTTCTGGAAGCCGCCGAGACCGAAGCCGTCATGCAGGATGCGATATTGCGGGATCTGCCGGTACAGCGCGAACTCGTGCTCCCACTGCGCATGGGTCAGCGGCGGGATGATGCCGGTGACCGGCCGCCACTCCATGATCGACAGGCCCGAGCCGGTCAGCCGGGTGGCGCCGCCGAGGGCGATCATCACCAGCAGCATGAAGCAGATCGCGAACAACCAGAACGAGACGAGCCCCGGTTTGCGCAGCGCGAGGCGAGCGTCGCCGGGCGAGCGGCGCGTGAGGACGGAGGCGAGCGGAGCGGGCAGGACATCGGATGCCATGCCCTGCTTCTAGCAGGCGGGCACCGTAATTCGCCAACAACACCCTGTGCGCGGGCACGGCTTGTCGAGCGGTCGCCCGCGATGCTAACGCGCAGCGTCCGACCCGCACGGTCGAGACCACGCAGCCGCGTGAAGTCCAGGCGGACGTGCGAGCGGGTGTGCGAGCGGGATCATGAGACAGGCGCTATCGCGGCATCCGGCGGCGGAATGGCTACGGCCGCTGGTGAGGCCCGGGCTGCTGCTCTGCGGCCTGCTCCTCGCCGGATTGCTGATCCGCTCGCTGCCCGGCATCGATCACGCCCTGTTCAGCCGCGACCTGCTCCGCGACGGGCTGCACGGGCGCGTCCTGTTCCTGTGCGTCGGCACGCTGATCTGCGCCGTGGGGCTGCCGCGGCAGGCGGTGGGCTTCGCCGCCGGCTTCGCCTACGGGCCGGCGATCGGCATGGCGCTGACCACGCTCGCCAACCTCGCCGCCTGCCTGGCCGACCTGCTCTGGGCGCGCATGGTGGCGCGCGACTGGGCGCGGCGAAGGCTGCTGCGCGGGCGGCTGGCCCGGCTCGACGGGTTCATCGCCCGCAACCCGTTCACCGCGATCCTGACCCTGCGCCTGCTTCCGGTCGGCAGCAGCCTCATGCTCAGCCTGCTGGCCGGCGTGCTCGGCGTGCGTGTCGCACCCTTCCTGGCCGCCACCCTGCTCGGCAGCCTGCCGCAGACGGTGATCTTCGTGCTGGTCGGGGCGGGTGCGCGGATCGGCCAGACGACGCAGATCGGCCTCGGCGTCGCGCTGTTCATCGCGTCCGGGATCGTCGGCGGGATGCTGTTGCGTCGCAGCGGCGCGATCGCGCATGCGCCGTTGCCTGCGACAGGGCGTCCTCGCGACAGGAAAAACTAGGCTCCCGTCAAGACAACATCGCGCGTGCTCCCTGAGTTGTTATAGGGTGGTACGATTACGCGCGATGCCTGAACCCCAGGATCGCCCGGGCATGTCGGAGGCCGAGCGTGCGCCATTCCCTGGTTCGCGACGTCAACCTGATCCTCCCGATGCTCGCGGTGCTGGCCATGGGCGTGCTTGCCGGCATGGGCTGGCAGCGTTCGGTCGCGATCCAGCGGTCGCGCGAGGCGACGGCGGTCATCGGCGACGAGGCCAGGCTGCTGGAGCCGGTCGGGCAGACCCTGCGCGAATCCGGGCGCGCCGAGTTGGACTACCTGCTTCGCGGCGAAGCGCCCGACCTCACCGCGAGCCAGGCGGCGGCACGGCGGATCGACGCGCTCTGCGCCCGGCTGGCCGCGGACGCCCGCCGCGACCCGGTGCATGGCTCGGCGCTGGCTACCCTGGTCGAGCTGGTGGGGGTCCGGCAGGCGGCGCTGGCGCATGAGCTGGCGCTGCGCGTCGGCCTGCCCCCGCTGCCCCCGCTGCCGCGCGTTTCGGGTCGGCAGGCGGTGAGCGTGCAGGCGGCGGGCGTGCAGGCGGCGGGCGTGCAGGCGGTGGGCACGCAGGCGGAGGATGACAAGGTATCGGACCGGCTCGCGGCCGCCGGCCAGGTGCTGGAGCGCAGCCGCGAGGAGCATCTCGACTCCGTCACCCGCGAGATCCGCGCGGTGCGCTGGCTCGCCGTCGCCGTCGCGCTCATGGGTGTGCTCAGCGTGCTCAGCGTGTTCCGGCTGCTCAGACGGGCCTGGCGCCGGCTGAGCCGGGCGGAGACCGAGCAGCGAGAGCTGGCGCTGCAGCTGCGCAGCTCCCTGGACAGCCTGAGCCAGGGGGTGGCGGTGTTCGGCGGCGACGGGCAGCTGCTCAACTGGAACATGCGGCTGCGCCAGATGCTCGACCTGCCGGCGGCGCTGCTGCGGCCGGGGCTGTCGTACGGCGCGCTGGAACGGCAACTCGCGGCGGACGGCGCGGCCCTGCTGGAGCCGCTGCGGCTGGTGCTCTCGCCGGCGCCGGTCGCGGACGGCATGCGGCCCAGGGTGCACGAGGCGGCGGTGCGGCGGCACGACGGAGCCGGCGAGAGCCAGATCGAGATCCGACGCACCCTGATGCCCGAGGGCGGGTTCGTGCTCACCCTGACCGATATCAGCGAGCGGGTGCAGGCGGAGCGCATGCTTCGCGAGGCGCAGAAGATGCAGGCGCTGGGTCAGCTCACCGGGGGTATCGCGCACGACTTCAACAACATGCTCACGGTCGTGCTCGGCAGCCTCGACGTCCCGCCAGCCGAGCTGGCCGACGCGGGCGACCGGCAGGCGGCGATGCTGGCCGCGCGGATGCGCCGCGCCGCGCGCGCCGCCGAGGGGGGTGCGGCGCTCACCCACCGACTGCTGAGCTTCGCGCGCAAGCAGCCGCTGGAGCCCGAGCCGGTCAATCTCGGCAGCGTGCTCCCCGAGCTGATGCCGCTGCTGCGCCAGACCATCGGCGAGGGGATCGAGGTCCGCCTCGAAGCCGAGCCCGGCCCGTGGCCGGTGCTTGCCGATGCCGCGCAGCTGGAGAGTGCGGTGCTGAACCTGGCGCTGAACGCACGCGACGCGATGCCGGGCGGAGGCAGGCTGACCATCACGGCCGGCAACACCGCGATCGGGGCGATGGAGGCGGCCGCGCATCCCGATCTGGCGCCGGGCGAATACGTCCGCCTCAGCGTGACCGACACCGGCTGCGGCATGAGCCAGGAGGTGATGGCGCAGGCATTCGAGCCGTTCTTCACCACCAAACCCGAGGGCCGCGGCACCGGGCTCGGGCTGGCGATGGTGCTCGGCTTCGCCAGGCAGTCCGGCGGGGCCGTCACGATCCGCTCCGAGACGTCTCCCGGGGCGGCGAGGGGCACCACCATCGCGATCCACCTGCCGCGCACCTCCAGGGCCGCCGCCGACCAGGTCGCCGCCGCGGCGCCGCCCGCCGCGCCGAGCGCCGGGGCCTCCCGGGCGCGCATCCTGCTGGTCGAGGACAATGCCGCGGTGCGTGAGATCACCGCCGAGATGCTGCGCGAGCTCGGCTACCGAGTGAGCGAGGCGCGCGAGGCGGAGCAGGCGCTCGCGCTGCTGGATGCCCACGAAGCGGATGCCCATCACGGAGCGGTCGCGCTGCTGCTGACCGACATCGTGCTGCCCGGCGCGCTGGACGGCCGCGCCCTTGCCGCACGGGTGCGCCAGCACTCGCCGCACACGCGCGTGCTCTACATGTCGGGCAATCTGGAGGGCGCGCCGCTGCCCGATGCCGCCGAACCGGAAGCGATGCACTGGCTCGGCAAGCCGTTCCGCCGCGCCCAGCTCGCGGCCAAGGTGGACGCCCTGATCGGTGTCGGCCGCGCCAGCCGGGCGGCCTGATCCGGCGCACTTGCCGCACGCCGAACCAGCCTGTAGAGGCGCGGCTGCACAGGAGCCGGGATGCCGACCGTGATGGACCTCAAGCAGCATATCCGCAGCATTCCGGACTTCCCGAAGCCCGGCATCCTGTTCCGCGACATCTCCACCCTGCTGCGCGACGCCGACGCGTGGCAGGTGATGATGGGGCGCCTCTCCAGGGCGGTGGCGCCGGCACGGCCGGACCTCCTGGCCGGCGTGGAGAGCCGCGGCTTCCTGCTCGCCGCACCGCTGGCGAGCAAGCTCGGCTGCGGCTTCATCATGCTGCGCAAGCCCGGCAAGCTGCCGGGGCCGACCGTGTCGCTGCGCTACGCGCTGGAGTACGGCGAGGACAGCCTGCACGTCCAGCAGGACGCGGTTTCGCCCGGACAACGGGTCGTGGTGGTGGACGACCTGCTCGCCACCGGCGGCACCATGGCCGCGGCGATCAGCCTGCTGCAGAAGGTAGGCGCCGAGGTGACCGCAGCGGCGGTGATCATCGAGCTCGGCTTCCTGCAGGGGCGTTCCAAGGTCGGCGTGCCGGTCACCGCGCTGGTGCGCTACGACGACTGATCGCTGCCGGCCAACGCCAACCTGTCAGCGCCAGATCGACAGCCTCGCCGCTCCGTGGCGTCGCGTCGCAAGCAGCGAAGCGGCGGCGACCGGCGGCTCCTCCGCGTGCGCGGTCTCGGCGATGACCAGCGCCCCGTCGGCGATCCATCCCGCAGCGCGCAGCGCCTCGAGAGCGCCCGTGATCAGGCCGCCGCCGTAGGGCGGATCCAGGAACACCAAGCCGCAGCCGCCCTGGGCCGGCCCCGGACGCGGCGGCCGGGTGGCGTCGGCGCCGAGCACGAGGCTGCGTGAGCCTGCGCCCAGCGTCGCGACGTTGCCCCGCAGGCCGTTCAGGGCGGCACGGTCGGTGTCGAAGAACACCGCCCGCGCGGCGCCTCGCGACAGCGCCTCCAGGCCCAGCGCGCCGCTGCCGGCGAAGCCGTCCAGCACCGCGCAGCCCGCGATCGGATCCGCCCAGGGCGCGTGCGCCAGCATGTCGAACAGCGCCTGGCGCACCCGGTCGGCGGTCGGCCGCGTCGAGGCCGAGCGCGGCGCGGCGATGCTCCGGCCGCGCCAGGCTCCCGCGACGATGCGCATCTAGAGCATCATCCGGTCGGGCGGGAAGGGTCGACCGGATAGAGATGTCCGGCAAAGCGACGGACGATGCGGGTGCGGCCGCCGAGCGTTCCGGCCCTGATCCAGGGCGCGATCAACGGGCGCCGCCGGCCTGCGGCTGCAGTCCCGCGACCTGCTCGCGCAGCACCTTGCCGTTCACCTCCTCCAGCTCGCGGCGCAGCAGCGTGCCGAGCTGGAACGGCCCGTAGGCGGTGCGGATCAGGCGCGAGACGTGCAGGTTCAGGCTCTCCATGACCCGCCGCACCTCGCGGTTGCGCCCTTCCCGCAGCGCCACCGTCAGCCAGGCGTTGTCGCCCTTGCGGCTGTCCAGCCCGGCCTCGATCGGGCCGTAGCGCACGCCCTCGATCTCGGCCCCGCCGGCCAGCGCCGCCAGCCTGCTCTCGTCGACCATGCCGTACACCCGCACCCGGTAGCGCCGGATCCAGCCGTGCGCCGGCAGCTCGAGGCGGCGCGCCAGCGCACCGTCATTGGTCAGCAGCAGCAGCCCCTCGCTGCCCAGGTCGAGCCGTCCGACGCTGATCACGCGCGGCAGGCCGGCCGGCAGGGAGGCGAACACCGTCGGCCGGCCCTGCGGATCGCGATGCGTGGTCACCAGCCCGTCCGGCTTGTGGTAGCGCCACATCCTGGTGCGGTCCGGCGCCTCGACCACCTGATGATCGACGCGCACGATGTCGCCCGGCTGCACGAAGCTGGCCGGATGGCGGACGACCGCGTTGTTCAGCCTCACACGATCCGCGGCCAGCATCTTCTCCGCGTCCCGCCGGCTGGCGACGCCGGCACGTGCCAGCCATTTGGCGATGCGCTCGCCGCGCTCGCCCTTCGGAGCGGAAGCCGCCTCGGCGGGATCGGGCGCTTCGGCGTCCGCGGGGCCGGCACTGGTCATCCGCGTCCGGCCTCGTCCACCAGGGCGGCGAAGACGCGCGCGTCGCCGGCATCGATCAGGAACTCCGGATGCCACTGCAGGCCGAGGCAGAAGCGCAAGCGCGGGTCCTCGATGCCCTCGATCACCCCGTCGGGTGCGCGCGCATTGACCCGCGCGGCACCCGGATCGCGCACCGCCTGATGGTGCGACGAGTTCACCATCATGCTCTCGCCGCCGACGATCCGGTGCAGCATCGTCCCCGGCAGGATCTGCACCGCGTGGGCCGGCTGGTGACGCGGGTTGCACTGCTCGTGCGGCAGCGCGTCCGCCACCTCGTCCGGCAGGTGCTGGATCAGCGTGCCGCCGAGCGCCACCGCCAGCAGCTGCTGGCCGCCGCAGATCCCGAGCGTCGGCATGTCGCGTTCCAGCGCGGTGCGCAGCAGGGCGAGCTCGGCGGCGGTGCGGCCGGCCTTGAGCACGACGCTGCGGTGCCGCTCGCCGCCGTCGTACAGCGCGGGATCGACGTCGAACGCCCCGCCGGTGACGACCAGCGCGTCGAGGCGCTCCAGCGTCTCGGCAGCCAGGCTCGCATGGTGCGCCAGCGCCACCGGTAGCCCGCCGGCATCGGCGATGCTGTCCATGTAGTTCTCGCGCAGCGCGTACCACGGATAGGCCGAGTACCCCGTCCTGCCCTCGGCTGCGGGCTTCTCGCTATCGAGGGTGACGCCGATCACCGGCCGGTTGCGTTTCATGGCGTCTTGCTAGAGCAACATCGGCCGGTATGGAAATCCGCAACGGTTGGCGGGAGGGCGCGGTGGTGACGGAGGACTCGCCGATGGCTCTGGCGCTGCAGGAGGCGCGGGATGCGGCGGCGCGCGGCGAGGTGCCGGTCGGAGCGGTGGTGCTGGCGCCGGAGGGTGCGGTGCTGTCGCGGGCCGGCAACCGGGTGCGAGCGCTTCAAGATGCCTCCGCCCATGCCGAACTGCTGGCCCTGCGGGCAGCGTCGGCACGGCTGCGCAGCCCGCGCCTGACCGGCTGCACGCTGGTGAGCAGCCTTGAGCCGTGCCCGATGTGCGCCGGAGCGGCGGTGCATTTCCGCGTCGCCCGCCTGCTGTTCGGCGCCTACGACCCAAAGGGAGGTGCTGTCGAGCACGGTCCGCGCCTCTTCGACCGGCCGGACTGCCTGCATCGCCCTGAAGTGATCGGCGGCATCCGCGAGATCGAGTGCGCGGCGGTGCTGCGCGCGTTCTTCGCCTCGCGTCGCGGCTAACCAAGGTTTCATCGCCGCGTATAGGTGGAGGCGAGCCCGGCGACCCTATGTTGCCTTCACCACATGAAGCGCGCGAGCGCATCCAAGGCAGCAGGAACATCATGGCAATGCCGTCCCGTCTCGATCCATCGTCGCCGCGCCAGCGGTCCACGCCCGCATCCGCATCGTACCGGGCGGGGCGTCGCACGCGGCACGGCCTCGCGGCGGTGCTGCTCGCCGGCACGATGCTCGGCGCGCCCGCGGCCGGCTGGGCGAGCCCGCCGGCTCAGGCAGCGACCCAGGCCTCCGGCGCGATCAGCCCGCAGATGCCCGCGCAGCGGCTGGCCGACTTCACCGGGCTGGTGAAGCAGGTGAAGCCGGCGGTGGTATCGATCACCTCGATGCTCAAGGCGGATGCGGCCGAGGACGAGGAGGGCGGCGCTCATCCGCAGCTGCCGTTCCCGTTCCAGACGCCGCAGAACCCGCACCACACGATCGAGGCGCGCGGCTCGGGCTTCATCATCTCGCCAGATGGGCTCGTGGTCACCAACAACCATGTGGTCAAGGGTGCGACGTCGGTCAGCGTCATGCTCGATGACGGCACCGCGCTGACTGCGAAGGTGATCGGCCGCGACAGCCGCACCGACCTCGCCCTGCTGCGGGTCAAGCCGACCGGGCGGCTGCCCTTCATCCAGCTCGGCGACTCCGACGAGGTAGAGCCCGGCCAGTGGGTGGTCGCGGTCGGCAACCCGTTCGGGCTCGGCGGCACCGTCACCGCGGGCATCGTTTCGGCGCGCGGGCGTGACATCGGCGAGGGTCCCTACGACTCCTTCCTGCAGATCGACGCGCCGATCAATCTCGGCAATTCCGGCGGTCCGCTGTTCACCCAGGACGGCAAGGTCGTCGGGGTGAACACCGCGATCTTCTCGCCCTCGGGTGGCTCGGTGGGCATCGGTTTTGCGATCCCGTCGGACGTCGTGCGCAACGTGGTGGCGCAGCTGCAGGCGCACGGCAAGGTGACGCGCAGCTACCTCGGCGTCGAGGCGCAGCAGGTCACGCCGGCGATGGCGCGTGCGCTGTCGCTGCCGAGCCCGGCCGGCGCCCCAACCGGCGCGCTGGTTGCCAGCGTCAGCCAGGACTCGCCGGCAGAGAAGGCTGGCATCAAGCCCGGGGACGTGCTCACCGCCATCAACGGCCAGACGGTGGCGACACCGCGCGACCTCGCGATCAAGGTGGCGGCGGTGACCCCCGGCAGCGACGCCAAGCTGAGCGTCATCCGCAACGGCGCGGCGCAGACGATCAGCGCTCACCTGGCGACGCTGGGGCGGGATGGCGGCGGCGGCGGTGCCACCGGGAACGGGCAGACGGAAGGCAGCAACGCCTCCATCGGCGTTGCCCTGGCGGCTTTGACCCCCGACCTGCGCCAGCAGCTCGGCCTCGATGAAAGCATCCGCGGAGTGGTGGTGCACGGAGTGCGTTCCGGTTCGGCGGCGGACCAGGCGGGGATCCGCCCGGGCGACATCATCCTCGGGATCGGCAGCCAGCTGGTCAGCTCGCCGCGTGACGCCGTCACCGCGGTGCATGCCGCGCTGAAGCACGACCAGAGCGTGGCGCTGCGCATCCTGCGCGACGGGCACGACGCCTTCGTCGCGGTATCGCCTTCCGGCCCGGATGCGGGCGGCGACGGCAGCGGTGCGGCTTCCGGGGACGACGACAGCCAGGACGGTCAGCAGGGCTGATCCCGCCGCAACCCCGTCAGCGCCCTGAACCGGGACCTGAGGCTTCAGGCCCCGGCGGGCGCGTAGCGAAGCCTGGGGCTGTCTGCGTCAGGCGTGCCCCACCTGGCCGTGCGCGATCTGCCCGTAGAGGGCACTGGCGCTGAGGCTGGAGCAACGGGTCAGGCTGGCGAACAGCCGCAGCGCCTCGACGCCGCCTTGGTCCGGGACGCAGCCGCTCTCGATCTCGCTGGCCAGGCTGTCCGCCCGACAGGCGACGATGCCGATCGCGCGATCGAGTGCCGCGCGCGACAGGGCGAGCTGGCTCCGTTCGTCGAGGCTGTCCCAGGTGATCACGATGCGGATGTCCTGTTCGTTGTCCGGCCATGCTAGCGCGCAAGGGTTAAGCATCGGTTTCCGTCTCCCTCCGGTGCCGCGAGCCAGGCGGTGGAGTTTCCCTCGATGTCGAACAGCATCCTGGTCGTCGGAGCCGGCTTCGCCGGCGCGGTCTATGCCCGCACGCTCGCGGAGGCCGGCTTTTCCGTCCGGGTGATCGATCGCAGGCCGCACATCGCCGGCAACGCCTACGACGAGGTGAGCGCGCAAGGGGTGCGCCTGCATCGCTACGGGCCGCATTTGTTCCACACCAGCAACCGGGCGGTGGTGGACTGGCTGGCCCGGTTCGCGGTTCTCGACGAGTACCAGCACAGGGTGGAAGCCCTGCTCGAGGACGGGCGCTGCGTGCCCCTGCCGGTCAACCGCACCACGATCAACAGCGTGTTCGGGCTGGCCTTGGCCGACGAGGCGGCGGTGCAGGCGTTCCTGGCGAGCCAGGCCGAGCCGCGGGACCGGATCCGCAGCGCCGCCGATCATCTCGTCGCCCATGTCGGCACCGTGCTTACCGACCTGTTCTTCCGTCCCTACACGAGGAAGATGTGGCAGATGGAGCTGGAGGCGCTGGACGCCGCCGTGGTGCAGCGCATTCCGCTGCGCTACGACGACGAGGACCGCTACTTCCCCACCGACCGCTACCAGCTGATGCCGCGCGACGGCTACACCGCGACGTTCCGGCGCATCCTCGACCATCCGAACATCTCGGTGGCCCTCGAGACCGCCTTCGACCACGGCATGCTCGACCGGCACGCGCACTGCTTCAACAGCATGCCGATCGACGAGTTCTTCGGCTACGACGAAGGCGCGCTGCCGTATCGCTCGATCCGCTTCCACCACCGGGAGGAGCCGGAGTCCTACGCGCGCGGCCGAAGGCCGGTGGTCAACTTCACCGATGCCGGACCCTGCACCCGCGAGACCGACTGGAGCCGGCTGCCGGGCCACCGCGTATGCGAGACCGGTCGCAAGACCGTCACGCTCGAGGAGCCTTGCGACTATCTCGACAACGAGATGGAGCGCTACTATCCGGTCAAGACCAGCGACGGCCGGCACGACGCCGCCTACCGGCGCTACAAGGAACGCGGCGACCGGCTCGACCGCGTGAGCTTCATCGGCCGCTGCGGCACATACCAGTACCTCGACATGCACCAGGTCATCAACCAGTCGCTCGCCGGGGCACAGGCGTGGCTGGCCGGGCGTCGCGCGTAGAGCGGACTATCACGTCACGGCGCGCTCCGCGACGCGCGTGGGTTCGGCCGCCGGCGCCCGCTGCGGAACGCCGAGATAGGCGCGCCACGCTGCCTCGGAGGTGAAGGTCGGGTGTGCGCCGTGCCAGTCGCGGACCGCGTCCGGCATCTCGCGGCGCATCCGCAGCAGCAGCCGCAGCGCCTGCCGCGACAGGCCGCGGAACTGGCTGCGCGACCGACGATAGAGCGGCTGGTCGAGTTCCCACTGCTCGTCCACGGCGACCATGTCGGCGCCGCGTACCCGAAACCAGAGATGGTCGCGTGGCTGGATCCGGATCGTGCGCCCGCAGCCCTCCGGACGGGACCATTCCGACGCCAGGGCACGCATCAGGCCGAGCAGGAAGGAGAGCCGGTTGCGCGGACCGGGCGGCGGTGCCGGCTGCGCCATGACCTGCTCGCGACGCGCCGTGGCGCTCGGGTAGGTCTGGCGTATCGGTTCGAGCGAGGCATGCACCGAGCCCGGATCGCGGCCGTAGATGTCCGGGCCGTCCAGGAAGTCCTCCGCCGCGCGGATCAGCAGGGCGGCGCGCTGGTAGCGGAAGGTCAGCAGCTCGGCGATGATCCAGCGCATTGCGGTCGCGGTGAGCAGGCGCGCGGGACCGGGGAAGTGCCGGCTCGCCAGCACCAGCATGTTGCGGAACTCGTAGTAGATGTGCCAACCGCCCAGCTTGGCGTAGAACGGCTCGTGCCAGATACCAATGCCGGGCATCGACGCCATCGGGATGCCCGCATCGTGCAGCCGGCGGCCGAACTCGATGTCGTCGCCGCGTATGAAGCACGGCATCGGCCAGCCGTGGCTGTCGAGCAGGCGCAGCGGCAGGCCCATGAACCACCAGCCGTTGTAGTGCATCGGGGTCGGCTCAAGGAACCTGGTCAGCGCGCCGGGCGCGGCCAGGTCGGCGCCCTGGTGCAGCGGTTCCATCGCCAGGCGATGGTCGATCAGCCGGGCCCCGGCCTCGTACAGCCGATTCGGCTGGAACAGGTCGAGCATGTGCCCGGCCACCACGAAATCGCCGCGCGCCAGGGCGTAGAGCCGCACCGTGCGCAGGATCGACTCCGGCTCGATCACCACGTCGTCGTCCATCAGGATGGCATGCGTGGCGCCCGCCTCGCGCGCCTGCAGCAGGCCGCGGGCGAAGCCGCCGGCGCCGCCGACGTTGCCCTGCTCGACGATGTGCAGCCTGTCGCGCAGGCGGGCCGGCATCCTGGCGGTGCCGAGACGGGCCGGCAGCCCCGGCCGCCCGTTGTTGACGATCACCAGGCCGGCGACGGAGTCAAGCACCTCCGGGTCGCTGCCGAGACGGGCGATCAGCTCGGCCAACGGCCGGTCGCGGTTGAAGGTGCAGATCACCGGCATCACCCGCACCGGGTGCGGCGTGGCCTCGGTCACCCAGGCGCCGCTGGCGAGCGTCACCCGGTCCTGCTTGGCGGTGATGCCGAGGCAGAGGCGGCCGGCGGCGCGCGGATGCGGCGGATGCGGCACCGCGAGGGTCAGCGCCTCGTCGTCGTCGGTGTGTGCCTCCGCAAGCAGCGCGGTGCCGGTCTGGGCGTGGCGCCAGAGCTGCACGTGCGCCGCGCCGCCGATGCGCAGCTCGACCCGCAACCCGGTGAGCGCGGTGTGCCGGCGCCAGACGATCTCGTCGAAGCTGTTGAAGTAGGTGTCGAGGTCGAGCGTGCTCCGCGGCTCGAGCCGGAGTGACGCACCCGGACGATCGATCCGCCAGTACAGCCTCGCGGTCTCGGTGGCGGCACGCAGGATCAGGCGCTGCAGCACCATGCAGCTCACTCGGCGGCCTCCAGCGCCCGGCGTCGTGCCGGGGCCGCGACCGGCTGCTGCGGCTCGATGCGACCCAGGACGCCGCTCCAGGTGAGGCGCAGCCAGCGCAGGTATCCGGCAGGATCGCGTGCTCCGAACAAGTACCAGCAGGCGTAGCGGAGATGGTCGGCGGCGAGCCAGCCCCACATCCCGTAGCGGGCGAAGATCCAGCCGCGGTTGCGGAACTGGTAGAACCGCTTGGTCTCGTCGTCGGGGACCACGGCGTAGAACCAGCCGCCGAGGATTGGGTGGATCTCGCGGTCCGAGCAAGGATGCAGGAACCCGACCCGGCGGTCCGTGAGCAGGCGCAGCCCGGCGCGGCGCATGCGGAACAGGAACTCGACCTCGTCGCCGCGGATGAACAGGCGCGCATCCGGCAGCCCGACGCGGGAGAACACGTCGGTGGCGATCAGGGCACCGTTGAACAGATGGGCGAAGTCCGCGATCAGCGGCGCCGGGCCGAGTGCCGCGGCGGTGAAGCGGGTGCGGCCGCTCCGGCGGATCGGGAAAGCCAGCCGCTCGGGGCGATCGATGTCGCGGATCAGCGGCGACACCAGGTCGGCGCGCTCCGCTTCGGCGGTCGCCAGCAGCCTGGACAGGCAGCCGGCATCCGCCGGCATCCCGTCATCGTCCATGGTCCAGACGAACGCCGCCCCGGCAGCCAGGGCTTCGCCGATGCCGGCGCCGAAGGCGGCGGCGGGCCCCTGGTTACGGCACAGGCGCAACAGGCGGGTGTCGGGATAGCACGCCAGCACCGGCTGCACCGCCTCGTCGCTGGCATTGTCGACGACGATCACCAGCTCGGGGCGACGGTCCTGCGACCAAACGGCCCGCAGGCAGCGCGCCAGCAATGCCTGCCGGTTGCGTGTCACGATCAGGGTGACCACGGGGCGCATTCGACGGTTTGATCACCTGGAAGCAAAAGTAAATTGGATGCACGGCGAGAATAAAAGGCGATAGACGGCGAATGCTCTCGCCTCAGTGTGCAAGACTGCAAAACATCTTGTCGCCGAAGGTTCCCCGCCCGGCCCGGCGACATCGCCGGGCAGATCGAGCCGCCGCTTCCGAGTGGCGCCCGGAGAGCGATCCGCCGGTCTTGGTCGTGAAGGAACGCACGTGATCATCAGGAGCGACGAGACCGCGATGGTCGACACGGCAACCGGGGCGATGCGGCTGCACCTGTTCCGTCCGGTGCCCGAGCGACGCTATCCGGGGCTGGTGCTGTTCTCGGAGATCTACCAGGTCACCGACCCGATCCGGCGCCTCGCCGCCCTGATGGCTGGCCTCGGGCACGTGGTGGCGGTGCCGGAGGTCTATCACGAGTACGAGCCGGCGGGCACGGTGCTGCGCTACGATCCCTCCGGCACCGACCGCGGCAACATGCTCAAGACCACCAAGCCGGTGGCCGCCTTCGACGACGACGCGCGCGCGGCGCTGGATTTCCTGCAGCGTCACCCGGCAGGCAACGGCAGGCTCGCCAGCATGGGCGTCTGCCTGGGCGGCCATCTCGCCTATCGCGCCGCACTGGATCCGCGCGTCTCCGCCGCCGCCTGCTTCTACGCCACCGACATCCATGCCGGGAGCCTCGGCAGCGGCAGGCAGGACGACAGCCTGGCACGCATGGGCGAGCTCAAGGCCGAGACCATGTTCGTGTGGGGCCGGCAGGATCCGCACGTGCCGTTCGCCGGCAGGCAGCTGATACGCGAGCGGCTGGAAGCGGTCGGGGCGACCTACGCGTGGCACGAGGTGAACGCGGCGCACGCCTTCATGCGCGACGAGGGACCGCGCTACGATGCGGCGTTGTTCCTGCAGGCGATCGGCTGGGTGCAGGCCTGGTTCGCCCGCCTGCTGGCGATTTCCTGATCACGCGCCGTAACCGCGTCCGCATAGTCGCCGTATAAGCATCAACATGCAACGCGGTGCCCGGTCAGACGACCGGCGCCGGCTCACCTGGCGGAGCGATCGGCCAGCGGAGGTTCCCTCGATGACGACACGCCGTGTTCTGCTGGGCAGCGCGGCAGGCCTCGCGGCCTGCGCCGGTTTCTCCCTGTTGCGGCCCGCCACCGCCGTGACCGCCCCGGAGGCGCGGGGCAGCGGCGGCTTGAGCGAGGCGCAGTGGCGACAGAAGCTGACGCCGGCGCAGTTCGACGTGCTACGGCAGGCCGGCACGGAGCTGCCGTTCTCCAGCCCGCTCGACATGCAGTTCGCTTCCGGACGCTACGACTGCGTCGCGTGCGGCCAGCGGCTGTTCTCCTCGAACGCCAAGTTCGACAGCCATACCGGCTGGCCCTCGTTCTTCGAGCCGCTGCACCACGCCGTGGCACGCACCGACGACGGCAGCCTGGGCATGCAGCGGACCGAGGTGCGTTGCGCGCAGTGCCAGGGACATCTCGGCCATGTGTTCGATGACGGGCCGCGGCCGACCGGACTGCGCTACTGCATGAACGGCGTGGCGCTGCACTTCGTGCCAGGATCGGCGGCGTGAGCCGGCCCATCCGCTACGCCCTGCTGGCGGCGCTGCTGCCGGTCGGGCTGATCCTGAGCGGCCATCACCTGCGCGCCGACGAGGCGCCGCGCCTGCTGCCCGCACCCCTGCTCGACGCGCCGCGCCCGGCCGATGCCCGGCTGCAGACGATCGTCGTGTCGGGCGGCTGCTTCTGGGGCGTGCAGGGCGTGTTCGAGCACGTGAGCGGCGTCGAGAGCGCCGTCGCCGGCTATGCCGGGGGTGCCGCCGGGACGGCGCAGTACGAGACCGTCAGCACCGGCAGCACCGGCCATGCGGAGTCCGTCAGGGTGACGTTCGACCCCTCGCGCATCTCGCTCGGACAGGTGCTGCGCATCTTCTTCTCGGTGGCGCTGGATCCGACCCGCACCGACGGGCAGGGGCCGGACGAGGGCTCGCAATATCGCTCGGAGATCTGGACTTCCGACGCCGGGCAGGCACGGGTGGCACAGGCCTATATCGCCCAGCTCGACCGGGCGCACCTGTTCGCGGCCCCGATCGCGACGCGGGTGGATCCGCTGCCCGGCTTCTACGCGGCCGAGCGCTACCACCAGGACTACCTGACGCTGAACCCCGACGCGCCGTACATCGCCATCAACGACATGCCCAAGGTCGAGGCGCTGCGACGGCTGTATCCGGCGGTCTGGCGGCCGGAGCCGAAGACGGTGCTGGGTCAGCATCCCCCCGCGTGAGCTGCAGGGTCTGAGTTCTCGGGTTCGGGCAACCGGGCCCGGGCAGAGGCTCGCGCGTTGACGGGATGACGCTTCCGGGTCCTATCTCGGTCGATGTCCGGCAGTTCCGTCCCGCACCCGATCGTTGCTCTCGACGAACTGCTTGAGCGGGGACTGCGCGGGCCGATCCTGGCCCGTCGCCGCATCCCGGGCGAGCTGGCGCCCGCCTATTCCTTCCTGCGCTTCGGCACGCGCAGCATGGAGATGTTCGGCGTTGCCGACGATTGGGCCGACGCCCGGCAGGAGCCTTAGGACTCGCACGTCTTCACCCTGCGCTCGGCGCGGGTGCATTCCTCCTGCGGCATCGTGATCACCGAGGAAGGCGAGGCGATCGCCGAGACCCTGCATCGCAGCGCGCCGGAGACCGACGGCTACTCGGTCGCCGATCCCGGCCGCATCACGCTGCCAGCCTCGACCGGCCGCCTGGCGGGCAACTGGCTGAGCCTGCTGCTCGGCGATACTCAGGACCACTTCCGCCTCCTGCTGCTCAACCTGGCGCGGCTCGCGCTGCTCGACCCGTCGCGGCTGGCGACGATGGACGGCGTGCTGCTGCCCGCGGAGCTGAGCCGGGGGCATCGCGAGGCGGTCGAGGCGGCGCTGGCACTCGCCCGCGGCGGCGCCGGCGTGCCGGAAGCACTGCGCGTGTGCCCGGTGAGCCGTGGCGATGGGGTGGATGTCGAGCGTCTGCTGCTGCCGTGGCAGTTCGGCCCGGAGGAGCGGATCGACCCGGTCGGCGCGCGGTTCCTGCGCGGCATGGCGCCGCACGGCCGCCATGCGCCCGGCGTCGGAAGGCGGATCTACATCGATCGCCGGGGCACGCCGACGCGTCCGCTGCTCAACGAGGACGAGGCGGTCGCGGCGATGGCTGGTCTCGGGATCGAGCCGGTGCGCATGGAGACGCTGGCCTTCGCCGAGCAGATGCGGCTGATGGCGGAAAGCGACCTGATCGTGAGCGCGCACGGCGCCGGGCTGAGCAACATCGTCTTCGCGCCCACCGGCACCCGCATCATCGAGATCAGGCCGCATCGGCTCCGGAGCTGGCGCTACCGGTCGCTCGCCGCCGCCTCGCGCCTCAGCTACGACTGCATCCTCAGCCGCGACGTGACGCCGGGAGCGGGTCAGCCCGAGCATGCCTCGCTGGTCTCGATCGACCACCTGCTGAGCGCGCTCGACGACCATCTGGAGGACGTCCGTGCTCCGCCCTGGGCACGCACCTGAGCGCGGGAACACCCATACGCAAGCGCCCTGCACATGCCGGTTGGCAAAGTTCACCACTTCGAGGGCCGGCCGGCCACACCATGTGCGAAGACACCAACGCCGCGTTTGACCGTGGCTTCTTTGCCAAGAAAAAGCATTCTAGAACAATAGGTTGGCTAAAGCGCCGCACTGGCACGCGGCCTGCAACTGTTGGCACAGGCCGATCAAGGCCGAAGCGAACAGGACAGCAGCCATGACCAGCATGAGCATGAACACCAGCCGCAGCGTGATCTTCGTGGGTCGCGCCCCGTCGCGACCGGCGGTTCGCATCTCGGCAGCGCGTGCCCAGGCACCGAGCCCGATCGTCGAGTGGTGCGTCGAGCGCGCTCCGGGCATCGTCGGGCGCTTCGGGCTGGCGCTGGTGCCGTTCTCGCTGCTGGCCTGGATGTTCTCGGTCTAGCCTACCGTGCGGGCGCAGGGGGGCGCGCGATCAGCCGGGAGGTCGTACCGCGCCGCCGCGACCGGGACCTGCCCAGCGCGCCCGAAGATCCGTCGCATGCGCGCACAGGGCGAGGAACAGCGCGCCGCAGATCAGGAACCAGGGCGAAGCGCAGAGGGCCAGGCGCATCGCCAGCAGCAGGAAGAAGCCTGGTACCAGCGTGCGCAGCGCCGCACCCGGGGGCAGGCCGGTGCCGGTGGCGCGATGCAGCAGCAACAGTGCCGCGGCCTCCAGCACGATCAGGCAAAGGATGGCGTCGACGATCAGGATCACGGCGCTGCACCGACCTCGGCGGCGGCTCCCGGCGAGGCACCGTCCCATGCCTCCTGCACCAGCGCCGCGACGCGCGCCGGCTGCTCCTCGTGCGCCAGATGGCCGAGCCCCTCGAGAGTGACGATGCGCGCCTGCGGCAGCAGCGCCCGCAGGCGCGCGGCATCCGCCGGCGGGATCATCCTGTCGTTGCTGCCGACCACGAGGGTCAGCGGCACGCGCAGTTCCGGCAGATCCGCGCCGAGCGCCGGCAGGTCCCACCGCGCCATCATCTGCAGCGCCGCCGATACGTGGCCCGGGTTGAGCAGCAGGCGGCGATAGGCCTGCTGTTCCTCCGCCGGCAGGCGCGACCCGGTGTTGTCGAGCATCCGGGTGACGAGGTCACGGTTGGCGGCGTGCAGCGAGAACACCCACGGCACGACGCTGGTGCTGGCGAGCAGACGCGCCATCGCCGGGAACAGCTGGGACGATCGGCCGGCGAGCGGCAGCAGCGCGCCGTTCAGGCTGACCATCGCGCGTGGCCGGATGCGAGCGTCCAGGATCATGCGCGCCAGGATCGCAGCACCGGCGGAGTGGCCGACCACGAGATCGGGCTGGAACGCGATGCGCTTCAGCAGCCCGTCCAGCAACTGCGCCATGCCGGGCAGCGACATCAGCGGCGGCCGCGGCATCTCGGTGAAGCCGTGCCCGGGCAGGTCGGGAGCCAGCACCGCGTGACGCTGCGCCAGCAGCGGCAGCAGCCCGCGCCAGGAGTGGGTGGCGGCCCCGGTGCCGTGCAGCAGCAGGATGCTCGGTGCCGCATCCGGGCGCGGTCCCGCCTGCTGCACGTGCCAGCGCAGGCCGGCGACGCGCACGAAGCGGCTCGCCGCCCGGTTCGGCCACTCGTGGCCGAGACGATCCCATGACAGGGTGCCGCTCACGCCGGCGACCCGGCGGCGGACACGCCGGTCGCCCGGGGAAGCGTGTCGCGTCCCGCCATGTGCGCCAGATCGGCAGCGGGGGCCGCACGGCGTGTCGCCGACGATCTCGAGCCCAGCGCCATCGCAGGCGCCCCCTGCTCGCCTGCGCAGGGCATGGCATGCCGTCGTGCGCCCGACAAGCGGGCCGGAGCGATCGGCGGCCGGCCACGGCAACGCAGCGACAGGCGAGCGGCGCATGATATCCGTCGCGCTCGGCAGCTGCGCCGAAGCCCGGAGTCACCGCGGCGGCGGTTAAAGTGCGCGGCCGGGCCGGGTCGCGCAAAGCATGCGCCGCTGCACGACCGCGCGGCCAGTCCACGAGACCGATGAGCCAGCGGCTCGGTCGTGCTACCCATGCAGCCCGATGCGTAGCATCGACGGTTCTTGCCCGGAAAAACCAGATGTCGCGCATCCCGCTCGTCCGTGTCGAGCACATGACCCCAGCTCAGCGCGAGCAGTACGAGCGGTTCCCGTCCAACCTGTCGCGGGCGCTGCTGCTCGCGGACACGCGGCTCGCGGGGGCGCTGCCCAACCTCGCCAACGCGCTACGCGCTTCCGGTCTGGACCCGAAGCTGCGCGAGGGCCTCATCCTCCGCGTCGCCGCACTCAGCGGCAGCGCCTACGAGCGGATGCAGCATCTCGGGCAGGCAGCGAAGGTGGGCTGGACGGCCGCCGAAATCGCGGCGATCGAAGCCGATGAGCCGGCGGCGCTGCCCGCCGACTTCGCCGTGATCCTTGCCTTCGTCGATGCTTGCGTGGCGGCACCGCAGGTGCCCGATATCGTGTTCGATGCCGCCCGGGCGCTGCTGTCGCCGAGCGACCTGGTCACGGTGATCCTGCTGGTCGGCCATTACATGATGATCGCCCGGCTGCTCGGGACGCTGGAGGTCGCGCTCGACCCGGCGCCCGACAGCTGGGCGGCGGAGCATTGATCCCGGCTCGCCCGTCCTCGGGAGCACGCTCATGAGCACGAACGATGCGGGCTGGTCCGCCCGATCCCTCAACGTGGTGCGCACCGGCCCGCGCGGCGGGTCGCCGGTCGTCCTGATCCATCCGGTAGGGCTGGAGCTCAGCTACTGGGGCGGGCAGATCGAGGCGCTGTGCGATGCGTGGGATGTCGTGGCGTTCGATCTTCCGGGGCACGGCCGCACGCCGGGCAGTGCGGAGGACTGGACGCTCGACAGGGCTGCCCGATGCCTGGCGCACGTCATCTCGACGACCGGCGCCGGACCCGCCCACCTGGTCGGGCTCTCGGTCGGCGGCATGATCGCCCAGGCGCTCACTCTGGCACGGCCGGACCTCGTGCGGTCGCTCACCCTGATCGACACCGCCGCCGCCTTCGCAGACGAAGCGCGCAACGCGATGCGGACGCGTGCGGCGATGGCCCGCGAGGGCGGGATGCAGGCCGTGCTGCGGACGACGATCGAGCGGTGGTTCACCCCGGACACCCAGGCGCGGCGTCCCGACCTGGTCGACCGGGTGAGCAAGACCCTCCTGGCCAACGACCCGCTCGTCCACGCCGCCATGTGGGACATGATCGCGGCCCTGGACCTCGTCGGACACCTGCAGCGGATCAGCTGTCCCACCCTGGTCCTGGTCGGCGAGTTCGATCCCAGTTCACCGCCCGCGGCGGCCCGCGTGCTGCGGGACCGCATCGACGGCGCGCAGATGCACGTGATCGAGCAGGCGTCGCACATGGCGCCGCTGGAAAAGCCGGACGTGATCAACGCGCACCTGGGGCGCTTCCTCGAGACCATCGGCTAGGCTGGCCTAGAAGCTCGCGCGTGCCGTAACCCCGATGATCCCGAGGCAGTTCGCGCAGGGCAACGCGGCCGGCTGCGCCGAGCAGGTTCGTGCCACGATCCCGTCCTGTCATAGCTCGCCTAGACGGCGGCCGATCCCAGAACGACAGCTAGCTCGCGCCTCCGATCGCGGTGAACATGCATGATGCTCCCACGACCAGCGGCGCCAAGGCGATACACAGGTAGCGACCTGGAGTGCGCACAAGTTGAAGACGCAGCGTTCCGAAGGCGGCCGCCGCGGGTAGTCGCAGCGATCACGGTCATGACCCGCACCTACTAACTGTCAGGCGGAGACCAAAGATCATGATGGAGCCGGCCGCCAACTGGTCGCTCGTTCTGGCGCGCCTTAAGGGTGCGTATCTCGGTGGCCTTGTCGCGCTGGGCCGGATTGCATCACATCACGTGTCGCTTGCTCTCGACGTCGCTCATGTAGTTGTTCTGATATGGGCATCTGGCCGAAGAGCTCACCGCTCGAAAACAGCGAGCCTGTTCTTGATTGGGCATCGACATGCCTGCAAGACCGGACTCTGCGTCGTGGTTGCGCTGGCGTTTTCGGTTGCTTCGTTCCTCAGGACCCTGGTTCAGCAGCCAGTAGATCCCCATCGGATCAGCGGGTTTGCTTTTGCAACCGTTTCCATCACGTTGGCGGTTACTCCATCAGCCAAGCAGGGACGGCGAACGCACGCCGTTGAGTAGATGCTCAGAATGGATTTGCGGGAGAGGATGGAACTGGAGACCCGCGTGAGCGGCACATGGGAGTTGGTCATCTGAGGAACCGGTCGGAGTAGAGCGCGAGAACCCTTCCGGGGTGGACGTGAAGGCTGTCCTGCGCAACGGCTTCGCTGACGGAGCCGGATCCTGGCCAGCCCCGCCCACAGCCATGTCCTCCGCCTGGGCGACGCCGTGGATCCTGGACCGGCGTCACCCGAGCGTAGTGTCTCATTCAAAAACGGGGCTGCGCGACCGTGCCAACCATGCAGTCCTGTTCCCGGCTAGGCGATCCTCAACGGCGTGGTCGGTTATCTCGAACCCGATCCGGTCCAGTTGCGCCTCGTACTCAGCCGGCCCGAGGCTCGCGTGATAAAGTGGATCCCCGCGATAGCTGCCAACAGCTTCGCCGCAGGTCGGGCCGCCATTGAACATCAGGATCGCCGGATCGGCGCCGTGCTTCGCGAATAGGTTGAACATTCGACGTTGGTCATCGGGTTTGAGGTGGAAGAAACTATCCCAGGCCAGGATGCCATCGAACTTGGCATCGAGCGAAAGGGAACGCATGTCGGCGACAATCCACTCCTGAGCAGGCATCCGCTCGCGACAGATCGAGATCAGCGTGGGCGAAGCATCGACGCCTGTAATCCTCAGGCCACAAGCAACCAGTTCGCAGCGACGGGCGCTCCGCCCCCACAACCCAGATCTAGAACTCTTCCGCCTTTCGGCAGAGCTGAGATGAAGCGATCATGCCACGGCTTGTCATGCCAGCCGCCGCTGCGTCGGTCTGCCTCCCACTCACGAGCATGCCGCTCATAATGGCCTATGATCAGGTCGGAAAGATCAGCCATCGTACTCGCCGGGCGGCCTTCGGTTCGCGCGACGTATATGCCTCATGCGTCTTCGCCGGCTCGGCCTGCGCATCAACCCCGCTCGCCACATCGTCCACGCTCCGCAACATTTCCGACAGACATGCAGCCACCGCCGGGGAAATCCGTAGTGTTTCGTGTTGACGAACGAAGCTACCAGCTGGTGAAGAGGGTGACCCTGTGGGCGTGGTTCAAGGCTTTCTTCGAGCCGCGCGATGTCCTCGGGGACGGCCGCCCCAGGTCATCCTGATCAGTGCAGATGCCGCCCCGCACATGCTGATCCAAATGGCGGATCACGTCGCTCAGGCGGCCGCGGCGCGAACCGCGCGAGAAAGCGCCTCGCCGCCCGGCAGCTTCAGGTAGCGAGCGCCCATTCGCGCAGCCAGGGCTTCCGCCTTCGCTTCGGCGCGCGGCGAGATGTCGACCAGCAGCGAGGCCAGGCCGGCCGCGCGCAGCCGGGCCGCGGAAGATCCCGCCTGCTCCACCGCGCCCGTCCGGTCGGCAAGGCCATCCCGGGTGATGTTGGCGCGCCCGTCGGTCAGCACCACCAGCAGCGGCGTCTCGCCGCGCGCGCGCAACGACAGCGCCAGCGTCGTCGCCGCGTCCAGCCCCGCCGCCAGCGGCGTACCGCCGCCTCCCGGCAGCCCGGCGAGGCTGCGCCGGGCGCGGGTCAGCGCCGCGGTCGGCGGCAGCAGCAGCTGCGCCGTCCTGCCGCGAAAGGCGATCAGCGCGACCCGGTCGCGTCGCACGTAGCAATCCGCCAGCAGCCGCTCGATCGCGCCCTTGGCCTCGGCCAGCCGGTGCATCGCCGCCGAGCCGGAGGCGTCGACCACGAAGATGGCGATGTTGCGCGGCCGTTGCGCGTGCTGCACCACGCGGAAATCGTCGGCGCGCACCTCCACCCGCCTGCAGGCCGCGCCGCGCCGCGCGCGGGCGATGCGACGCACGCCCTGCCACGGTGCTGCGGCGCGCAGCGTCTCGACGAGCGCCAGCCGCTTGCCGCGCTGCGGCCGTCCGGCGCGCGCGAACAGCGGACGGCCATGCGGCGAGGCCGACGCCTGCCCGGAGGCGACGCGGCCGCCGCCGCAGGCCCGTGCCAGCGGCTCCGACTGCGCCTGCAGGCGTGCCAGCAGATCCGCCGGCAGCGCCGCCTGCGCGGCCTCCAGCACGCGCTCGGCAAGCCCGCCCGAGGCATCCTGCTGTGCGCCCGGCTCGGGGTCGGGCCCGACTTCGCGCTCGTGTTGTCGCTGTCGCTCGGGCGATGCCGACGCGGCGGGCTGCGCCGCAGGCTGCGTCCCGGGCTCCTGCGGCAGCGCCTCGGCGCGCCAGGCGAGCACCAGCCGCGCCGCCAGCACCGCATCCTCCTCAACGACGTCGAGGCGGCCCTGCAGCGCCGCGGCGGTGCGGGCAACCCGCAGGGCCATCGTCGGCAGGCGCAGCGAGGCGAGGCCGAACTGCAGCGCCGTGGCGCAAAGCGCCTCGATGATCCGGTCGTCGCAGCGTACCTGCGGCAGCAGCCGCCGTGCCGCCGCCACCCGTCCGGCCACGTCGTGCTCCGCCGGCAGCGCCGGCAGCCCGTCCAGCCCGGTGCGGAATGCGGCCCGTTCAAGCAGCGCCGCCGCCGGCGCCTCGTCCTCCAGCCCCTCGTCCAGCAGCACCACGCCGAGCCGCGCGCTGCCGCACAGCGCCACCCCGTCACGTTCGGCCAGCACCTCGCCGCGATCCAGCACCGAGCAAAGTCGCGCCGCGGTGTGCCGGGTCACCCGCTCCGCCATCGGCAGCACCAGCACGCCGCCATCCGCCTCGGCCAGCAGCCCGCGTTGCGCCACCGGCCGGCCGTGCGCCAGCGTCGCCGCCAGGTCCAGACCGCCCAGCAGCCGATCGTCGCCGATGCCGAGCGGACAGCGCCGAACCGGCGTCGCCGGCGGCAATGCCGCGCGCAGCCGCGCCAGCAGGGCGTCGCGCGCCGCGCCGGCCGGCGACCTCACCTGCCAGGCGAGTCCCGCCGGGTCCACCGCGAACAGCGTCGCGGCCAGCATCGCATCGTCCCAGCCCGGAGCCGGCGCGATCACGCGCCCAGCTGTTCGGCGACGGCACGCTCCACACGCGGCGCAGCACCCGCCTCGTCCAGCGGCTGACGACGCAGCCGGTGACGCAGCGCCGGCAGTGCCACCGCGCGCAGGTGCCGCGCTTCGAGTTGCGTCGCACCCTGCAGGCTCGCCAGGGCCTTGGCCGCGCGAAGCAGCGAGAGCTCGCCGCGCAGCCCGTCCGTGCCCAGGGCGAGGCAGAGCCGCGCCGCCTGTTCCAGCGCCGCGTCTGGCGTCGCGACCTGCCGCAGCAGGACGCGCGCCGCGGCGATCCGGCAGCGCCACGCTTGCTCGGCCTCGGCCCATCCGGCCAGGAAGCCCGCCGGGTCGCGGTCGAACGCCTCGCGGCGGCGCAGCACCTCGACGCGCTCGCTCAGCGAGGACGGGGTGGTCACCTCGACCGCCAGGCCGAACCGGTCCAGCAGCTGCGGCCGCAGGTCGCCCTCTTCCGGGTTGCCGCTGCCCACCAGCACGAACCGCGCCGGATGACGCACCGACAGCCCTTCGCGCTCGACTACGTTCTCGCCCGATGCCGCCACGTCCAGCAGCAGGTCGACCAGGTGGTCCTCGAGCAGGTTGACCTCGTCGATGTACAGGAAGCCGCGATGCGCGCGCGCCAGCAACCCTGGCTCGAACGCCTTGACGCCCTCGGTCAGTGCGCGTTCCAGGTCGAGTGCGCCGACGACCCGATCCTCCGTGGCACCGAGCGGCAGGTCCACCGTCGGCACCCGAACCAGGCGGGGGGCCCGCCTCGCCCCCGGATCGTTGCGGCGGCCGCAAGGGCCGCCACCGCCGGCCTCCGGCGGATCGCAGCCGTACGGACAGTCCTGCACCACCTCGATCTGCGGCAGCAGCCCGGCCAGCGCGCGCACCGCCGTCGACTTGCCGGTGCCGCGGTCGCCCAGCACCAGCACCCCGCCGATGCCGGGATCCACCGCGCACAGCAGCAGCGCCTGCTTCATCTCGTCCTGGCCGACGATTGCGGTGAACGGGAACACCCGACGCGGCGGCGCCGCATCCTCCGGGCGCCGGGCCAGTCGCTCCGGCGCCAGCGTATCCATCAGGCGCTCCGTTGCAGGCTGGCCTCGAACCATTCG
>CAXTNV010000023.1:24857-37290 GCA_964245755.1 uncultured Acetobacteraceae bacterium | reverse complement strand
GTGCGCCCCTGCATCGCCAGCGCCTGACGCACCGCACCCGACGGCGAAACTACCAGGATCGTGATCGCGCCGCGGCCGAAGCGCGCGCGCGCGCTGCCGGTGCCGACATAGCCGTCCATCCACTGGATGGAGAGGCGGTCGAGAACCCGCCGGTAATGTCGCATCTGCAACACCGTGCCGGCGATCTGCAGGGCCCAGCACAGACCGAACAGTAGCAGCCCCGTTCCCCAAGACATGGCCGAGGTCCTCAGCTTGGATGCTCTCAGTTGCATCTCTTTATCGACCGGTAAAGCACAACATTTATGTCAAGCCACGTCAAGATGTAGCATTGGATAATTGTGTCGTTTGGCGACTGGCGAGACTGCGGCTCACAGGTTTTGTGCAATGCCGCAATCGGACACGCTTGAAGCCGCCGGGGCCTTTGCGTCACATCGACGGCAAACCCGATCCATCCTTTACAAATGTAAAAAAGAGCACATAAATGTAGAACCACCTGCAGCCAGGAAGATGAAGCCGGCCCGACCCGCTTGGGGTTGGCCGTGGCGTCCGAAAGGATTGGCATCATGAGCATCATTGCGGAGCTTGCGCGACGGGCGGAAGAAGGTCGTCCGGTGCGCGTCGGACTGATCGGCTGCGGCGAGATGGGCACCGACATCGTCACGCAGCTTTCACTGATGCCCGGCATCGAGCTCGCCGTGCTGGCGGAGATGCGCGCCGACATGGCCTGGACTGCGCTGGACATCGCCGGCATCCCCCGGGCCGCGGCTCGGTCATGCTCCGGATGCGCGGAGGCCGAGGACGCGATACGCGCCGGCAGGATCGCGATCACCGAGGTCGGCACGGTCGCCTGCACTGCGGAACAGGTCGACGTCATCATCGACGCCACCGGAAATCCCGGCATCGGCGCCGAGCTCGCGTTGCACGCGATGCGCCACGGCAAGCACGTGGTGATGATGAATGTCGAGGCGGACGTGACCGTCGGCGCGATGCTGGTTCGCGAGGCACGCAAGGCCGGGGTGGGCTATTCGCTGGGAGCCGGCGATGAGCCGAGTGCGGCGATGGAGGTCATCAACTTCGTCCGCAGCCTCGGCTATCCGATCGTCGCCGCGGGGAAAGGCAAGAACAACCCGCTTCGTTACGATGCCAAACCAGCAGAGTACGAGGAGGAAGCCAAGTTACGGCACATGAACCCGCGCATGCTGGTCGAGTTCATCGATGGCTCCAAGACGATGATCGAGATGTGCGCGATCGCCAACGCGACCGGGCTGGTCCCCGACCGTCCCGGCATGCACGGTCCGGCGGCTTCGCGCGACCAGCTTTCCAGCCTGCTGATCCCGGTCGCCGACGGCGGTCTGCTTTCGCGTTCCGGCGTGGTGGACTACTCGGTGGGCAAGGGCGTGGCTCCGGGCGTCTTCGTGGTGATCAAGGCGCCGCATCCGCGCGTGCATGAGCGCCTGCGCGACCTCAACATGGGTCCGGGTCCCTACTTCACCTTCCTGCGTCCCTATCACCTGACCAGCCTGGAGGTGCCGCTGACGGCGGCATCGCTGGTGCTGCAAGACACGCCGCACATGCAGCCCCTTGACGAGCCGGTCGCGGAATGCGGCTGCGTGGCCAAGGAGGCACTCGCTCCCGGGGTTACGCTGGGCAAGATTGGCGAGGATCATTACCGCGGCTGGATCACGACGGTGGCGGATGCCCAGGCAGGCGCGCTGCTGCCGATGGGCTTGGCCGAGCGGGCTGTGGTGAGGAAGCCGATCCGGATCGGCGAGATGCTTACCTACGATAATTGCCAGGTCGACGAGACGATGCAGATCGTGCGGTTGCGCCGGGCTCAGGACGCATTGTTCGCCTCGTCGGCGCCACGAGGCGTCGCCTGAGCGTGCACCACCGGCACATGGTGCAGGCGTGAGGGCGGAGCATCGAGCATGACGGTTGAGGCCAAGCTTCCAGCCGAGTTGAAGACGACGATCTCCGGCAACCGGCCCGAGATCTACGACCGGCTGTCGACGGCGCAGCTGCGGGAGGCCCTGCGACGCATGCACCTGATCCGACACTTCGAGGAAGGTGCGGAGCAGGCCTACATGCGTGGTCTCATCCACGGCACGATGCACCTCTCGATCGGCCAGGAAGCGACCGCGGTCGGCATCAGCGTCGCACTCGCGCCGCAGGACAAGATCACGTCGACGCATCGCGGCCACGGTCACTGCATCGCGAAAGGCGCAGATCCGAAGCTGATGTTCGCCGAGTTCTTCGGCAAGGAGAGCGGCTATTGCCGCGGCCGCGGCGGCTCGATGCATATCGCCGACGTGAGCCAGGGCAACCTCGGTGCCAACGGCATCGTCGGCGGCGGCCTTCCGATCGCGGTCGGCGCCGCGCTGGCCATGCGCCAGCAGAAGCGCGATGACGTCGTGGTGTGCTTCTTCGGCGATGGCGCCTCCAACGAAGGCGCCTTCCACGAGGCGCTGAACATGGCGGCGTTATGGAAGCTGCCGGTGGTGTTCGTGTGCGAGAACAACCGCTACGGCATGTCGACCTCGACCGAGCGTTCGATGTCGGTGGCAAACGTTGCCGATCGAGGCCCTGCCTACAACATTCCGGCCCGCATCGTCGATGGCAACCGCTTCGCCGAGGTCGCAGCCGCCTCGTTCGAGGCGGTCGAACGCGGACGTGGCGGCGGCGGCCCGTCGTTGATCGAGAGCAAGACCTATCGGATCCGCGGCCATTCCCGCAGCGATCGCAACCGCTACCGCAGCAAGGACGAGATCGACGAGTGGTCGCAACGTGATCCGATCGTCCAGTTCGAGTCCGAGCTCACCGGCTTCGACATCCTCACCGCTGAAGACCTGATCTTGATCCGCCGTCAGGTCGAGGCAGAGATCGCCGAGGGCATCGCCTTCGCCCAGGCGAGCCCGTCCCCGCAGGCCACGGACCTGCTCCGCGACGTCTACTCGGAGTAGGCGGCGTGGATCAGGTGACGCGCGAACTCACTTATGCCCAGGCGTTGCACGAAGCGATGGCCCAGGCGATGGAGGCCGACGACCGCGTGTTCCTGCTGGGCGAGGACATCGGCGTCTACGGCGGAGCGTTCCAGGTCACCGGCAACTTGATCGAGCGCTTCGGCGAGCACCGCGTCATCGACACGCCGATCGCCGAACTCGGTGCGGCGGGCGTTGCCGTAGGCGCCGCCCTGTGCGGCAGCCGGCCGATCCTCGAATTCCAGTTCTCCGACTTCGCGACCCTGGCGATGGAGCAGATCGTCAACCAGGCGGCCAAGATCCGTTACATGCTCGGCGGCGCGGTGTCGGTGCCGCTGGTGATGCGCTTCCCGGCCGGGTCGGGGACCGGTGCCGCGGCCCAGCACAGCCAGAGCCTGGAGGCGTGGTTCGCGCACGTTCCGGGACTCAAGGTGTTGCAGCCTTCGACGCCGCACGATGCGAAGGGAATGCTGCTCAGCGCCGTCGACGACCTGAACCCGGTGATGATCTTCGAGCACAAGCTGCTGTACAAGATGAAGGGGCACGTGCCTGCGGAACCTTACCGGGTCCCGATCGGCAAGGCGGCGACGCCTCGGCGCGGGCGCGACCTGACGATCGTCGCGACCGCGATCATGGTGCACCGTGCGCTGGATGCGGCGGCCGCGCTCGCGCGCGAGGGCATCGAGTGCGAGGTGATCGATCTGCGCAGCCTGCGGCCGCTCGACCGCGAAGCTGTCATCGAGAGCGTTTCCCGCACGACGCGCCTCCTGTGCGTCTACGAAGGGGTCAAGACGCTCGGCATCGGCGCCGAGGTCAGCGCCATGATCGCCGAGAGCGAGGCCTTCGACCGCCTCGACGCGCCGATCGGCCGGCTGGGCGGTGCCGAATGCCCGCTGCCCTACAACCCGGAGATGGAGAAGGCGGCGGTGCCGCAGGTGGAGGACATCGTCAGCA
Source organism: uncultured Acetobacteraceae bacterium (assembly GCA_964245755.1). GTDB lineage: Bacteria > Pseudomonadota > Alphaproteobacteria > Acetobacterales > Acetobacteraceae > Lichenicoccus. The sequence goes on along the minus strand of CAXTNV010000023.1, from coordinate 33,358 downwards.
AGGCGCGCGCGCTGGTGCGCGGCAGGGACTGAACATGGCGGTCGAGATCATCTTTCCGCGTGTGGACATGGATATGAGCTCGGGCCGCGTCAGCCGCTGGCTGTTCGAGGAGGGCAGCGCGGTGGGCAAGGGTGACCCACTGTTCGAGATCGAGACCGACAAGGCGGCGATGGAGATCGACGCGCCCGCGAGCGGCGTGCTGCGCGGGATCAGGAGCGCGGATGGTCAACAGGTCCCGGTAGGCGCCGGGCTCGGCTGGATCGTCGCCGACGGCGAGGCGTGGCCGGAGATCGCCGTCGCGGACGGCGCCCTGCCGGCTTCCGCGGCTTCCGGTGCCGCCTTGCCCACGGAATCGGACGCGACCGCACCGGGCTCGCCCGACCCGCACCCTGGCGCCGCGCCGCTGCGCGCGACACCGCTGGCTCGGCGCGAGGCGAATCGCCGCAAGATCGATCTCGGTGATGTCCAGGGCTCCGGGCCGCGGGGGCGCATCATCGTCGGCGACCTTCCCGGCGTGGTGCCGCCATCTCCTGCCGCCGCTGGCGAGCGTCGCCCGACCGGCTCGCAAGCACGCCCCGCGGGTCGGGCGTCCGATGCGGTGTACCGAAGATGGCTGGGCTTGGCGCATGGCACGCCCGTAGTGTTCCTGCACGGTTTCGGCAGTGACCAGACGAGCTGGCGCAGCGTCTGGGGCATCCTGGAGGCGACGCACCGTATCCTCGCGATCGATCTGCCTGGCCACGGACGCTCGCAGGCGACCGGTCAGGCATCGTTCGATGCTCTTATCGACACCGTGCAGGCCGTGCTCGACGAGGAACGCCTGTCGCGCCTGCATCTGGTCGGTCATTCGCTTGGTGGGGCGATCGCGCTCGGGCTCGTCGAGGCGGGCATATCCGACATCCGCTCGCTGTGCCTGATCGCACCGGTCGGGCTTGGTGCGGAGATCGACGGCGCGTTCCTCTGCGGGCTGACGCGATCGGAGCGGGAAGACAGCCTGGCACCCTGGCTCCGGCGTCTGTTCGCGGACCCCGACATCGTGACGCCGGCCTTCGTCAAGGCGACGCTGCGAAGCCGCACCTCCGACTCGAAGGCATTCCAGGACGCGCTGCGCCACGCGGTGTTCGCGGACGGCACCCAGACCGTCGCGCTCCGCCACGTGCTCAAGCGGATCACGATGCCCACGAAGGTCATCTGGGGCCGCCGGGACTCGATCATTCCCGCAACCCACGCGAGGCAGCTCCCCGGGGCGGTGGCGCTGCATACCGTGTGTTGTGGACACATGCCGCAGCTGGAAGAGGCACGACTGGTGGCGGCGCTCATCAGCGAGGTGACGCGTAGCGCCTCCGGCGAGGAAGGAAATCAACCGTTCGAGGCGAGCTCCGGATGATGTCTTCTGCGCCGCGCTCTTTCCGCAGGCGCGGCGCCGCCCGACCCTCGAGCTGCCGCGCCGCGGCGGCGACGTTGCCGGCCCGTGCGCGCGCGTCGCGCTGGAGCGGCTCAAGCACCGAGGAGATGGCGTGCTCTACCCGACGGCTCTCCGTCTCATGGATCCGCCGACAGAACCGCGATGAGCTCCGCCTTCACCGCCTCCGCGTGCTGATTGGCTACCTGGCACGTTCCCGCCGCTTCATGGCCGCCGCCGCCGTAGCTGAGGCAGACCGCGCCGACATCGACCACTGACCCGCGATCGAGGATAGACTTGCCGATCGCGAAGACGGTGTTCTGCTTCTTGAGGCCCCACATGACGTGGGCGGAGATGTTGCAACGGGGAAAAAGCGCGTAGATCGTGAAGCGGTTGCCGCCGTAGATCACCTCCTCGTCGCGCAGGTCGAGGAGTGCCAGCTTGCCATGCACCCTGGTGCAGCGCCGGATCTGCGCCACGAACTGCTCGCGGTGGGCCATGTAGAGCTCGACCCGCTCCTTCACGTCCGGCAGCGCCAGCACTTGCTCGATCGTGTAGTCCCGGCATCGCTCGATGAGCTGCATCATGAGGTCGTAGTTGGAGACGCGAAAGTCGCGGAACCGGCCGAGCCCGGTACGCGAGTCCATCAGGAAGTTGAGCAGCACCCAGCCCTGCGGGTCGAGGATCTCGTCGCGCGTGAACCGCGCGGAGTCGGCCTGATCGACCGCCGTCATGAGTTCCTGGCTGACGCGCGGGAAGGCTCCGGCGCCGCCGTAATAATTGTAGACGACGCGGGCAGCCGAGGGGGCGGCAGGGTCGATGACGTGGTTGGGGTAGGTGCGGTCGCCCCTGCGCGAGAGCTCGCTGGCGTGGTGGTCGAATGCAAGGTGACAGCCCTCGACATAGGGAAGGTTCGTCACGACGTCGCGCGCCGTGATCGGCACGATGCCGTCCTGCATGTCCTTGGGATGGACGAACTTGATCTCGTCGATCAGGTCGAGCTCGCGGAGCAGCATGCCGCAGACGAGGCCGTCGAAGTCGCTACGGGTGACGAGCCGATGTTTCTGCGGTGCCATTGATCGTCCCACGCCATTCGTTGCAGCACGAGCATGATCGCGGAACCCTAATTTTAAGTTACGAGAGGGTTGCCGGTGGGATCCTGATGATCTGCCCGTTGAAGCCGCGACAGCCGCCGCTGTGCCGCCAGCAACGCCACGATCGTCACCAGGGCTGTGAAGCCGAGGTAAAGGCCCGGAGTGCGCGGGTCGCCGGTCATCGTCATCAGCCAGGTGTTGATGAACGGCGCGAACCCTCCGAACATCGCGATACCCAGAGCGTAGCCCACCGACAGGCCGACGCCGCGTCGGCGGATCGGGAACACCAGACCCATGAAGCCGGTCAGCGGCGCATTGTAGAGGAGCCCGATCAGGGTCAGGCCGAACGGCAGCAGGAACAGCATGACCGGGCTCGGCCAGAGGGCGAGCAGCATGAAGGCGGGATATCCGGCAGCCAGCACAGCCGCGCAGGACGCCACCATCATGAGGCTTCTGTGCGAGTCGTCGAACCACCCGGCGACGCGAAGCCGAAGCGGGGTCATAGCCAGCGTGACGACGTAGACCAGGAATATCGTGCCCAGGGCGGAACCGGCCGTCATGTGCAGCTGGGTCATCGCGTAGGTCGGCAGGTAGACGATCAGGTAGGTCTGCGCGGTGCCGATCGCTACCATGCCGGCCGCGATGACGACGCCGCTCAGCGTCTGCGCTTCGGCGGGAATGTCTCGCTCCTTCCGCGAGAGGAAGGTCGGGGCTTCGAGCAGCCGGCGACGCAGCAGAAGCGCGATCGGCCCTGTCAGGGCGCCCATGGCGAAGGCGATGCGGAAGGCCGGGATGTGCAAGGGCGACAGGGCCGGGTCTTGACTGAGTAGCCATGCCACTCCCGAGGCAAGCATGCTGGCGATATACTGGCTGGTTCCTTGCCAGCTGGCCGCCCGTGTCTCGCTCCCGACGGAATGCTCCATCATCAAGGCGGTCGAACTGCCGAACTCGCCTCCGAGGGCGAAACCCTGGATCAGCCGCGCCGCCAGGATGCCCAGCGGTGCGCTGATACCGATCGAGGCGCGGCCCGGCATCAGGGCGATCGTGGCACCGGCCAGCGTCATCAGCTGGACCGACAAGGTCATGCAGGCGAGGCGTCCTCTGCGGTCCGCGAAGGCGCCGAGGATCAGCGCGCCGATCGGTCTGGCGAGGAACGAGACGCCGAACGTCCCGAAGGTCAGGAGCAGGCGGGTGGTGGCGTCACGGCCGGGGAAGAAGGTGGTCGCGATCGAGGAGGCAAAGAACCCGTAGATGATGAAGTCGTAGAACTCCAGGGCGTTGCCGATCGAGGCACCGATGATCATGTGCGTCCGTCTGACGGACGGGGTCGCGCGGGGTTCCGGCGTCAGCCGCGAGGAGCCGGACCGCCTGTCGTTCTGGGTGTTGAGCGCAGGCATGCATGGCCTCCACGGTTCTCGACGATCAAGAAGCAGCTCTCGTGCCATCGGGAGCGGCCCTATGGTGCGCGCGCGCCGAACCCCGCGTGCGTGCAGCCGGCAGGTCCACCGGCGCACCGGCGTCCAGCCGAAGTCGGCTTCTTCGCCGCGCGCATACGGCATCTTGTGCAGGCCGGCCGGTCGGTCCAGGCGAACCCGCCTTGATCGCCGGGCGCGCTGGCGCCCTCCATGGGCGCAAGCCGACCTTGCGCAAGCAATCCTGGTGCTTCCCCGCCGCGCAGGGACTGGTGCCGGCAGCCTGATCGTGCCGGTGCAACCGGTCGTTGTGGCGTGGGGCCGCTACTCCGCCACCGGCAGCGGGAAGGTACGTCGCGCCGCGTCGATCTCGCGCACCCGGCCGCCCTCTTCCATGTATGCCGCGAGATGCGGCTTGCGATCGAGCTGCAGCCGGTGGAGGGCATGCGTCGCGGCCACCAGGCTGCCGTGACGTCCAAGCCGCCTGTCGCCGATCTCGATCAGCCGGAGGTTCGGCCATGCCTTTTCGCGGAGCCCATAGACCATGCCCAGGATCGTCTCGGCCGATTGCTGCGGCATCGCCTGGGCCAGAATCAGGGCCATCGAGGCGGTCGAGCGCGAGACGCCGGCGTGGCAGTGCACGAGCAGGTGCGTCGCCTCGGGAGGCTCGGCTCGCAGCCCCCGCCCGAATGTCAGGATGGCGTCGACATGCTCCGGCTGGGGCGCGATTTGCCCGGGCTCCGGCTCGATGATGTCATGGAAGCGTAGCTCCAGCCGCGCGTGTTCGCCGTAGCTGCCGAAGGCTTCCGGGACGGGATAGTCGGGATCAAGGATCGACAGCACGTGGCTCGCATGGGTGCTGCAATGCCCGTCCAGTTCATCGATGCCGCAGACGGTGATGCCGAACGGTGGCACTGGGCTGTCCATGCGTCTGATCGCTCCATCGCGATTCAGCAAGCGCCGCCTGCATCATCACGCCAGGACCTCTGCCGAGGCCGGAGCGGCATCGGCAGAGGCATGATGGTCAGGCGCGACCGTGAGACACGCGCGACCGGCGTGCGAGGGAGTCGACGATAACCGCGATCGCGAGCACGCCTCCAGTGATCATGTAGCGGAGCGAAGACGAAAGATCGAGCAGCGTCAGCCCGCTCGCTATCGACTCGATCACAATGATGCCGAGCAATGCCGAATACGCACTGCCGCGGCCACCGAACAGGCTCGTGCCGCCGATCACGGCCGCCGCGATCGCATCGAGATTGACGTCACCCGTGCCCGCCTGCTGGCTCGCGGATGCGAGCCGAGCGGAGGCCAGCACGCCGCCGATCGCGGCGAGCACCGAGCAGAGCACGAAGGCGCTCGTGTAGATCAGCCGGACGTTGATGCCGGAGCGTCGCGCCGCCTCCCGATTGCCGCCGACGGCGGTGATCCAGCGCCCCCACTTCGTCCGCGTCAGCGCGTAGTCCGTCGCGACCACCAGGCCGACGAACAGGCCGAACATCCACGGCACGCCACGATCCTGATTGAGGTAGAACACGATGAGCTCGAGCACAACCGTGAGTACGACCGCACGCAGCAGCAGCGCATTGACAGATTTCGAGGACAGGCCGGCGGCACGACGTCGTGCCGCCGTACGATAGCCGGTCACGAGCGTCGCGATCCCCGGTATCACGGCGATGACGTAGGCGAGGATGCGCGGGATGAACAACGACTGCCCGAAATTCACCATCGGCGAGCCGTAGGGCAGATTTATCGATCCGCTCTGGCCGAGGATGTAGAGCTGCAGCCCGAGGATGGCGAGCAGGCCCGCCAGGGTGGAGACGAAGCTCGGCATCCCGAACCGGTTGAACAGCAGCGCGTAAAGGAAGCCGATCAAGGCGCCCGCCGCCATCGCGGCGATCACCGCGAGCCAGACCGGCAGTCCCTGGTTGACCCAGAGCACGCCGACCGCCGCAGAAGCGAAGCCGCTGACCGAGCCCACCGAGAGGTCGATCTCGCCGACCATCAGGATGCAGACGATCCCGAGCGAGATCACCCCGACCGTCGAGGAGTCGAAGAGCAGGTTGACGAGGTTGTTGCTTGAGAGGAAGACCGGCTGGAGGCTCTCGAACACCGTCCAGATGATCGCGAGCCCGACGACCACCGGTAACGCACCGAGTTCGCCCGAACGCACGCGATCGCCGAAGGCGCGGATCGCACCACCGACACCGGTCGCATGCTTGACCCGCACGTCGCTGCGGTCGAGCAGCTGCGCAGCCGGTGCCGCGTTCTTGTTGTCGCCGCTCACGGCCGCTGCTCCTGGGTGTGCTCGCGCTGCGCCTGACGTCGGCCGGATCGACGGGAGACGGAGTTGTCGGAGGCTCCGGTGATCGCGCTGACCAGTTCCTGGTTCGACGTATCCGGGTAGAAGACGCCGTTGTTACGGCCGAGCCGCAATACGACGATCCGATCGGCGACGGCGCGAACGTCCTCCATGTTGTGGCTGATCATGATGACGCCGAGACCGCGGTCGCGGACGCGCTCGATCAGGTCCAGCACCTCGGCGGTCTGCGCGACCCCGAGGGCAGCAGTCGGTTCGTCGAGCAGGATGAGCTTCGGGTCCAGCAGCAGCGACCGGGCGATGGCTACCGTCTGACGTTGGCCGCCGGACAGCGAACTGACCGCCTCCCGGACGCTGGGGATGCGCGCCGACAGCTCGCGCAGCAGCGTCCAGGCCCGGGTCTCCATCGACACCTCGTCCATCTGCATCGGATGGATCTCCTTGCCGAGGAAGATGTTGGCGACCACGTCCAGATTCTCGCAGAGTGCCAGATCCTGGAACACGGTGGCGATGCCGAGCGACAGCGACGCGCTGGGATCGGCGAGGGTCACCTCGTTGCCGCGGAACGTCATCGTCCCGGCGCTCGGCTGGTGCACGCCGGCGAGAACCTTGATCAAGGTCGACTTGCCGGCGCCGTTGTCGCCGACGAGGGCCACAACCTCGCCGGCCCGCACCTCGAGATCGATGTCGGTCAGCGCGGAGACGGCACCGAAATGTTTCGAGATGCCGCGCAGGCTGAGCACCAGCTCGCCCGGAGGCACCGGCCGCTGCGACGTGTCTGTCATCCGTCGTCAACCTCACATGTCAAAAATAGGGTACGAAGGAACAGGTGCCCGCCCGACCGCCCATACCTGGGCAGCCGGACGTTCCTGCGATCAGGGATTGATGCCGAGCTTGGTGCAGCCGGCGGCGTAGCGGTCGGTGCACAGCACGGCAGCGGTCTCGATCGGCTTTCCGTTGACCTCCTTGTCGACGATCTCGGTCTTCAGGTTGCCGGTCGTGACCAGCGTCGGCAGGAACAGGTGGGTCGGCGTGCCGAACAAGGTGGTGCCTGCCTTCGGCGTCTCGCCTCCGAGCAACTCGACCGCGACATCCGCCGCTGCTGCCGCGACGATCTCGCTCGGCTTGGAGATGGTGTTGTACTGGTCACCGGCGATGATGAGCTGCAGTCCGGCGATCGTCGCATCGTTGCCGGTAACCGCCGGGACCGGATCGACGCCGGCCGCCTTGAACGCCGCGATCGCGCCGCCGCCCGTGCCGTCGTTGGCGGCGACGACGCCGACGATCTTCTTGTTGAAGCGCGAGATCTGACCGCTGACCCACTGCTGGGCCTTGGCCGGCGTCCAGTCCGGCGTGTCATACTCGGCCAGTGTCCGGTAGCCGCTGCCGGCGAGCCCCTCGTGAACGCCCTTCTTGATCAGCCCTGCCGCGGCATCGGTCGGCGAGCCGTTGACCTCGAGCAACCCATCGGCGCTCATCGGCACGTGGGTCGCCTTGAGGTGCCGCACCAGCGACTGCGCGATCACCTTGCCGATCTGCTCATTGTTGAAGGAGACGTAGTAGTCGGCCTTGGCGGACGGGATCGGCCGGTCATAGGCGATCACCTTGACGCCCTGGGACTGAGCCTGCTTGACCAGCGAGGCGGCTGCTGTCGAGTCGACCGGATCGATGATGATCGCCTTGGCGCCCTGCGAGATGACCGAGTTGAACTGCTGCTGCTGGCGCGAGGCGTCGGCATCCGCGTTCTGATACAGAACCGTGCAGGTCGGGCACTGCTTCTTCATTTCGGTGACGAAGCCGGGACGGTCGTGCTCCTCGTAGCGGGTCGAGCCCTCGTCGGGCATGAGAAATCCGACCTTGACGTTGGAGACCGTCGCAGCGAATGCAGCCGTCCCACCGAGCAGATTGAGGACAAGCGCAGCCGCGCCGACCGGACTCCATGTAGCTGATTTCATTAAGGCTTCCTCCATTTATAAGATGTTGATCGTAACGGTAGCGCCCCTGGGGATGCTTGGCTAGGCCGGGGAACGATCGCCGCGTGACCGTGATGGTGATGCTCGACAAGCCAGTACGGGCGAGGGTGGCGCCCGAGCCGTCTGCCGTCGGCAGTCTGCATCGGTTCGGATGGAGTGGCCCACATGTGCCGCGCCATGGCGATACAGATTAGAACCCGCCCATCCGGCTCGCCCCGGCGTTGCACGGCTTCGCGAAGCTCGTGATCGTCGCGCCGAACATGGTGTTCCGTGTGCGGTGGAAGACAGTTGAGCCGCGCGGCC
>CAXTNV010000023.1:0-24757 GCA_964245755.1 uncultured Acetobacteraceae bacterium | reverse complement strand
CAGGTCGCAACCGATGGCGCGATCAACATGACCGCGGCCCGGAAACGGGACAAGTTCGACCCCCGGGCACTCATACGGTAAAGGCGGCATCGGGCCTGTCGAACGCAAGCAAATTTCCTCCAAGGTCCGTTGAGCGCGCCTGCGAGAAGCGCGGCCGGATCTAATTTGTTGGACGCAGTATAAGACATCCGCAGCGGCCAACTACCTTAATCGACGCCGCCGGCTGATACTTTTATGCGCCTCGAAGACGCCGGCTCCGGGAAGCAGGGAGGTCGCCACCGAGTGCACCGAATAGTCCAGGCAGCGGCGCCGGATCCAAGCGTGCCGCGGATGGGACGCCTCGCGCTGGATCGTCGAGGCGATGCCGCCACATGGCGCGGGGCCCCGACTGCTCGAGGTCGAGATACTCGGGCGTTCGTCCTCGGGTTTTGCCCCGTCGGATGGATCCCGCTAGTCCATGACACGTTCTGAGGCAGCCTCGCCGAGGAAGGAAGTGGCCGGATGTCGTAGAAGATCAAGGCTGATGAACTTAACGGCTGATGCACTCGGTGAGCAGGTTTGGGAATACGGTCCCGCCGGCTCTCCGGTCGTCTGGGGGTCGATGCGTTTCGTCCCGCAGAGCATGCCCGACGCAGCGCGTGGAGCGGGCGGCCGGATATTCGGGTTCAACCATCCGAACGAACGTCGATGGCGACTCGAAGATGGCTTGCTCACGCTGCTGAACGACGACCGCAAGCCAACCAGCCGCTTCGACACTCTTTCCAGCATCGACGACCGTCTCGTTCTGACCGGACCGCACCTGCTCGAGCACGGTGGATTGCATCAGTTGCGAGCAGCTGCCGCATTGCAGTCCTGGCCGCAGCTGATGCCTCGGCTCGCAGTCCGTGAGCATCTAAGCGATGCTTCGCGACCACTCGTCGTGATCTTCAATTCGATGGGAAATCCGCTCGGCGAGGATGGCGCGGTGCGCTGGGAGTATTTCCGCTTCACTGCAGATCCGAACGTGGACTATATCCGCTTCGCCGAGCCATTGAAGCCGGCAACCTGGTATCTGCGGACGGATGAGCTGATACGTCGAGCGCTTCGGCGCGCCATCAGCGGACGACCGCGCGTTGTCCTGGCAGGCAACAGCTCCGGAGGCTATGCGGCGATCCGCTTCGGGCACTGGATGGCTGACGCTGAAATGGCGGCGGAGGTGCGCACGATCTCGGTCAATCCGCAGACGGCGCATGGCCTAACCCATCGCCTGCATCTTTGGGCACGCGAGTGGGACCACTTCCTGCCTGCCACCATCGACGACGGCGTCCTGAAGCTCACCGGTAGCACGGATATCGATCTTGCTTCGCTGCCCGTAAACCGTGACCGGCGGGTCGCGCGTCACCTGATATTCTACGACTCCGATAATCCCGTCGAGCGCTACTACGCCGAGCTTCTGGCGAGCCGACCGGGAGTGCAGCTGCATGGCCTGCCTCTCGGCATGTCGCACGTGCGGGGGATAGCCGAGATGGAGCGCCGTCACATCATGAAGAAGGCGCTGCGCGAGGCAGTGGACGCCACGCCCTCCTGGCGAACCTGCGTCGTGCGATGACCCTATTTCGCCAAGTGCTGTGGTGCGATGCCACGGCATGTACAAGATCGACTTACGCTCGTCCTCGCATGGACCGGAGCCGGCGTGACGCAGACCCGGCGCATGGCATGGTCAATCTCCGTGTTCGAGATCCCGAGGGGAAGTGGAACTCGAATGCAGCTCCCGGGAAGACGGTGATTCAGCCACTGGCTGACCGGTCCGCCGGAAGCTCGCCCGCCCCGCGGCGTCGAGACGCGGCAAGGACAAGCTGCTCACCTGGGTCGAGAAGCCGCCGTGCGCCACTCGAGCCTGCCTTTCGAGGGCCCGGAGATGAAAGGCGGCGAACGCCGCGGCACCGTGGATCGCCGATCTCGGGGCGCAGCTGGCGGATCCGGGCAGGGCTGGTTCGCTGGCCATGCCTGCGCACCGGGGCAGGAAGCAGGCACGAACTCCCGCACCGGCCACGGAACACCTTCGACACCGCTAACCGCGTTCGTCGGTCGATGGAAAGCTTGTCTGACCAAAGGAAACCGCGAGGCCGTCATCGTCCAGCGGACCCGCTCCGGATGACAGGTCGAAGCGTCGCCTCATCAACCGGTGCCGCAGCGTCACTTCGATGAACGAGGCTCCCTCGACCGCGTAGCCGAGCCGTTTATAGAAGCGGATCGCGCTCTCGCGTGCGGCGAGCCGTGCGCCGGTGGCACCCAGGCGCTGAAGCTCGTCTTCGCCGCGCCGCGCGAGGGCTGTGCCGAAGCCGCGGCGTTCCATCTCGGGGCGGATCGCCATCTGCCGCAGCTTTCCTTCTCCGTCCCGATCCGGCGGCATCAGCAGCAGGGTCCCGGCAAGCACGTCGTCCTGCCAGAGCGCCAGATGGATCTGATCCACCTCGTCCGCGAGCTGTTCAGCGCTGTAATCGAGGCCGAGGGGGAGCCGAAGCACACGATGGCGAAGCGCCACCATCTCCCTCCAGCCCGAACTGCCGAACCGCTCCTGCACGATCCTCATCGCGATGGCCTCGATGCCGGCAGGGGATGGTGGACCGGATCGGGCATGTCACTGTGTCTGTCGGACGGCGTAGAGCGTACTGCTGCCTCTTTGCCACCGGACGGTGAGCCTGCTGTTGCTGTAGCCGGACGGCAACGACGCATTGAGCAACCATAGGTAATCGATGCCGTCGAAAGGGATCATCGGCAGCGCGTCATGCATCGTCGGACGGTGTTTCGCGACATTGCCGCAGCTCGATGGCCAGACGTACTGGGACGGATCATGGTAGTAGATCTTCGAGGGCCGGTATTGCACATGAAGCAGGTGGATACCGTCGATATCCCACTCGGAGTTGGTCCAGCTTCTTCGATAGACGATCGCCAGATCACCCAGGTGGCCGAGCCTGTCGGACCGCCAGTTCAGACGCGCGTTACAATCCTGCGCATTCAGGATCAGAACGCGACTGTGATCCGGAACATCATCGAGTGCCGCGATCTCGGTCGAGAAGCGCGCGTCGTAGGCGATGAAGCCGGCGAGGGTGAAGCCGAGGCGTACGACCAGCAGGGTCATCCCCGAGATCGCGACCAGGCGGGCAAGTCTGACGTCGACACGGCTCCAATCCTGGGTCGCGAAGGCCAGCATCGGGATCAAGGGTAGCAGCCGTTCATCCGCGTATTCGGAACTGCTCAGCGAATTGGGAATGGCGATGAAGAGCAGGATCAGAAAGAGGATGGCTGGCACCACGGCGCGATGTGGTCGTGCGCCCTTACGCCAGCCGATCACGAACACTGCGAGCGCTGCGATCAACGTACCCACGTCGAGCAGGAAATTCTGATCCCGCAGCAGCATGACCAGCGAATTGAGCTTCGCCTTGAAGTTGATCGCGTTCTTGCCAGCGAATGACTGGGTGCTCAGCCGCCAGAGCAGGATGATCAGGATTGACGACAGCAGCGGGCGTATCCGACGCGGAAGCACGCGCAGTCGACCCTGTCGGCGCAGCAGGTCGAACTCACGTGATCCGACGAACAGCACGAACAGGCAGCCGGCAACCACGTGGAACAGGAACAGGAGCGGCACGGCGATCCAGGTTGCCGCCTCGCGCGAACGTGGACGGTGGTCGAGCAGCATCCAGGCGGCCAGGCCGATCAGCGACAGGGCGACGCCCAGCATATAGTTGACGAAGCCGTAATTGAACGGGAAGCAGTATATGAACAGCAATGCCCAGCCGATGGCTGCCGCGCCACGGGGATTGAGGATCCAGGAGATCATCAGGATGCCGGTCGCGAGCAGGGGTGGGATAAGTGCTGCGACCAGCCAGTAGGCACCTGTGATACCGACGATCCGCCGAAGCACGGACACGATGAGGTCGGCTCCCAGATTGGGAACCAGATGCCACTGGAAACCCATGAGGCGTGCAAAGGCCGGATCGCTCGCGGCATACGCGGCCGCCGCCGAGCCGCCCATGTGTCCCGGCACGTCCGTGAGCGGCGGGATGGTCACGAAGAAAAAAGGGGCGATCAGTAACGCGCAGACCAGGGCCGCGAACCACCCGCGCCTCGCGAAGCTGATGTCGAGGGCGCGTTGCATGGGAGCCTCTAACCTGTTGCAGGCCGTGCAGGACGCGGCCGCACGTGCCACCGGAGAACGCGCCGAAGCGTTTCGGCAACCTACGTTAGCTGCTCGAGTGATGCGGTCAATCGGCGAAAGCCATGCCCGGCGGCTACCGGAATGTCCTGGGCTGCATCCGGGCAGTATCCTGCAAAAACCCTGATCGGCTCCACGACGACTGATCCGCAGACCACTTCTCAGCAAGGTGGCCCTGCGCTAGATGACGTTGCGTCGCCGTCTGAGACATCCGGGTAGCAGGGTTCATCGGTCATGGGGCAGTACCTGGCGGCGATCGTCGCCAACGCCGCGCCATCACGCCACACGGTGTATCCCCTGCCGACTGCTCGGGGATACGCCGACCCGCCAACACTAGCAAGGCGCGCGGGAGGCGACGATTGGCCGAACCCCTCGCCGATGCGGTTGCACTCTCGCGGCCGCCGACTTTCCGGCCACCGATGAAAATCCTCTTCGCTTTCGAGAACCCGCTTGCCAGCAAGGAGGCGGACGCCGAAGTGTTCATGACGACAGCAAAATATCTTGCGCCGTTGCTCTCGCGATCGTGGCTTCACGTTCCGCTGCCGCCCGGCGGCGCAGGCGCCACGCTGAGCGGCGTGCCGATCATCCGCGCCTACGCCCCGATGCGGCCCGCAGTCTTGAGGCATCTTTGCTGCGGCCTGAGCTTGATCGCGCGAAGCGAATACCGGCAGGCCGACCTCGTCTATACGCGCAACCTCTGGATTGCCTGGATGTCGATGTTGTTCGGCAAGCGGGTCGCGTTCGATCACTATCGTCCCTGGCCCGATCAGATCCCACCGCTCCAGCCATGGATCTACCGACTGATCTGTCACAGGAACTTCCTGATCAACATCTGCCACTCCGATTACACGAAGCAGAAATACCTGAGCCTCGGCGTGCCGGAGAACAAGTTGCGTTGTATCCACAACGGCTTCGAGCCACGGCGGCTGTTGCGCCCGCTGTCGGTAGAAACCGCCAAGCGGGCGATCGGCGTTCCGATCGGCACGAAGACGGTAGTGTATACCGGGCGGCTCAATCACAAAAAGGGCCTCGATTTGGTCATCGAGGCAGCCAGGAGACTGCCGGATCTCCTGTTCGTCCTGGTCGGCTCCTATGGCGCGGGGCCGATCGAGACGCTGGCGGATGAGGTCGCCAACGTGCGGGTCGTCCGTTGGCAACCGCCGGAGATGTTGGCGCGATATCTTTTCGCGGCCGACATCCTGCTGATCCCGCCTTCCAGCAAGCCGCTGGCCGCGTTCGGCTCGACGGTGCTGCCGTTGAAGTTGTTCCTCTACATGGCCTCAGGCCGCCCGATCCTGGCCGGCACCACGCCTGACGTACAAGAAATCCTGAGACATGACGACAACGCGTTCCTCTGCATTCCGGATTGTCTGACATCGCTGGTCGCCGGGATCACCGCGTTGACGCACGACACTGAGCTCGCGATGCGGCTCGCCGCTACGGCTTTGGCGGAAAGTCGGGATTTCACCTGGGAGGGACGTGCGCAAAAGATCGCGGATATCGTCGGTGAACGGCTTCGTTCGGGCTCGGCGGAGCGTGGCCGCTGGGGCCGCGCTCAGCGCCGCAGGTGGCTACGACAGTCGGGGCGCTGGCTGGTGCATCTGGCACGCACCCGATCATGGGTTCTGCCTCCTTCTTCTACCTTGCCGATCGGTTCGTCTTCCATCGAGGTCGGATAGGGCGGAAGCGCACGGATTTCATCTGCGAGCATCGTGGCATGGATAGCTATCACCGACGTCTTGGCCGCGGCTTCAACTGGCTCGGTGGCGCTACAATCATCGCCAAGGTCATCGACTTCTCGACGATCCTGGTCATGCTGCTTTACCTGACCAAGCAACAGGTCGGCATCGCCTCCCTGGTTGTCTCGTTCGGCATGATCATCGAGGCGCTCAATGGACTGGGTGTCAGCGAGGCGTTGATACAGGCCCGCTCGGTGACGCGACTGCAACTCGACACGGTGTTCTGGTATGTCGTCGCAGCGGCCCTGTCGGTGAGTACGCTCACCGTGCTCGCAGCGCCCTGGATACAGGTAGCCTACGGCGTCCCTGGCATGGCGACGTATCTTCTTGTCATCGCGGTCAAGCAGCCGCTCGTCGGGATCGCTCTGATCCCCCTGGCGATCATGAACAGGGATCTGCAGTACGGACGCATTGCCGGCGTCAACGTGTTCGCCACTCTTGCCGCGGCGGCCACCCGCCTCGGCCTGGCCGCGCTCGGCGCCGGCGTCTGGGCACTGGTGGTGGGATACGCGGCGAGCGGGCTCTACACACTGCTCGGCGCGCTGCTGGCACGCCCGTTTCGCCCAGCGATGCGCTTCCAGCTCGCGAGTATCCGGCCGCTGATGCGGTTCGGAACACGCGCCGTCGCTGCGAACCTGTCCGAGCAGGTTTTCAAGAATATCGACTACCTCTTGATCGGGTGGTTCTACGGACCATCCCCGCTCGCGGTGTATCGGGTCGCGTTCGACGTGGCCATGGAACCGGCGATGGCAGTCGGCACTCTCGTCAGTCGCACCGCGCTGCCCGTTTTCGCGCGCGTCGCGGCGGGTCGGCAGCAGCTTGGGCAGATCGTGACCTGGTCGCTGCGGCGGATCGTGATCCTGGTCGCGCCGCTCATGGCAGGGCTGATGCTGGCGGCCGATCCGCTGACAGCCCTGCTTCACGACGAGCGGGGCAACAGCTACGCCAACGCCGCCGCGCCGCTCAAGCTGCTGGCAGCCGCCGCCTTGCTTCGGGTGATCTCGCAGCTGCTCTCCGCCGTCATGATGGGGACCGGGCGGCCGGGTCTGGCAGCCGGCCTATCCTTGACGACGTTGCTGTCGTTGAGCGTGGGGATCCTGTTGGTCGGTTTCACCCTGCCGGCCGATAAGGGCATCATTGCCGTGGCAGCGATCTGGCTGAGCATCTACCCACTCTTGTTGCTCTGGGGGGCCCGCTACCTTCGGTTGCAAGGGAGCATCCCGGCAGTCGAGCTTGCACGCGCCTTCAAGCTGCCGCTCGCCGGCATCGGCATCATGGTGGTTGCCACGGAGGTGGTTCGCCACCTGGCCGGCGGTGCCGCCTCCAGGACTCAGATCGGCGTGGTCGCGCTGATGGTGACGCTGGCCTATGGCGGCCTGTTCCTCCACGGGCGCTTCCGACCCGACCGAGCTGCGTGACCGGCGATGCCTGACCGAGCTCAGTGCGCGGCGGCCTTGGCCGGAGTCTGGGCGCCGCGATAGCGGTCGAACATGCTCATCTGGTGCACGCAGCTCAACGTGCAGGTCGGGCTGCACGTCTTCTCGGCATGGTACTCACGGCGTATGTGTTCGCGCGTGTAGTCGAGCAACGGGATCCCGGGATAGCCGCGCTGTTGCGAACACCAATGAACCTTGCCGTCCTCGGCGACGTACAGGTATCGCGCGCCGGCACGGCATTTCCAGTCATTGGTCTGGCCGTGCATCAAGTTCTTCTGAAACAGCCAGTAGTTCAGGCTGTGCACGATCGATGGAGAGATCCTGGTGACCTGCGCATAGGCCCGCAGCTGCTCCGCGCTGAGCGACTTAAGCATGCCGGCATGATCATGGAGCACACCGACCGAATGCTGCAGACCGTATTTGGCTGCAGTCCTCGCCACCGTCACGACGTCCTGCGTGCGCTCGTTGGTGACCCCGAGCACTGAGTTCACGTTCACCTTGAACCGCGCATGCTTGGACAGCAGCTCGAGCTTGCCTTCCACCGAGGCGAGGCTCTTCATCGACACGTCGTCGGGCCTGAGGTTGTCTATGCTGATCTGCATGCCCTGGAGGCCGGCGTCGTTGAGCCGCTCGATCCAGTTCCGGCTCAGTCGAAAGCCGTTTGTGATCATGGTGACGATCATGCCATGGCGTCGGGCGGCGCGGATCGCCTGATCGAGATCGGGATGAAGCAGCGGCTCACCACCGGTGAAGGTGATCGATGCGGTTCGCAGGGCGGCCAGATGGTCGACCCAGGCGAGAAGGTCCTGCAGCGGCACCGGAGGCGAGAAATTGTCGTACTCGTTGCAATAGCCGCAGGAAAGATTGCAGCGCCGGGTCACGACCACCTGAGCCAGCAGCGGATTGTAGCGCGAGCCGATGACACGGGCCAGGAAGCGTGCGCCGGAGGCGAGGTTTCCGGTCCGGCCGGAAGTGGTGGTGGTGCTCATCAATGTTCGAGGATGCTCTGTGGAACCCGGGTGCGCCTAGTAGCATCTGAGGTTGCCAGAGGAAAGTTCTGATGCCGGGGGAGGGGCGGGCCGGCGTTGCAGCATCGACGCTGGGGCTCCAGCCAACTCGCCGGAAAAGGAGTGTTGGCTGACGCTTCGTGATCAATTGGGCAGCCACGTCGCCGGCGCGGTGGCGATCGGATCAGGTGCTTCCTCGCCTGCCGCTCGTCAGCAGGGCGTCGTAGAAGTCCTCGAGTGTCTCGCCTTGGCGGCGGATGTCGAACTGCCGCTCGACGAAACCCCGTGCCTGGATCCGCATGCGGAGCCGCGCCGCCGGCTCGTCGAGCAGTTCATTCAGCCGCCTGGAGAGCGCATCCACGTCTCGTTCGGGCACCAGGAAGCCGGTCTGGCCGTCGATGACCCCTTCGGCAATGCCGCCGACGCGCGATGCGACCACCGGCACTCCGGTGGCTGCTGCTTCCAGAACCACCATGCCTAGGCCCTCGACCCGCCCGGTGCTCGTCTCAACGCTGGGCAGCACCAGCATCGCAGCTCTCCGCATCCATGCCACGACTTGGGCATGCGGCAGCGCACCCAGGAACTGCACGCGGCGCTCAAGTTGCAGCCTCTTCGTCAGCGCGCAGAGCGAGCGGCGCAGCGGCCCATCGCCGATGATGACCAGGTTGTAGTCGGGGTGGCGCTGCGCCAGACAGCGGAATGCCCGGATCAGGTACTGGGTCCCCTTCATGTCCACCAGGCGGGCTACATGGAGGATCGTCGGCGTCTCCTCGCTCGGGTCGCGTGGCTGGATAAGTCGGCAATCCACGCCCGTGTAGTGCACGTGGGTCCTTGCCTCCGGGAAACCCATCGCCAGTACCCGATCGCGAATGAACGACGAGACGCAGAGAAACAGATCACCCTTTCGCGCGAGCTGGCGCCTGAACAGCGGGTAGTTTGCCCAGGCCGGCGAGCAGAGCAGGGCGGCGGTAGACAGCGTCGCGTCGAAGCCGTGGAACGTGGTGACCAGTGGAATCTTCAGCCTGTTCGCGAGCGGCAGCGCGTAGACGCCGTCAATGCCGAAGTGGGCATGGATGAGTGACGGCCGGTGCGCCCCGAGCAACCGTTGGTAGGGTCGAGCCGTTCGTGTGACCATCTGCCAGCCGATGCGCGGCAGCGACCAGCCGTCGCCGAGATCCTGCAAGGCGAGCGACGACGCTCCCTGCGGCGGATCGCCGAAGCGCAGTCTCCCCACATACAGGGGCTGGTGGCGCTGCAGGTGCTGAGCCTGCTGCGTGATGAAAGGCTCCGAGATCCTGAACAGGTTCTGACGGAAGATCGCAACCTGACGCACGCGTGTCCTGTGTCCGCCGCCTCTGGAGGCACGACCGCCGGTGAAAGGCAGTCTGTCAATACCATGACGGCGACGATGTCAATGACCAGCCCGTTCACCCAGTCGCCCAGCAACAACCGCATGCCGAGCTGGCGTCACCGCAAAGCCGGCAGAAGTGCTTGTAGGAAGCACATTCCTCCGCGGCGCGAACCCGGATGCCGCCTCGCCAGCATTCGGACGGCAGCCGGTCGATTGGACTTCGAGGTAGCCCTCCTATAGCTTGCACGGGCCGCACTGCACTGCGATCAGGCCGAAGCTTCATGACGATACCTGCCCGACTGCACTTCTGTCTGACCGGTGCGAGCTTGCCTTGGGCCTACGTGTTCGCCGTACTCTCCGCAGCTGAACGTAGCGGGCTGCCCGAGATCATCCTGCACCATACCGACACTCTCAATGATGGCGAGGCCCTGCGTGCGCTCGAAGCCGCACCCCGCGTGCGTCTGGCGCCGATGGATGCCTCGAGCTTCCTGACACGGACGGGACAGACGCTCGGGCTAGGTGACGGCCTGGCTCTGCTCTATCGCGGGTTGCCAAGCCCGGTGATCCGGTCGGATATCCTGCGGGCGGCTATATTGTACGCCTACGGCGGGATCTACCTCGATCTCGACACCGTGACGGTAGCCTCGCTGATTCCATTGACCAAGGTTCCGCACTTCCTCGGCGCCGAGTTCATCGTATGGCCCGAGTTCGTGCGGGACTCGCGTTCCCCCGCGCTGTGGGGACGGCATCTCGCCCTCGATCTGCTACGCAAGGTGTTGCGCTGGGCGCCTCAGGGCTGGCGCGCCTTCAGGAAGGTAGAAGGGCTCTACTTCCTGCACGTCAACAATGCCGCGATGGGGGCGGAGGAGCATTCCACCCTGTTCTCGTCCTACCTGCATGCGATGCTCGACCTGTCGCCCGAACGCCAGCGGCAGCGCTACGCTTTGGGACCGAAGCTGCTTCAGGATGTGGTCCAGCGCTTCCAGCCCAAGGATCTGACGATCCAGCAGCCAGAAGTGTTCTACCCGCTTCCGCCCGAGATCTCCGAGCACTGGTTCCGCACCGTGCGCGTCGTGCGGTTGAACAAGGTTCTCTCCGCGCGGACGCGGGTCGTGCACTGGTATGCCTCGGTTCGCACCAAGCCGCTGGTTGCGCAGATCAGCCCCGGCTACGTGAGGAAACATCGAGATCGGCAGCTATACAGTGCGCTGGTGTGCTCGTGTATCCGCGAGCTGCCGGCGGCGGCGTGATCTGCCGCATGCAAAGCCGATCAACAAAACATGAGGTGTGCAGAGATGGCTAGAGGCAAAATCCGCATTGCGATCGTAGGTGTAGGGAACTGCGCGAGCGCGCTGATCCAGGGCATCCACTACTACACCGCAGACCGTTGCCGCGAAGGCGTAGTGGGCTTGATGCACACTGAGATCGGCGGCTATCTGCCGAGCGACATCGAGGTGGTCGCTGCCTTCGATGTCGATGTGCGCAAGGTCGGCGTGGACGTCAGCCGCGCCATGTTCTGCAAGCCGAACTGCACGCGGATCTTCCAGCCGGACATTCCCGAAACCGGCGTGACGGTCAGGATGGGACAGGTGCTGGACGGTATCTCCGAGCACATGGCCGACTACGCCGAGGACCGCACGCTGATCCGGTCGGATGCCAGGGAGCTCAGCAAGGCAGAGATCGTTGGCGAACTCAGGCAGAGCCGCGCGGAGATCCTGTTGAACTACGTCCCGGTAGGATCGGAGGAAGCAGCCCGCTTCTACGCGGAGTGTGCTTTGGAAGCGGGTATCGCGTTCATCAACAACATGCCGGTGTTTCTCGCCAGCAACGAGGCGGTTGCGGAGAGATTCAGGGCGCGCAACCTGCCGATCATCGGCGACGATATCAAGTCGCAGTTCGGCGCGACCATCGCGCACCGTGTTCTGACCGACCTGTTCGCCAAGCGCGGCGTCAAGCTGCTCAGGACTTACCAGCTGAATACGGGTGGCAACACCGACTTCCTGAACATGAAGAACCAGGAACGTTTGATGTCCAAGAAGACATCGAAGACGGAAGCCGTGCAGTCTGTGGCGAAGAAGCGCATCGCGGACGACAACATCCATGTCGGACCGAGCGACTACGTGCCCTGGCAGAACGACAACAAGGTCTGCTTCCTGAGGATGGAGGGACACCTGTTCGGCGACACCCCGATGGACCTGGAACTCAGGCTGTCGGTGGAAGACTCGCCGAACTCGGCAGGCGTGGTGATCGACATGATCCGGTGCTGCAAACTGGCGCTGCAGAACGGAGTGGGCGGCGTGCTTGAAGGTCCCAGCGCCTATTTCTGCAAGCATCCGCCGAAGCAGTATACCGACGACGAGGCGTTCAAGATGGTGGAAGCCTTCATACGGGCGCACACCGCGAAGCTCTACCCGATGCTCGAGATGCCTGCCACGTTATGAAATGTCTCATCGTCGCGGCGGGGCAGGGTGCCCGGCTGCGGGAGAAGCTCGAGCTCAAGCCACTGATTCCGATCAGGGGCGTCCCGCTCATAGAGCACGTGATCGGTCGCGCACGTCGTGCCGGCGTCGATGATTTCCTCGTCGTCAGCGGCTTCCGGGGCGAGGAACTGCGCGGCGCGCTCGATAGCTTCGCTGCGCGGGACGGCGTCTCCATCACCCATATCATCAACGATGACTGGGAACGCGCCAATGGCGTCTCCGTGCTCAAGGGCAAGCGGTATCTCGACGAGCCCTTCCTGCTGATGATGTGCGATCATGTCGTCGATCCGGAACTGATTCGCGGCGTGATGGCGGCTCCGATCGAGCCGGGCAGCGTGAGCCTGGCCGTCGATTTCAACATAAACGGCTCGGTCAACGACCTCGACGACGTCACGCGCGTGAGATGTTCGTCCGGCCGGATCGAGCATGTCGGCAAGCTGATCTCGGACTTCAACGGTTTCGACACCGGCGTGTTCCTGTGCACACCGATCATCTTCGAGGCTCTGGAGGAGAGTTTGGCTGCAGGTGATGAGAGCATCTCCGGGGCCATGAACGTGCTTGCGCGGTGGGGCAGGGCATATTGCATCGACATCCAGGACAAGCTGTGGATCGACGTCGATGATGCGGTTGCCCTCGCCAAGGCCGAGAGACTGCTCGACTCGCGACAGCTTTGAGTCGCGGATCCCACCCCGCGGTGCGAGCCGCAGACGATGCCGAGACCAAGACCACCATGCCGGACGCCGAGGCGATCAGGCGGACGTTGGAGATCGAGGAGATCACCAACCTCTACTTCATTCACCCTGTCGCGACCCGGCTCGCGCGCTTGTTCGCGCGGCTGCATATCCGGCCGAACAGCGTCTCCATCGCCGGCATGGTGTTCGGCCTCATGGCCGCAGTAGCTTACTTTCACTACCGGGATATCCGCTTCGCGGTCGGCGGCTTCTGCCTCATGATCGCCTGGCACGTCATGGACGGTGCCGATGGACAGCTCGCCCGTCTGACGCGATCACAGTCCGACACCGGCAAGATACTCGACGGCATCTGTGACTACGTGACGTTCATCGCCGTCTACCTCGCCTTCGGCCTGGCGCTGAGCCCGGAATATGGATACCGGGTGTGGATCCTGATATTGGTGTCCGGCGCCTGCCACGCCGTCCAGTCCGCTGCCTACGAGGTGCAGCGGCAGGATTACGACTTCTGGGGCTGCGGCAAGCGATCGGCGGAGCTGCTGGACCTGCAGGCTCCGCCCGCGCAACGGGTCGCGGACCGGCTGCATCGGCTGTATGCGACGCTTCAGCTCGCCACCAGCGGCCTCGGCGTGCGATCACGCCGCAGGCTGGTGCAGATCCTGGAGCGTCACCCGGACCAAGCCAGATCGGTCCGTCGGTCGTATCGCGAGCGCTTCGCGGCGGCGGTGCGGCGGTGGTCAGTGATGTCGGCGAATTATCGCACGCTGGGCATCTTCGTCACCGCCGTCTTTGCGGCGCCGCTCTACTATTTCTGCTTCGAGATCATCGCGCTGAGCGCGATCCTGATCGTGCTTCTGCACGGTCAGCGCCGTCGCTACGCCTCGTTCCTGAGCTACCTCGACGCGATCAAGTGAGCGAGACTGCGGACGGCTTACCGCGGTGCGCACTGCGGAACAGGTAGATCGCCAGTGCCATCACCAGGATCGATGGTGCCAGCGCCGTGACGGCGGGGCTCAGGTCGAGCAGCACACCGAGGTGACCGAGGATCTGCTGACCCAGCGAGAACACGATGCCGAAGCTTGCCCCGCCCGCGAGATAATGTCCGGTGTTCTGTGCGCGCGTCGACCCGAACACGAAGGGGGCCACGATCATGATCATGGCGATCATCGAGAACGGGAGACTGGCCTTAGTCCATAGCTCCTGTTCATAGCGGGTGGCCTTCCGGTGCTGCCGCTGCAGGCTGCGGACGTGCTGGTACAACGCGCTCGGCGGGATGCTCTCCAGCGGAAGCATCAGGAACCTGATCTGCTTGATCGGCACGAAGCAGTGCCACGGCAGCGAGGCGAGGCGGTCGGTCCTCAGCTGCGACGACTCGACGCGTCTCCGCGAGACGCTCCGAAGCAGCCAGACGCCGTCTGGCCGTACATCGGCGTGCTCCGCGTGGATGATGCTCCGCAGGCTTCCATCTGCTTCGAAGCTGTAGACGTCGATCCCGACCGGAACCTGGCCGCCGCTCAGCCGCTGCACGTTGAGGTACTGGTGGTCGCTCTGCGCCCAGAAGCTGCTGTCGGCATAGGACGACGTCGAGGATGACAGCGCAAGGGTGCGCTGCTCCTGTGCCAGTCGCTGAGCCGGCGGGATGACGAACTCCTCGGTCAGGAATAGGGCGGCGATGATGGGAACGATCAGCGTGAGGACCGACCCGACGATCCGCCTCTCGGAGACGCCGAGGCTCAGCATCGCCGTGAGCTCGGAGTTCCTGGCCAGGGTGCCGAGCGTGAGCAGGGAGCCCAGCAGCATGGAGACGGGAGTGACTTGCAGCAGCCGCGACGGCGCGGTCAGCAGCACGTAGAGCAGAGCATCCGCGACGTTGTACCGCCCCTGACCCACGAAGGCGAGCTGCTCGACGAACTCCAGCAGACTGAACAGCCCGGTCAGCGCCACCGCCACCCAGACGAACGCCCGGAAGGCGGCGAACTCCACGTATCGCCTAACCAGGACCATGGCCGACCGTCATGCGCGTCCGCGCCTGAGCCCGAGCTTGGGCCCATAGGTGGTGGAGAGCAGCAGCAAGGCGAGCAGCCCGGGAGCCCACCAGATACCCGGAAACCGGGGCATCAGGCCGTGCTGGACCCAGGTTCGTGCCGAGGTGCAGAGCAGGTAGTAGCCGAAATACACGACGAGCGCCGTGCCGAACCTCGCGTACCGGCCCTGCCGAGGTCTGGTGCGGCTCAGCGGTATCCCCAGCATCCCGAGCAGCAGCGTCGATAGCGGCGTGGATAGCCGCCATTGCAGCTCGGCGGTGTCTTCCGCGGAGCCGGAGGCGGCAAGGTGCGCGCTGCTGGCGGCCACGGCGCTGTATCCGAGGGGTTCGGCGTCCCGACCTTCCGGAAACACCGTCAGTCCGTTCGCATGCACCGCCTGATCGGGCTGGCCTCTGTCACGCTCGATCTCGTAGATGTAGGCGTCGCTCATGTAGACTTCCGGATCGCGTTTCGGCCCGGTCTGCGCGACCTTGTAGGCCTGCCGCGCATGGATGATCTCGGTGCGATCGCTGTGCCGGAGCTTGACGAAGACGTCGCGTGCCGGAGCGCCGGGCCCGTCCCGCTGCGCCAGAAAGATCACCCTGGTGCCGCCGCGTCCGACATAGAAGGAGCCGGCCTCCATCGCGTTGACGTCGAGCAGGGTGCCCGCATGGTTCGAGAGTTCGTGCAATCTCTCGTATGCCCAGGGGCGCACGATCAGCGACAAGGCAGCCACGACGAGGGCCAGGTAGCCCGAGAGGGTCAGCACCGCCCGCATCATCGTCGCCGGTGTCAGGCGCAGGGCGAACATCGCAGCGAATTCTGATTCGCTATACAACCTGGCGAACGACAGCATGACCGAGATGTACAGCGCGGCCGGTATCAGCACTTCCAGGGAGATGAGGACCTTCAGACCGATCAGCTCCACGATCGCGCCGACCGGCAGCAGCCCGTCTACCGCGTCCGACAGGAAGCCGCTGGCGCTGTAGCTGGCAAACAGGGCGAGCAGGATGCCAAGGATGATACCGAGCGGCTTGCTCAGCTCACGCACCAGGTATCGGTTGATGATCAAGGCCGTCGGCCGCTCGTCCGCGCAGGGCCGGCGCCGACCTCCACACCGCAGCAGGAGGGCATGATCCTCGCGCTCGAACCGTCCGCGGCCATCCGAAAGGGCATCCGTGCATCGTCCCGGCACTCAACGGTCCGGATCTAGCACAGCTCGATCCGGAAACCACGTGCAGCCGAAGTATCGGCGATGCATTGGCAGCGTTCGAGGTGCGCGTCATGTGCGGTATCGGCCGGCTTGCATCCTCTCGGCGGCCTGAAAAACCGCGGGGCGGTGCGCCGGCCAGTGCTAGGCTGTGGGGCGGGGACGGCAGACCGCGCGCCGCCTGCGCGCGCGTGGCCGCTTGATCGGGTGCCGCGATCTCGAAGCGCAAGGAAGACACGATGAAGCACCGTCATAATCCGCAGCTCCGCCTGGGCCAGTCGCTGCGGCAGGCATCGAGCTTCGCGCCTGGGCTCGCCGATGCGCCGCCGCTTCCCGCGGTGGATTATGCGGCCGTGAACCGAACTGCGCCGAGCCTGCTGCAGACCACAGCCGGCATGCTGCCCAAGGCCTCGGCGGTGGTGATCACCTGGGCCGAAGCCGAGTGGGCGGCGCTCGAGCATGTCTTCTGCAGCGGCGCCTCACCGATGCCGTACAGCGATCGGTCGCGCAGCGACTGGCCGGGCTGGGAGAACTACGCCGCGAACCTGCCGCAGGGTGCACCGTCCGGTTGGGAATACTGGGGCAGCTATCGTCTGGTCGAGCTGGGCGGCAAACCGGTGCTGCTGTTCAAGTCGAACACCCACCTCGACTGGCCGGGCGCCAGCTTCCTGCGGACGCTGATCGAGCTGCTGGTGTCCGAGGTCGAGCCGGCCCTGATCATGTCCATCGGCACGGCAGGCGGAGCGAAGACCACGGATCATGTCGGCACGGTGCGCGCAGTGAGCGCCGGGACACTGTACCAGGCCGGTCAGCCGGCGACGCGCTGGCCGGAGTACAAGAACGGCTGGACTGCGAGCGACGTGCTGCTGCGAGATCCGAACTTCCGGGCGATGCTGTTCCCGGTGCCCACCAGCGCGAGTGCGCTCGGCGCGCTGAGTGCCGCGTTCAACCGGCATTACGGCACCGCCTACTCGCTGGCCCAGCTCGATCCCGACGGGCTCAACCTGGGCGACGCGGTGCCGCAGATTGACAACCAGACCGGCGGC
The DNA here is from genome assembly GCA_964245755.1 of uncultured Acetobacteraceae bacterium. Lineage (GTDB taxonomy): Bacteria > Pseudomonadota > Alphaproteobacteria > Acetobacterales > Acetobacteraceae > Lichenicoccus. Next base: position 7,580 of record CAXTNV010000023.1, on the reverse strand, counting down.
GGCGCCTCGCTGCTGACCACGTCCACGTTCGTGGTCGGCACGACGTCGGGCGAGTATCAGGCCTACACTTCGATCGAGATGGACGACGCCGTCATCGGCGAGGCGTGCGCCGCGAGCGGCACCGCGTTCGCGTTCGTGCGCAACGTCTCCGATCCGGTGCAGAACGCGGCACTGCCGGCCGAAGTGCAGGGCAACTGGGGAAGCGCGGTCTACGACGCCATCGGGTTCTACACGAGCTACAACGGGGCGATCAGCGCATGGGCATTGCTGGCATGAGCCGGATGGAGCAGCGGGCCCGTCTTGTCAGGCCAGCTCCAGGATGGCCTGCGCCCAGTCGCGCGGCGCTTCCTGGGGAATCGCATGACCGACACCCGCGAGCACCCGACGCTCGTAGCGGCCGGAGAAGTGCGTCTCGTGTCCCTCCGAGGTCGCGGGAGGCGACACGGTATCCGCGGCGCCGTGGAAGGTGATCGTCGGCACCGAGATCTTCGGCTTGGCCGCGATCGCCTGCTCCATCTCCCGGTAGGCGGGATCGCCGGCGACGTTGCTCATGCGGTGCCGATAGGAGTGGATGACCACGTCCACGAAGTCGGGGTTATGGAAGGAGGCGGCCGAACGTTCGAAGGTCGTGTCCTCGAAGCGCCACTGTGGCGACCACAGGCGCCAGAGCAGCTTGCAGAAGGCATCGCGATTCTGGTCCAGCCCCTTCAGGCCGCGCTCGGTCTGGAAGTAGTGCTGATACCACAGAGGATATTCTGCTTCCGGCGATAGCGGAGCGGAGGCAGCCGCGATGTCCTGGACCACGTAGCCGCAGGCATTGACGAGGCCGATCACCCGGTCGGGCCGCAGCGCCGCGAGGTAGCAGGCCGAGCGGCCGCCCCAGTCGAAGCCCGAGACGATAGCGCGGCCGATGCCGAGCGCGTCCAGCAGATCCAGCGCGTCCTGCGCCAGCGCCGTCTGCTGGCCCGACCGCATGGTCTGAGCCGACAGGAAGCGCGTCGGCCCGTAGCCGCGCAAGTACGGCGCGATCACCCGCAGCCCCGCCGCCGCAAGGATCGGCGCGACCTCGGCGAACGCCTGCGTGTCATAGGGAAAACCATGCATGAGGATCACGGCGGGTCCGTCCGCGGCTCCCCAGGCCTCAAAGGCGATGGAGAGGTTGGCGGTGGCGATGCTGGAGCGGATCATGGTCGTCATTCCCCACGAAGCAGGCGAGGTTCGGCGATCGCCGCGTCGAACGCCAATCAACACCCGAAGCAGGCGATTGACGATGCGGGATCGAAGCCGCGTGATGCGGCGGCCGCCTCGACCCGGGCGGTGCGGGCCACGATGGAGGACGAGGATGCAGGGTCGTCGCGCAGCCGGAGTCCGTGCCGCCACCCTGGTCAGCCTCCTGGCCGGCCTCATGGCCGCATCGTCGATCGCCGCCGGCCGAGGCGTCGCCGATGCGCCGGGCGGATCGCCGGGACAGCCAGCCGGCATCGTCATCGCTGCCGAGACAGCCCCGGGCCGCCTGGTCACGCCCGGCGAGCTTGCGGCACTTCCGACCGTCCAGGTGGAGGTTTCGGTGGGCGCTCGGCAGGCACCGCAGCGCCGGTCCTTCGAGGGCCCGCTACTCTGGGCCGTGCTCGGCCGTGCCGGCGCGATCGATGCCGGCAAGATGCACGATCAGGTGCGGCAGACGGTCGTGGTCACCGGGCGGGACGGCTACACCGCCATCCTGGCACTCGGCGAGATCGCGCCGGAGTTCGAGAACAAGCAGGTCATCGTCGCCGAGCGTGTGGACGGCCAGCCGCTCGGTCCGGAGCATCTTCGCCTCGTCGTTCCCGGGGACCGACGCGGCGGCCGGGGCGTGCACGACCTTTCGCGCGTCGTCGTTACGCGGTCGGCCGGCCCGCGCTAGGCCGCCAGCCGAATGCGCGCCGCGCCCGCCCGCCTGGAAGCGCGGTCGCTCATACCATCCATCGCGCTGTGCCGGACACCATCACGTCCGTCCCCGGCTTGGGCGTGATCTCGTCGCGCAGGCGCGAGCGCATCCCGGTTGCACCCTCGCAAAGGGCGGCGATCCGCTCGACGTCGATCACCGCTCCTCGAAGGGTGCGTTGCAGGCGTGGCTCGGAGCCGCAGAGCGGCGGATGCTACAGTGGCCGCGATGTGCAGAAGTCGCCGCCTGGAGCGTCGACGTGTCGTGCCGCCGGCTCGAGCGGCTACTCGTCGGCAGGAAGGTCCCGCCACAGCGGCGGCAGCTTGTCGAGAACGCGCGCCCTCTGCTCAACTTCATGCTCGATCACGACGAGAAGCGCGGTGGCGGCGATCCTGATGATCTCCTCTCCGTCGCAGCCCTCCTCGCGGAGCCTTTCGCCATATCGGGCGGCCCCGGCGCGCATCACCGGATCACCGGACGCGAAGAGGTCGAGGAAGTGGCAAAGCGTCTGCATCTGCGACAGACGCCGGTCGCTCGACGCTGCGTCAAGTCCCGTCAGCATGGATCTGGCGGTCATCGTTCCTCGCTCAGGTAACAGCACTATTGAAACCAGGTGATGCACGAATAGATGCGATATCGCAATGTCACAAATACTAATTCCTGAAGTATTAACGAAGCACCAAGGCCTGAGTTGTTATTGCATGAGAATCGTTTCTCTGCACTGCCCGAACACCGCGATCCGGCGGCGCGAGGCTGGCCTCAAGCTGCCGTCAACGGGAGCCATTCTCAGGCGCTGCCGCAGAACCTATAGATCGATCACCAACGGTCAGCTGCCTTAGTCGGACAGGTGCGCGATGCTGCGGACGATCTGGGCGCTCCTCAAGGACAGCGTCAAAGGCTATCTGGAGGACGATGCGGTTTCGCGCGGGGCGGCGATCGCCTACTACACGATCTTCTCGATCGCCCCGATGCTCGTCATCGTGATCGCCATCGTCGGCCTGATCTACGGCCCGCAGGCGGCGCACGGCGCGATCAAGGGACAGCTGCAGGGCATGATGGGACCCGACGGGGCCTACGCGATCCAGACCATGATCGCTTCCGCCAGCAACAGGCACAGCGGCATCGTCGCTACCCTGCTCGGCATCGGCACATTGCTGATCACCGCCAGCGGCGTGTTCGGCGAGATGCAGATCGCCCTCAACGTGATCTGGAACGTCAGGGCGAAGGGCAGATCCTCGACCGTGTCGCGGCTGGTCCGGGCACGCGCGATCAGCCTCGGGCTGGTCGCGGCACTCGGCTTCATGCTGGTGATCTCGCTCGCCGTCAGCACCGCCGTCGCGGCACTCGGCTCAGCGCTGCAGCATATGCTCCCCGGCGTCGACCTGCTGATCCAGCTGCTGAACTTCCTCGTCTCGCTGGCGATGGTCACGGTGCTCTTCGCGGCGATCTACAAGGTGCTGCCCGATCAATCGATCGAGTGGTACGATGTCTGGGTGGGCGCGCTGACCACGGCGCTGCTGTTCACGATCGGGAAGACCGCGATCGGGCTCTATATCGGCAGCAGCCAGGTCGCATCCTCGTACGGCGCCGCGGGCGCGCTGGTCATCGTGCTGCTCTGGATCTACTACTCGGCGCAGATCTTCCTGTTCGGCGCCGAGTTCACCAAGGCCTTCGCCAAGCGCCACGGGAGCCATGCGGAGGTGAAGGTGCGCCCGGATCCATGACGCGCCGCGCCCGCAGCGCAACGGCCGGCGACGCTGCCGGCTAGGAGGACCTCATGCCCGATGCGTTCGACCTCGAGCGTTTCGTCACGGCGCAGCAGCCGGTTCTCGCCCAGGTGCAGGAGGAGTTGCGCGGCGGGCGCAAGCGCAGCCACTGGATGTGGTTCATTTTCCCGCAGCTGAGCGGCCTCGGCCACAGCGCCACCGCCCGTTACTACGCTATCGGTTCCCGGCAGGAGGCGATCGCATACCTGGCGCATCCGCAGCTCGGACCGCGGCTGATCGCGTGCGGCGAGCTGGTCAACCGGATCGAGGGCCGGTCGGTGGAGCAGATATTCGGCAGCCCCGACGACCTCAAGTTCCGCTCCTGCATGACATTGTTCGCGGCGCTGCGGCCAGAGTCGACGGTATTCAGCGGCGCCCTGGCGCGATATTTCGACGGGGCGCCTGACCTGGCCACCATCGACAGGCTCGGGGAACCCTAGCCGCGACAGCGCAGGTCAGGCCGGGTCGCTACTCTTGACCCGCCGGGGCCTTGAGCCCCCGGACTTCATCCGATCTAGGACGCGACGGTTGCCCTGACGCCGGCGCGAGCCAGTTCCTCCTCCTCCAGCAGGGCCTTCTTCGACAGCTTGCCGATGATCGTCTTCGGCAGCACCGCGCGTATCACGATCTCGCTCGGCAGCTCGATCTTCGATACATGGTCGCCGAGAAACAGGCGAAGCTCCTCCGGAGTTGCCAGCTGGTCCGGCCGCAGGCTCACGAATGCCTTGGGTTTCTGCCCGCGGTGCAGATCCGGGACGCCGATGACCACCGCTTCCGCCACCGCCGGGTGGGTGTACAGCGCCTCCTCCACCACCCGCGGATACACGTTGTAGCCGCCGCAAAGGATCAGGTCCTTGATCCGGTCGACCAGGAACAGGTAGCCGTCCTGGTCGGAATAGCCGACGTCGCCGGTGCGGAAGTAGCCGTCGACGAGCGCGTCGCGCGTGTCCTGCGGACGGTTCCAGTAGCCTTTCATCACCTGCGGCCCGCGCACCCAGACCTCGCCGCGCTCGCCCTGCGCCATGACCCGGTGCGGCGGCTCCAGCGCCCGTATCGAGATCTCGGTATCGATCAGCGCCTGTCCGCAGGAGCCGTCCCGCTCCTCCCCGGGCGGGGTCATGGTGACGACCGGCGAAGTCTCGCTCAGCCCGTAGCCTTCGCGTATCCTGCAGCCGGTCAGGCGCTCGAACTCCGCGCGGATCTCCGCGGGTAGCGGTGCCCCGCCCGAGTTGCACAGGCGGAGCGACCGCAGGTGCGACGGGTTCAGCGCCTTGAAGCGCGCGATCGCGCCGAAGATGGTGGGCACGCCGGACATGACGGTCGCCCGCGTGCGCCGGATCGTCGCGATCAGCTGGCGGATCTCGAAGCGCGGCAGCAATATCATGCGGCCGCCGATGTCCAGCGTGAGCATCATCACGCAGAGCATGGCGAACACGTGGAACAGCGGCAGCACGCCGATCACCGTCTGCGGTCCGTGCAGCGTCGAACCCAGTCCGATCCGGGTCTGCCTGATGTTGGCCAGGACGTTGGCGTGGGTCAGCATCGCCGCCTTCGGCACGCCGGTGGTGCCGCCGGTGTACTGCATGATCGCGACGTCCTCCCGGGGATCCACCCGAACGTCATGAAGCGCGCCGGATGCTGCGACAAGCTTGCGGAAGTCGACGAACAGGCCGCCGTGCAGGTCGCCGTCGATCTCCCGGCGGCGCAGCATCCGGAACAGGATGCGCTTGAACCGCGGCAGGCCGTCGGCGAAGTCGCAGGTCACGATCCGGCGCACGCCAGCCGCACGCGCGGCACAGACGCCCTTGCGGCTGATCGCGATCAGGTTCGGCAGCACCAGGAGCTCGGCGCCGGAGTCCAGCAGCAGCGTGGTCAGCTCCTTCTCGACGTAGAGCGGGTTGAGGGCGACGGCGATGCCGCCGGCGCGCAGGATCGCGTAGAACATCGCCACCGCGTAGAGCGTGTTGGGCAGGCAGACGGCGACGCGCGTTCCGCGAACCACCCCCTCTTCCTGCAGGCCGATCGCGGCGCGCTCGACCACCCGACCCAGCTCCGCGTAGGTCGTCCTGCGGCCGAGGAAGTCGATTGCGGTCTTGTTCGCGTTGCGCGACACCGAATGGGTGAAGAACTGCGCCAGACCGTCCGAAGCCGCGAGATCCGCGGTCACGTCACCCTCGTCCATCTACCTTTCCTGTCCCCGTACCTGTTCCTGGCCCTGGCCCTGGCCCTTCGCCTCCGCGACCGCGTGGGCGGCCCCGGCGATCCTTGGCAGCTATGCGTTCATCTCCGGTCTGGCTCGAACACCCCCGTGATCTCCTGATCCAGCCGCGGCGCGAGCCCTGCCCGATCGGCCGGCTCCTCCCGCCCTGGAAGATATCCGGCGATCCTGTGCCGCGCCGTCGCGAGATGACACCGCCACGGCGTCCGCACAAGCCGCGGCGGCCCCCTGCGCGCCGCGTAGTAGCTGCGCGCGAGAGCATCGTAGCGTTCGGTCCCGAAGGGCAGGTACTCGATCACGCCTTCCGGCTGGCTTTCCGGCAGGTACATCCGCTCGAAGAAGCGGCCATAGCCGTAGCGCTCCCTGTCGTAGCCGCGCAGCTTCTCCCGGCGCTGGGCGTGGCTGCGTATCACCCATTCGAAGTGCACGAAGTAGGCGTCCGCCGGCATTCGCGACCATGGCCCGACGATGAAGCCGTCGGTGTGCATCACCGGGATGAAGCGCACCCTGTCTGGACGGAACAGCCGCCAGGCATGGTCGGTGCCGGGGCGCCCGGTGCGGTCCGGCCAGTGCTCCGAGCGGCCGTACCGCAGGGGCTCGCCGGGGACGTGCCAGGCCCAGCGGCGGGGTATTGCTACCGACTCCACGTGCTGCGGCGGCTCCGGCCCCTGCAGCCGGGCGAACAACGCGTCCGACGGGATCTCGTCGTCGTGCAGGAACAACGCCCACGGCGTCGGGACGCAGCGACGCGTGAGCGCCACCGCCGCCTCGGTGCAGGAGAAGCCCTCCAGCGCCACGACCGGCGATCCGGCCCGTCGCACGATGTCCGCCGTCGCGTCACGGCTCCGGGCGTCGAGCAGGATCGTGGCGATGACGCCGTGACGCCGGTAATGCTCCAGGACGCCGCCGATCCAGGCGGAGCTGTCCCTGGTGGGGATCACCACGGTTGCCCATGACGTCATGGCCGCGACAGCCTTCGGCGCCGGTTCCGGCTTCAGTCCCGGCGACACCAGGCGGGCAGGGCACCGCCGAGCTGCGCCGTGATCGCGTCGGCCCTGCGCCGCACCCGGTCGCCGAGCAGCGGGATGCGGTCGTCGGAGATGCGCGCCATCGGCCCGGAGACGGAGATCGCGGCGACCGCGGCCGCGTTCTCGTTGAAGATGACGGCGGCGATGCAGCGCAAGCCCACGGCGTTCTCCTCGTCGTCGATGGCGTAGCCGCGCTCGCGCGTCCGGATCAGGTCATCGCGCAGCGTCGTCGTGGTGGTGATCGTCTTGACCGTGACCCGCGGCAGGCCGCGTCGATGCAGGATGCGGGACAGCTCGCTGTCCGGCATCGCCGAGAGCAGCGCCTTGCCGACGCTGGAGCAGTGCAGCGGCACCCTCGCACCGGGACGGGCGAAGGCGCGCATCATCTGCCGGCACTCGACCTGGGACAGGTAGATCGCCTCGAACTGGTCCTCGACAGCGAGGTTCACGGTCTCCTCGCTCTCCTCCATCAGGGCCCGCATCTGCGGACGCGCGCTGGCCACCAGGCTGCGCGTCTTGAGGAAGGCGTTGCCGGCGACGAAGGCCTGCACGCCGACCGACCAGAGCCGCCGCTCGGCATCGAAATGCACGTAGCGCTCCTGCTCCAGCGTCGTCAGCAGCCGGTGCGCGGTGGAGGGCGACAG
>CAXTNV010000022.1:0-38388 GCA_964245755.1 uncultured Acetobacteraceae bacterium | reverse complement strand
CGATCGTGCCGCATCGCGGCCGCCATGCCGCGGCGGATGGCCCGATCGACTTGGCACCACCCAGCCAGTCGCCGCAGCCAAGCTACCTTTCCTTGCCGCCGGCGGCACCGCAGTAGGAGACGCCGTCGGCGCCGCGCCGGCCTAGCGGATGACGACCGCCTCCTGCTCGGGCCTCGCCGCCGTGTCGCTGCCAGCCTGACGGAACGCGTCGATGCTGCCCGCGAGGCTGCGTGCCCGGTAGCGGATCCTCAACCGCAGCGCGCTCGGCGGCGTCAGCCGGGTCAGCCCCGCCGCGAGGCCATAGGCCAGCGCCCTTGCGCGCAGGCGCAGCGGCGGCCGGTGACGGGCTTCCCCGAACGGGCCGCTGCGCGTCCCGGCGTAGTGACGACCCTCGCCGATGCCGTAGCGGTAGGCCCGCTGCAGGATCCAGTCCTCGCCGAGCTGCTCGGGGCGGATGATGTGTCCGACCACCGACTCGGGAACGAACCAGCCGCTGTACCCCGCTGCCTCGACCCGGCGCAGGAACTCGGTCTCCCCGCCCATCGCGTACAGCCGACGGCTCTCGTCCGGACCGACCGTTTCAGAGAAGCGGTGGCCGGCTTCGAAGACGCCGCGGCGCACCGCCATGTTGGGACCGAAGATCGCGGCACAGCTGCAGGCGCCGGCGGCGCGCTTCTGCTGCGCGAAGAGCACGCTGAACGGAACCGCGTCCTCGGTGAGCCACGCAGGAGGTGGCCGGCTCCAGTGCGGCAGCACCGTGCCACCGAACAGCGACGCATGCGGATGCTCGCGGGCCGCGTCCCGCAGGCGTGCCAGCCAGTCCGCCTGCGGCAGCACGTCGTCGTCGGTCAGCACGATCAGCGTGCCCTCGAGGTGCGGCAGCGCCGCATTCAGCGCCCGGTTCTTGCCGGCGCGCGGCTCGTGCAGCACGGTCAGCGGCAGCCGGTCGAGGTAGGCGTCGAGCAGCGCGGGCGTGCCGTCGGTGCTGCCGTTATCCACGATCAGCAGCTTCCAGCCGCCTTCCGGGGGCGTCAGCCGGGTCAGGCAATCAAGCACCGGCGGAAGTGCGGTGCCGCGGTTGCGTGTGGCGAACAGCACCGTGATTTCCGGCGGCTCGCCGGGTGCTGCGACCGCTGCGGCGCCAGCCGCCGCACTCAGCACGGGCCCGACGCCTTGCCGCGCAGCAGTGCCGCGCGCTTTCCCGAGCCGCAGGCCAGCGTCTCCCGGGTGAAGCCGCAGGCATAGGCGTGCCGCCAGCGCAGCGCCAGCAGGCGCGTGCTGTGCCTCGGCACCAGCCAGGTGAAGGGCAGGGTGATCGCCTCGACGATCAGCCGGCGCGGGAATTCACGGCGCACCAGCGCGCCCTGCCCGAGCAGCCGCCGCGTGCGCACCGTCGATGCGCCCTGCCAGTACAGCCGCGCGAGCAGCCACTCCGCCGAGAAGCGCCTGGCCTGGATCGAGTGCCGCACCAGGATGCGCGAGTCGTAGATGGTGGAGAAGCCGGCATCCTGCAGCCGCCACGCCAGCTGCACCTCCTCGTCGGACTGCAGCACCAGCCCGAGCCGGCCCAGATCCTCGGGGAAGCCGCCATGCTTCAGCATCACGTCGCGCCGCAGGATCATGTTGACCCCGTAGGGCTCGAGGTGTGCCGGCACCGCCTCGGTCCGGTACTCGCCGGCACCGTCATGCTCGATGATCGACAGCACCCCGCGCAGCGAGGACGGCCACCAGCCGGGGAGCGGCTTCTCCCATACCGGCATCACCTTGCCCCCGAGCACCGCCGGACGGTAATCGTGCTCCGCCAGCACGCGCTGGATCTGCTCGATCCAGTCGGATGCCGCCATCGCATCGTCGTCGATATAGGCGACGTAATCGCCGGTGGCGGCGCGGGCGCCTTCGTTGCGCGCCAGGCTGACGCCGGAGTTGTCGAGCCGGATGAGCCGCATGTTCGCCGTGCTGTCGGCAAGACGCTTCATCTCGGCCGCGACCGGGGCCGGCGAGCCGCTATCGACGAGGATGATCTCGAAGCCTTCGCCGCCGACACTCTGCTGGACGAGCGAGGCGACGCAGGCGCGTACGTAGTGCGGCCGGTCGTGGCTGCAGACGATCACCGATACGCTCGCCGCCTTGACGCCGCTTCGCGCCAGCGCCGCTGCCGCCGGTCCGGTTCCTGGGCCGCTCATGCGCACCCGGCCTCGCGCGCCAGGAGGTCCGACGCATGCCGTTCGCCGCATGTGCGGAGCGGGCCGCGTGGCGCCAGGTCCCGAACCGGCGGGGCCTCGCGAAACTCAACCGAGGGTTGCCTTGTTGCCATCGCCGCTAGATCTACAGCATAGCGCCGCCGGCGCCAGCGCACGGATCAAATCGGTGGCGATGCGGAGGTTTCAGCTTCGCCCAACACGGCCGGACGGGGCGGGTTCTCGCGCGGCACGCTCGCGCGTATCGTTTGAGACAGCCGCCGCATCGAGATGGCGAGCCGATCAGGAAGGGGCGTGGTATGGCGGAGCTGGCAGATATCGGCGTGACGGGCCTGGCGACCATGGGCATGAACCTGGCGCGCAACGCGGCGCGCAAGGGGTTCCGGGTCGCGGTGCACAACCGCTCGAACGAGAAGACGCGACATCTGCTCGAGGAACACGGCGGCGAGGGCAGCTTCGTCGCTTCCGAGAACATCGAGGGGTTCGTCGCCAGCCTGGCCAAGCCGCGCGTCGTCCTGATCATGGTCAAGGCCGGCAAGCCGGTCGACGACGTGATCGACGATCTGCTCGAGCATCTGGAGCCCGGCGACATCATCGTCGACGGCGGCAACTCGCTGTTCAACGACACCATCCGGCGCGAGGGTTATCTGTCCGAGAAGGGCATGCGCTTCGTCGGCATGGGCGTCTCGGGCGGCGAGGAGGGCGCCCTCGAAGGGCCTAGCATGATGCCCGGCGGCGCCCGCGAGGCCTGGGAGCGGATCGCCCCGATGGTGACCCGGATGGCGGTGAGCGTCGAGGGCACGCCGTGCTGCGCGCTGATGGGGCCGGACGGTGCGGGTCACTATGTCAAGATGGTGCATAACGGCATCGAGTATGCCGACATGCAGCTGATCACCGAGGCCTACGACCTGCTGCGCGCCGTCTACGGCCTGGATGCCGCCGAGATCGGCGAGATCTTCGCCGGCTGGAAGACCGGCGATCTGGACTCGTACCTGATCGAGATCACCGCCTCGGTGCTGCGCAAGCAGGATCCGGACGGCCATGGCGCGCTGGTCGACATGATCCGCGACGAGGCGGAGCAGAAGGGCACCGGCCGCTGGACCGCGCAGTCCGCGCTGGATCTGGGTGTGCCGATCACGGCGATCACCGAGGCGGTGTTCGCCCGCGCCCTGTCCGGGCGGCCGGCGCAGCGCAGGGCGGCGCAGGCAGCGCTCGGTGGCCTGCGCGCCGGTGCGGCCGAGCACGGCCGTGCCGTGAGCCAGGCCGAGATCGACAAGATCCGCGACGCGCTCTACGCCTCCAAGATCGTGGCCTACGCACAGGGCTTCGAGCAGCTCGCGGTCGCCTCCGAGCACTACGGCTGGGACCTCGATCTCGGGCTCATCGCCACCATCTGGCGCGGCGGCTGCATCATTCGGGCGCGCTTCCTCGACCGGATTCGCGACGGCTACGCCGCCCATCCGGATGCCCCGAGCCTGCTGCTGCAGGACTATTTCCGCGATGCCGTGCTCGGTGCCGAACAGGCCTGGCGCGACGTGGTGGTGCTGGCGGTGCAGAGCGGAGTCGCGGTGCCGGCCTTTGCCTCCTCGCTGGCCTACTACGACGGGCTGCGCCGCGAACGCGGTCCAGCCAACCTGCTGCAGGGCCTGCGCGATTATTTCGGCGCGCACACCTTCCGGCGCACCGACCGCGAGGGCAGCTTCCATATACGCTGGTCGCAGGACGGCACGCAGATGCAGAGCTGAACTACCCGGTGAGGGCCTTGCCCATGCGCAGCAGCGGGACGCCGGCCTGGATCTGCGCCCCAACGGTGAAGCGCTCCAGCACCGCGTAGCCGCAGGCCCGGTAGAGCGGCTCGCCTGCCAGGGTCGCGGCCAGCTCGGCACGGCGGAAGCCGGAACCGATCGCCTCGGCCTCGCAGGCGCGGAGGACCAGCCGGCCGATGCCGCACCGTGCGTGCGCCGGATCGGTGTACATGGCGCGGATACGGGCAGCCTCGGCGCCCGGGTCAAGCCAGCGAGCGTCCCGCCCGGCGGCACCGTCGCTGCCGAACAGCGTGGCGCGCGGGCTCCAGCCGCCGCAGCCGGCGATGACGCCGCCGCGCTCGGCCACCAGATAGGTGCCGTCCTCGACCAGCTGCGTGTCCAGGCCCATGAACGTCCGGCTGGCCTCGACCTGGCGGGCGTCGAGGAAGCTGCGCTGCAGCACCGCGATGGCGCGATCGATCAGTGGGACGAGCACCGGCAGGTCGGCGAACTCCGCGATCCGGAGGCGGATCGGCTCGCTGGGCACAGGCATCTTCGGCCTCCGGGCAGGCGGTCGCCAACCTGCTAATAGCCGGGTAGCAGCTCCGCAAGCCCGGGCCAGAGCCGCTCGGCCCGCAACCCGGCCGTCCGGCACGGCGAGGTCGGCGAGCGCGAACGATTTCATTGTCTTATCGGCATGTGATCCGCGCCTGATCCGGCGCGAGCGGGGCTGCCGCTTGCTTGACAGGTCATTGCACCGCCGGTAGCTAGCCCTGGCGCTCGCCGCCGGCGGGGAAATGACGTTCAAGTCAGCAAGCTGGGAGAAACGAAGACGGACCCGGATGGATCGCCTCGGGCTGGCGGATCCTTCGAGCAGCGGCTGAGCGAGGCCAGGAACCGGCATCTCGATGTCGAGCAGGCCTCCACCGACGGCGCGATCGATCAGAGCTCGTTGGGACTGGTGATGCGGGTCGGCGTCGAGCTGGTCGCCGCAGTGATCGTGGGACTGGCGATCGGCTGGGGGCTGGACGTCTGGCTGAAGACTCGCCCGCTGTTCCTGATCCTGCTCGCGTTCCTCGGTGGCGTCGCGGGAATCGTCAACGTGTGGCGCCTGGTGATGCCGAACACCAGCCGGGTGAAGCGGCCTGATCAGTAGGGCTATGGGTTCCTCAGGCCGGGATCCGTGGAGGAAAAGAGTTTGGCGGGCGGACACAACACGATCGATGCACTCGGGCAGTTCAGGCTGCATCCGGTGCTGGGTGCGTTGGGCACCGACTTCTACGTCAGCCAGTCCGTCCTCTACATGCTGGCGAGCTCGGTCCTGATCCTCCTGTTCCTCTACCTTGGCATGCGCCGCCGCGCGATCGTGCCCGGACGCTTCCAGGCCGCCGCCGAACTGGCCTACGAGTTCATCTACGGGATGGCCTCCGACCAGATCGGACACGAGGGCAGGCGCTTCTTCCCGTTCATCTTCACGCTGTTCTTCTTCATCCTGTTCGGCAACTATATCGGACTGATCCCGGGTTCCTTCACCTACACCAGCCACATCGCCGTCACGGCCGCGCTTGCGATCATGGTGTTCGTGGTGGGGCTGACCGTGGCCCTGCTCAGCCAAGGGCTGAAGTTCTTCGCCCACTTCCTGCCGGAAGGCGCGCCGCTCGCGATGGCGCCGCTGCTGGTCCCGATCGAGATCCTGACCTTCCTGTCGCGGCCGGTCAGCCTGTCGATCCGACTATTCGCCAACATGGTCGCCGGCCACGTCATGTTCGAAATGTTCGCGGCCTTCACCATTCTGCTCGGCGGACTGCACCTGATCGGTCCGGTGCTCGGCATCGCCCCGCTGATCGTGAACATGGCACTGATGGCGCTCGAACTGCTGGTCGGTGCCCTGCAGGCTTACGTGTTCGCGATCCTCACCTGCATCTACCTGCGCGAGGCGGTGGCGCACTGAAGCCGCGGTTCCTGCCGACCGTCCTCCTTACCCCTACCCAGAAGGATACCTCCATGGATCTCGCAGCCGCCAAGGACATCGGCGCCGGTCTGGCCGTCATCGCGCTGGCCGGTGTCGGCGTCGGCATCGGCAACATCTTCGCCGCGCTGGTCACGTCGATCGCGCGCAACCCCGCCGCCAGGCCGCACGTGTTCGGCATCGGCATCCTGGGCTTCGCGCTGACCGAGGCGGTCGCGCTGTATGCGCTGCTGATCGCCTTCCTCGTCCTGTTCGGCTGATCCGGGAGGGTCGGACGATGTCGGGGCTCAGCGCCCAGCGGATCAAGGCGGTGCCCCTGGCAGCGACGCTGCTGACGGCGCTCGCACCCGGGGCCAGGGCCAGCGGCATGCCGCAGCTCGACTTCGCCAACCCGCTCACCAAGTGGCAGGTGATCTGGGGCGCGCTGATCTTCCTCTTGCTGTACCTCCTGCTCAGCCGCTCGGCGCTGCCGCGGGTGGCCTCGGTGCTCGAGCAGCGTCGGGAGCGCATCGACGGGGATCTCGAGGCGGCACGCCGGAGCAAGGACGAGGCCGACCAGGCGACCGACGAACTGCGCCGCGCCCGACGCCAGGCGGCGGCCGACGCGCAGGCCAACCTCGACCGCGTGGTGGCGCAGGCCCGCGAAGAAGCGGCCGTCCGCGGCCGCGAAAGCAGCGCCCGGCTGGACGCGGAGCTCGCCCATGCCGAGGCGGAGATCGGCGCGGAACGGCGGCGCGCCCTGGCGTCGCTGCGCGAGGTTGCCAGCGACACGGCGCAGCTCCTGGTGCAGCGCGTGACCGGCCAGGAGCCCGATCGCGGGCTCGTCGAGGCCCACGTGGACGGCGCCCTCGCGCCCGGCCGCGCGGCGTGATCGCGGCGGCGGAGCAGTCCCGATGAACTCGCCCAACCTCCTGCACGAGCCGTTGTTCTGGTACAGCGTCGCCTTCGTGCTGTTCTTCGCGCTGCTCGGCCGCAGGCTGCTGCGGCCGGTGCTGGCGGTGCTCGATGCGCGCGCGGTGCAGGTGCGCCAGGAGCTGGACGAGGCCGCGCGGCTCAAGCGCGAGGCGGCGCAGATGCTGGCCGAGGCCAAGCGTGAGCGAGAGGCGGCCCTCATCGAGGCGCGCGAGATGGTCGAGCGCTCCCGCCAGGAGGCCGCCCGGATCGCCGAGGCGGGACGGCAGGAGGCGGAAGCCGCGGCACGGCGCCGCGAGCGCCTGGCGCACGACCGCATCCAGGCAGCCGAGCGCGCCGCAGTGCGCGAGGTGCGCAGCCGTGCCGCGGAGATCGCCAGCCAGGCGGCGCAGGAGGTGGTGGCGGCGATGCTCACCGCCGGCCACGACGCCGCCCTGATCGACCGCGCCATCTCCGGATTGCCGGCGGCGTTCGCAAGACGCTCCGCGGCGTGAGCTCCGCTTCATGAAACGGGCGGCGTGAGCGCGTCCGCATTGCGCGTGTCGGTAATCGCGGCGGTGCTCAACGAGGCGGAGAACATCCGTCCGGTGGTGAGCGAGATCGCCCACGCGCTGGCAGCGCTGCGTCCGTTCGAGGTCATCTTCGTCGACGACGGCAGCACCGATGCCACCCTGTCCGAGCTGCTCGCCTGCCGCGACGTGCTGCCCGAGCTGCGCGTGCTGAGCCACGCCGCCCGCTGCGGCAAGTCGGCGGCGCTGCACACCGGCATCGAGGCGGCACGGTCGCGATGGGTCGCCACCATCGACGGCGACGGTCAGGACGACCCGTCCGAGATCCCGGCGATGCTGGCGCTGGCCGAGGGCGCCAACGGCAGCTCGCCGCTGGTGGTGGGGGTGCGGCTGAAGCGTCACGACACGCTGTCCCGCCGCTTCGCCACCCGCTTCGCCAACGGGCTGCGCGAGCGGCTGCTGCGCGACGGCTGCCCGGACACCGGCGCGCCGATGAAGCTGTTCGCGCGCGACGCCTTCCTGCGCCTGCCGCAATTCGAGGGGCTGCATCGCTTCCTGCCGGCACTGCTCGGCAGCTACGGCCACCCGCTGCTGTGCAAGCCGGTGCGGCACCGCGCGCGACTGCACGGCAGCTCCAAATACACCAACTGGAACCGCGCCCTGGTGGGTTTGCGCGACATGGTCGGCGTGATGTGGCTGCAGAAGCGGACGGTGCGGCCGGAGCGGGTCACCGAAGTCTGAGCCCGGTGCCCGATCCCGCCGCGCATCGTCTCGGCACGCGCCGGGCCGCTCTGCTCGCGGCCGCGGCACTGGCCCTGTTCCTGCCGGGCCGCGCTCTGCTGCCGCCGCTGGACCGCGACGAGCCGCGCTACATGGAGTCCGCCGCACAGATGCTGCAGACCGGCGACTACGTCGACGTGCGGTTCCAGGATCAGCCGCGCTACCTGCAGCCGGCGGGCATCTACTGGCTCGAGGCGGCGTCGGTCGCGGCCACCGGCACCCTGCTGCACCGCCAGGCCTGGGGCTGGCGCATTCCCTCGCTGATCGCGGCGGTGAGCTCGGTGCTGCTCACGGCGGCGATCGGCGCCTCCCTGTTCGGCAGCGAGATCGGGCTGTTCGCGGCCCTGCTGCTCGCGCTGTCGGTGCTGATGACGGCCGAGGCCCGCATAGCCACGATCGACAGCTGCCTGCTGACGGTGGTGCTGCTGGCCGAACTCGCCCTGCTGCGCATCTGGCGCGGCCCGCGGGAGGACGTCGTCGCCGCTGCTGCCGGGTCCCGCTCGGCCCGGCTCTGGCCGGCGCTCTGCTGGCCGGGGCTGTACTGGCCGGGGCTGTACTGGCCGGCGCTGTACTGGATCGCGCTCGGCATCGGGCTGATGCTGAAGGGGCCGGTGGTGCTGATCCCCGGCCTCGGCACGCCGCTCGCACTCGCGCTCAGCGAAAGGCGGTTCGCCTGGTGGCGGCGGCTGCGGCCGGCCTGGGGGGTGCCGCTGATGCTGGCGATCGTGCTGCCGTGGTGCGTCGCGATCGCCCTGGTCAGCCACGGCCGCTTCTTCTCCAGCGCCGTCGGCACCAACTTCCTGGGCAAGGTCGCCTCCGGCCAGCAGGCGCACGGGCTGCCGCCGGGCTACCACCTGCTGGTGTTCGCGGTCGCCTTCTGGCCGGGCTCGCTGTTCGCGGCGATCGCGGTGCCGTTCGCCTGGCGAAGCCGGCGTGCCCCGGAGGTGCGATTCCTGCTGTGCTGGATCCTGCCGCATTGGATCCTGTTCGAGCTGATCGCGACCAAGCTGCCGCACTACGTGCTGCCGGCCTACCCGGCGATCGCCATCCTGACCGCCGCGGCGTTGCGCGCGCCGGACGGCTGGCAGTGGCCCCGGCAGAGCTGGGGAAAGGCGCTGCTCGGACTCTATGGCGGCGCATGGCTGCTGCTCGGGCTCGCGCTGGCGCTTGCCGGGCCGATCCTGCTGTGGCGGCTGCAGCGGGTGATCTCTCTGCCGGCCTGTTTCGCCGCCGGCCTGGCGCTGGTGCTGGTGCCGGGAGCGGCCCTGCTCGCGGCGCTGCGCGAGCCGCGCCGCGCACTGGGTTTCGCTTCTGCGGCGGCCCTGCTCACCTACCTGAGCCTGTTCTGGGCGGTGCTGCCGAACCTGCGCGCGATCTGGCTCAGCCCGCGCATCGCAGCGATGGTGGCGCAGGTGAAGCCGTGCCCGGAAAGCGTGCTCGCCTCCGCCTCCTTCAGCGAGCCGAGCCTGGTTTTCCTGGTCGGGCGCGGCACCCGGCTGGTCGATGCCGCGTCGGCCGCCGACCTGCTGGCGCGGGACCGACGCTGCGGCCTGGCCCTGGTCGGCAGCCGCGACGAGGCGGCGTTCCGCGTGCGCCTCGCCCATGACGGGGTCGCCGTCCAGGCGCTCGGCCGCCTGGGCGGGATCAACTACTCGACCGGCAGGCAGCTCGATCTCGGCCTGTTCCGTGTCCGCACGCCGGCGCCGCGTGAGTAGCAGGCCGGGGGGCTCGCCCCCCGGTGCCCTCGCAGTCAGGTCGGGCTGCTGACCGGATCTTCCCAGCCGCGCATCCCGACCAGCAGGAGCGTGTGGCCGTCGGGATCGCGCAGCGGCCCCTCCTCGTTGGTCATGCCGACGCTGCGCATCACCAGGCGGGTGGCGGCGACGTCGTTGGCGCTGACCGTGATCGCGGCCGGCGCGGCAGGGGCGCTGTAGCACAGCAGCTCCACGTGCGGCGTCGCCTGCGACGGCGACATGCCGACCACTTCCACCACCACGCCCGTGGCGGCGTCGAGGCTGTCCTGCTGCGCACCCTGGTTGGTGGTGTTCGAGGTGACCGACAGCCCAAGCGCGCCGTAGAACGCCGAACTGGCCGCGACGTCCGACACCACGATCGCGGAGTGGTCGATGCCGAGCGCGTAGCCGCCGGGCGCCGGCACGACGCCGTCCCAGGCCGGGGGGATCGCGCCGGCCGGGAACTGCAGCAGCTCGAAGGGGTGCAGTTCGGGGTCGCGCAGCTTGATCGCGGTGACGCCGCCGGAGCTCGCCGGCAGGGTGACCGGTCCGGTCAGGCTGATCGGGACCGGCGTGCTCTGCGCCTGCAGGCGCTGCAGCGCCGCGTTGATGTCGCTGACCACGATCGCCATATGCTGGAACCAGGGGTCATAGCTGGTATGCACCGCGGGATAGGGTAGGCCCGGGCGGTCGAACTGCACCAGCTCGATCAGCTGCTGGCCGAGGGCGAGGGTCACGACCAGCGCCTCGCTGCCTTGCATCCCGTAGAGCGCCGCGTCGACCCGCGTGCGCGCGGTGCGGACGAAGCCGAGCCCGTTCTCGTAGAATGAGGCCAGCGTATCGGCATCGGCGCTGGTCAGGCTGATCCGCGCCAGTTCAAGGGTGGTTACGGCCACTGCACACCTCGGCGATTAAGGAAAATCGCGTATAGCGTGTCCCAAGCGCCGATAAACAGGCGGCTGCGGTGGCGGTCGCCGAAGGTGAGGTTGGCCACCGTCCGCGGCGTCAGGATCTTGCCGAGCAGCCTGCCGCCGGGATCGATGCAGTGCACCCCGTCGGCGGCACTGCTCCACAGGTTGCCGTCCTCGTCGACCCGGAAGCCGTCGCCGTAGCCGGGCTCGACCTTATGGAAGATGTCGCCGCCGCTCAGCGACCGGCCGTCCGCCGACACGTCGAACACCCGCAGGTACTGCTTCGGGTCGGGCTTCGACTGGTCGCCGGTCTCGCCGATATAGAGCCGCCGCTCGTCGGGCGAGAAGGCGAGGCCGTTGGGGCCGTCGAAGTCGTGCGCAACGACGCTCAGCGCGCCGCTCTGCGGGTCGAGCCGATACACCGCCGGCGGCTGCTCCGAGACCTGGCGTCCGCCCTCGTAGTCGTTGAGCAGGCCGTACAGCGGATCGGTGAACCAGATCGAGCCGTCCGATTTCACCACCACGTCGTTGGGAGCGTTCAGCCGCTTGCCGTCATGGTGCGTCGCCAGCTTGCTGAGCGTGCCGTCCCACTCGGTGCGCGTGAGGCAGCGGCCGCGATGCGAGCAGCTGATCAGCCGGCCCTGACGGTCGCGCGTCTGGCCGTTGGCGTAGCCGGACGGCGCGCGCCACACCGAGGCGCCGTCGGCTTCGCTCCAGCGCATGGTGCGGTTGTTCGGCAGGTCCTGGAACAGCAGGCAGTTCCAGTCCGCCATCCAGACCGGCCCCTCGATCCAGCGGCAGCCGCTCGCCAGCGTCTCGAGCCGGGCATTGCCCAGGACGTAGTGGGCGAAGCGGTCGTCGCGTACGTCGAAGCCTTCCACCACCGCCGCTCAACGAGACCGGCAGGGCCGATTGACGGTCGGCGGATCGGCGAACTGCACCACCATCAGCACCGCCGGCTGGTCGCCGACGGTGCCGGAGCGATGCCCCTTGCGCCCGTCGCTCTCGGGCGTGTTCTGGTCCTCGCCGAACGAGATCTCGCCGGCGCCGAGTTCGATCCGGGTGCCGTCCATGGATTCCACGAACCAGCGTCCGGGCAGCGGGATGATCCATCGCGGCGCCGGGTCCTCGTGCCACTGCCCGACCCGGCCGACCCGGCCGACCGGCTGCACCGTGGCCATGACGTCCATCTCGCCGCTGGTCTTGTTGCCCGGCCACTGCGGCGCCGCACCGCCGCCCATCGCCTTCATCTGGAATTCGGGCAGCTCGCACCGCGTCTGATGGCTGACCTCTTCCTCGTCAGTCCAGAGACGCCAGTACGGGATGCGCGGCGGCGTCTCGTCGGTCATGCAATGCTCTCCAGCGGCTGGATGAAGGGCTCGAGCCCGGATCGGCGGACGAAGCGGACCGACGACTAGCGCCGCAGCCTTCTCGCCGGTTCCGGCCCGGCGTCGGCTGCAGACGCGGAACACAGCGCCCGGCCTCGGCGTTGCGCAGACGCCAGCAGGAGAACCGCGATGAGCAGCGAGCGCTACGACGTGATCATCATCGGCTCCGGTCCGGGCGGCGGCTCGATGGCCTGGAAGCTGGCCAAGACCGGCAAGCGCATCCTGCTGATCGAGCGCGGCGACTACCTTCGCCGCGGCCGGGAGAACTGGGACAGCAAGACGGTGTTCGTCGATGCCGCCTATCAGGCAAAGGAGACCTGGTACAGCAGCAAGGGCGAGAGCTTCCATCCGGGGCTGCACTACTTCGTGGGCGGCAACAGCAAGTTCTACGGCTCGATCCTGTTCAGGCTGCGAGAGCGCGATTTCGGCGAGATCCACCATCCGGACGGGATCGCCCCGGCCTGGCCGGTGGGCTACGACACCTTCGAGCCTTACTACCAGACCGCCGAGGAGCTGTTCGCGGTGCACGGCCTGCGCGGGGAGGATCCCACCGAGCCGCCGAGCACCAAGCCCTACGCGCACCCGCCGGTGACGCACGAGCCGCGCATCCAGCAGCTGTTCGACGGGCTCAAGCGCATCGGGCACCACCCGTTCCACCTGCCGGTCGGGGTGCTGCTCGAGGAGCGCGACGGGGTGCCACTGCCGCACTCGCCGTGCGTGCGCTGCGACGCCTTCGACGGCTACCCGTGCGCGACCAACGGCAAAGCCGACGCCCAGATCATGACCGTCGATCCGGCGCTGCGCAACCATGACAACCTGACGCTGATGACACGCAGCTACGTCGAGAAGCTGCTCACCGGCCCCGATGGGCACAGCGTCACCGGCGTGATGGTGCTGACCGATGCGGGCGAGCGGATCACCCTGTCGGCCGACATCGTCGTCGTCGCCTGCGGCGCGCTCTCCTCGGCGCTGCTGATGCTGCGCTCGGCCAACGATGCACATCCGAACGGGCTCGCCAACGGCTCCGACCAGGTGGGCCGCAACTACATGCGGCACAACAACTCCACCATCATGGCGGTGTCGAAGACGCCGAACCCGACCAAGTTCCAGAAGACCCTGGGGCTGAACGACTTCTATTTCGGCGCCGACGACTGGGAGTATCCGCTCGGCCACATCCAGATGGTCGGCAAGTCGGACGGGGTGCAGGTGCACGGCGAGGGCCTGCCGAAGTTCCTGCACTGGCTGCCGGAGATGCCGTTCGACTACCTCGCCAAGCACTCGATCGATTTCTGGCTGACCTCGGAAGACATCCCGCTGCCACAGAACCGGATCCACTACCGGGACGGCAAGGTGTTCCTCGATTTCGAGGAGACAAACATGGAGGGCCAGAAGCGGCTGAAGCACAAGCTGGAGCAGATGTGCAACCAGCTCGACATCCATCCCCACCTGTTCGAGCGGGCGCTGTATCTCGGCAAGGACACCCCGATCGGCGGCACCGCGCATCAGGCAGGAACCTTGCGTTTCGGCACCGACCCGGCGACCTCGGTGCTGGACGTCGACTGCAAGGCGCACGAGCTCGACAACCTCTACGTCACCGACGCCAGCTTCTTCCCCTCGATCGGCGCGGTGAACCCGACCCTGACCATCGTCGCCAACGCGCTGCGCGTCGCCGACACCATCGCGGCGCGGCTCTAGCCAGCCGAGGCGCGGGACAGCGTCCTGCAACCCGCAGGCGCCGCGGGTCCCGCGCGCGGCTCGCCCGGGCGGTGAGGTTCGCCTCGCTCGGCGGTGGTCGCGCGCACCGCGTGTTCCATCCGCTCTGCGGCGCCACCCCGGACACGCTGCTGCGGCTGCTGCTGAAGGGCGGGGTGGCGCCGCGTCGCGCGCACGTCCTGGCGATCGCGCTGGCCAGCGCACTGGTGCGGCTGCCCTTCACCCTCGGCGAGGCCGTGCTCACCCGGTCGGGCGACGGCTATCCAGCGCCGATCTTCATCGTCGGGCACTGGCGCAGCGGCACCACCCACCTCACCAACGTGCTGAGCCGCTCGCAGGCGTTCGGCATCCTTTCTCCGATGGCGGTCGGGCTGCCGGCCGAAGCGCTCGGGCTGGCGCGCGTTGCCGCACCGTTCGTCGGACAGTTCTTCCCGCGCACCCGGTTGATCGACCACATCGCGCTCACGCCCGACCTGCCGCAGGAGGACGAGCTGGCGATCGCCAACCTCTCGACGCTGTCCTGCAACCACGGCATCTACTTCCCGAGCCGGCTGATGCAGGAGTTCGACCGCGGCGTGTTCGGCGAGGCTGTCGACGCGTCCGAGCAGCGTCGCTGGGCGCAACGGCTGGAGCGTTACGTCGCCAAGATGACTCGCGCCGCGGGTCGCCCGCTGCTGATACGCAACCCCGCCAACAGCGCCCGAATCCCGGCCCTGCGCGCGATCTGGCCGGAGGCCCGCTTCATCCACATCCACCGGCATCCGGCGCAGGTGTACGCCTCCTCCATGCGGATGTTCTCGACGCTGGCGCGGGAGTTGTCGCTCGGCGAGCCGGAGATCGATGCGCGCGACCTGGTGCGGCGGGTCTATCCGCGGCTGATGTCGCGCCTGATCGGGCAGGCGGCGGTCCTGCCGCCGGACTGCTTCGCCGAGATCCGCTACGACAGCTTCGTGCGCCATCCGGGGCGCGAGCTCGCCCGCCTGCATGACCAGCTCCGGCTGCCCGGCTTCGAACAGGCGATCGGCCGCATGCGAGGCTACATCGGCTCGCTACGCCACGTCGCACAGCCGCACCGGCTCGCGGCCCCCGATGCGGCGTGGCTCGGCGAGCACTGCCTGGCCGTGTTCGCCCGCTTCGGCTACGCGCCGCCGAGCCCGCCGGAGGAAGGGGCGGATGCCCGCGTGCTCGGGGAAGACGAAGTGCCCTGAACGCGGCGGGCCGCGGCGAACTTCGACCGGCAGCTCAGCGCCTGCCGGGCAGCACGCTGGCCAGCAGCCCCTTGGCGCTGTTCTTCAGCACGCTGCCGAGCTGGGCTCGCCGGCCAGCCTCGACAGGGAGTTGGCCGCGTCCCTGAGCGTGACGTGCGGCGGCAGCGGCGGCACGTCCGGGTCGGTGCGCACCTCCAGGATCACCGGCCGATCCGCCGACAGCGCCTCGTCCCGGGCAGCGCCAAGCTTCTCGGGATCATCACGTTCAGGCCGTTCGTCTGCATGGCGCCGTCGCCCATGCAGGCGATCGCGGTGCGCTCCGGAAACGCCATCTTGCCGGCCATCGCGTAGGGCGTGCCGGCGCCCAGCGAGGCGAGGCTGCCGGACAGCGGCGGCTTCATGCGGCGGCGCTTCTTCAGGTCGCGGCGCAACCAGTTCGCGGCCGATCCGGAGCCCGCGGTGATGATCGCGTGGTCGGGCAGGCGCGGCTACAGCTCCCGGGGCACGCGCCGCGGGTTGACCGGATCGGCCGACTGCATCGCGCGGTTCTCGAGCAGCTTCCACCAGCTTGCCACGTCGCCTTCGATCTTGTGGCGCCACGACAGATCGGCCTGCTGTTGCAGGATCGGCAGCAGTGCCCGCAGCGTCGCGGCGCTGCCGCCGATCAGGTTCACCTCCATCGGGTGGCGCGGGCTCGGGTTGGCGCCGTCGATGTCGATCTGCACGCCCCGCGCGCTGCCCGGCCTGGGCAGGAACTCGCTGTACGGGAAGGAGGGATCCACCATCAGCAGGGTGTCGCAGCCCTGCGTCAGGTCCCAGCTGGGCTTGGTGCCGAGCAGGCCGAGGCCGCCGGCGACCTAGCCGGAGTCGTCCGGAACCGCCGCCTTGCCGAGCAGCGCCTTGGCCACGCCCGCGCCGAGCTTCTCGGCCAGACGAACTCGCTCATGTTCATGCCCGTCGCGATGTCCTTCCTCCGCCGCTCGGACGCGCTGCGCCGCATGCCCGCCGGCGCTTCCCGGGCTTCCGCGCCGCCGCGCACCCTTGCCTTAACCGCGGAAGCGCCCACCATGGCCGAAAACCTCGGGGAGTGCTGCATGTCCGCGCTGTTGCTGGTCGTGATGGCGATCGTCGCGGTCATCCTGTTGATCGTCCTGATCGCCAGGCTGCGCCTCAACCCGTTCGTCACCATCATCGTGGTGTCGCTGCTGCTGGGTCTCGCCGCCGGGATGCCGGCCTCCAGCGTGGTCGCCTCGTTCGAGAACGGCGCCGGGCACGCGCTGGGGCACATCGCGATCATCATCGCGCTCGGCACCATGCTCGGAAAGATGCTGGCGGAGTCCGGAGGTGCCGAGCAGGTCGCGAGCACGCTGATCGCCTGGTTCGGCGAGCGCCGCATCCACTGGGCGATGATGCTGATCGGCCTGATCATCGGCCTGCCGGTGTTCTTCGAGGTCGGCTTCGTGCTGCTGATCCCGATCGCGTTCAACGTGGCGAGCAAGACCGGGCAGCCGCTGCTGCTGGTGGCGATGCCGCTGATCGCCGGGCTGTCGGTCGCGCACGGGATGCTGCCGCCGCACCCGGCGACGATGCTGGCGGTGCAGGCCTATCACGCCGACGTCGGGCGCACGATCCTTTACGGCCTGCTGGTCGGGGTGCCGGCGGCGGTGCTCTCGGGGCCGCTGTACGGACGCTTCATTGGCGCCCGCACCCGGCTGCCGGACGAGAACCCGATGACGGCGCAGTTCGTGGGTGCGGACGCCGCCCCCGACCGCCCGCTGCCCGGTTTCGGCGTCACCATGTTCACCATCCTGCTGCCGGTGCTGCTGATGCTGATCGGCAGCTGGGCCGGACTGCTGTCGCCGCGCGGCAGCGTGCTGAACCAGGTGCTCGGCTTCCTCGGCAACACCGACATCGCGCTGCTGCTGGCGGCGATCCTGAGCTTCGTGACGCTGGGCACCATGCGCGGCTTCTCGCGCGACGACATCCTGCGCTTCTCCAACGAGAGCCTGGCGCCGACCGCGGTGATCATGCTGCTGATCGGCGCCGGCGGCGGCTTCGGACGCATCCTGATCGACAGCGGCATCTCCCGGGCGATCGTGAGCTTCACCGTGGGAGCACACATCCCGCTGCTGCTGCTGGCCTGGCTGCTGGCGGCCGTGGTGCGCCTCGCGGTGGGCTCGTCGACGGTGGCGCTGACCACGTCGGCCGGGATCGTGGCGCCGATCATCGCCCACACCCCGGGCGCTTCGCCTGAACTGCTGGTGTTGGCCACCGGCGCCGGCTCGCTGATCTTCAGCCACGTCAACGATGCCGGCTTCTGGCAGGTCAAGCAGTACCTCAACATGAGCGTCGGCCAGACCCTGCGCAGCTGGTCGGTGGTGGAGACCATCATCTCGGTGACCGGGCTGGCGCTGACGATGCTGCTGTCCGCCGCCGGGATCTAGCCGCGGCGGCGGTGGACACGGCGCCCCGCTTGACGCCGCCGCCTCGCGGACGCATGACACAGCCATGACCGGGGTGTCCGCACAGGCGGGCTGAGATCACACCCGTCGAACCTGATCTGGGTCATTCCAGCGAAGGGAGGCATGCTCATGGCCAAGGGTCCGCCCGCGTGCGCGGGTGCGGCATTGCTCGCGGCCAGCCTGTGCCGCGCGCCCGCGCTGGCGCAGGGTGCCGCGCCGGCAGAGCAGATCGTGGTCACCGGAAGCGGCTTCGACAGCGCCGACGGGGTGCGCGGCAGCGAGCCCGGCGGCGGGCTGATCTCGCAGCGTCCGGAAGCGCAGTCGGTGAGCGCGGTGTCGCGCGACTTCATCCAGAAGCAGGCGCCGACCGCGAACGCGTTCCAGCTGGTTTCGCTGCTGCCCGGCGCCAACGCCGCCACCGCCGATCCGCTCGGCCTCTCCACCCAGGTAGAACTCAGCGTGCGCGGTTTGGGACAGGACGAGATCGGCACCCTGCTGGAAGGCATGCCGCTGAACGACGCGGCGTACTACGATTCCTACCCGTCGCAGTTTGCCGACAGCGAGAACATCGACGAGATCTCGCTGGCGCAGGGCTCGGCGGATCTCGACGCGCCGGTGCTCAACGCCGCCGGCGGCCTGCTGAGCCTGACGCTGCGCGACCCGTCGCGCAACCCGGGCGGCTTCCTCGACGCGTCGTACGGCTCGTACCACGCCAACCGGGAGTTCGTCCGGCTCGAGAGCGGGATGCTGGGAGCGAGCGGCCTGCGCGCCTACCTCTCGTACTCGCACGCGGCTGCCGACAACGCGCGCGGCTCCGGCCGCGACAAGAGGCAGCATGTCGACTTCAAGCTGGTGCGGGACTGGGGCGAGGACGATCACGTCTCGCTGCTGCTCACTTGGCACGATGCCGTCACCACCTCTTATCCGGAGCCGGACCTGGCCGATTGGCATGCGTACGGGCGCTCGAACAACTACGACGGCACCTTCAGTCCGGGCGACGTCAACTACTGGAGGCTGTATCAGGACCCGTACCGCCTGGTGTACGCGACGATGCCGGGGCACTTCACCCTGACGCAGCGCCTGCGCCTCGACGTCACGCCGTACGCGCAGTACGGCTACGGAAATTCCCCCGGCGGCACGCTGCTCTCCGCGACCGGCCTGTATCAGGGCACGGAGCCGGTGCCCGGCACGCTGGCACTTCCCGATGCCGTCGACGGCGCGAGCGCGGTGCTCGCCGATTACACCGGCCAGACCTGGCGCAGCGGCGTGGTGCCGGAGCTGCACTGGGATCTCGGGCGGCAGCGGCTCACGCTCGGCGCTTGGTACGAGTACGTCGACGAGCACGACACGCAGCCGTTCAGCGCGCTGAGCACCGACGGCACGCCGTCCGACATCTGGGCGGAGGGGCCGGGCAGCACGATCCGGCTCGCAGACGGACGCCAGCTGCTCGCCTCGGACACGCACATGATCGCGCAGACCGAGGCGATCTTCGTGAGCGACCGGATCGCGCTGGCCGGGGACCGCCTGACGCTGGAGCTTGGCTTCAAGCAGGCGATGCTCTCCCGGCAAGGCTGGGACGGGCTGCCGGGGGCGGCCTACCGCAGCGGGCTGAACATCGCCGAGCCGCTGCCGCGGGTGCTGCTGCGCTGGCGCCTCGACGGATCGAGCCAGCTGTTCGCCAACGCCACCACGAGCTTCCGCGCGCCGGCGCAGAGTGCGCTGTTCGCGACCTACGACCCCTCGTCGGGCCAGATCGCGAGCGCCGCCGCAACCGATCTGCGCCCGGAATATTCGATCGCCGAGGAGTTCGGCTACCGCTACGCCGGCGGCCGCCTGATCGGCAGCGTGACCGGATTCAACTACAACTTCACCAACCGCCAGGTCACCACCGTGCTCGACCTCAACGGCGCGCTGATCGGCGGTACCGTCAATGCCGGCGGGCAGACCTCGCGCGGGGCCGATGCCGAGCTCGGGCTGCGCCCCTGGCATCACCTCGGCCCGTACCTGTCCGGCGAGTACCTGTACGCGACCGTCGACAACGACATCGCTTCGGGCGGCGACCTGCTGCCGACCGCGGGCAAGATCGCGGTGCGCAGCCCGCGCTGGCAGGGCGCGGTCGGGCTGACCTACGACGACGGCGCCCTGTTCGGCGTCGTGACGGTCAAGTATGTCGGCCCGCAATACGCGAGCTTCATGAACGACGAGCGCATCTCCGACCATACCGAGGCCGACATGAGCCTCGGCGTGCGCCTGCCGACGCTGGGACGGGCGAAGCATCCCGAGCTGCGCCTCAACCTGATCAACCTGACCGACAGCGCCTTCCTGTCCGGGGTCGCCAACCCGACGGCCAACGCACGCGACACCGTCGGGCGCTACGGCACGGTGATCGCGGGCTCCTCGCCGAGCTACCTGGTCGGGGGCGGCTTCGCGGCGTTGTTCACCGCGAGCGCGGGTTTCTGAGCATGATCGCGCGCATCCTCCTCGTCGCCGCACTGCTCTGCGCCGGGCTGCCGTGCCCCGCGCTGGCGGCGGACCGGCTGACCGTGGTGCTTGACTGGTTCGTCAACGCCGACCACGAGGCGCTGTTCGCGGCACAGTACTGCGGCGCCTATGCCCGGCACGGCCTGCAGGTGTCTTTCATCCCGCCCGCGGACACCTCCTCGCCGGCCCGCCTGGTGGCAGCCGGGCAGGCCGACCTGGCGGTCGGCTACCAGAGCGACCTGCCTTTCCTGGCGCAGCAGCATCTGCCGGTGATGCGCATCGGCACGCTGATGGACCAGCCGCTGGGAGTGCTGATCACGCTGCCCGGCTCCGGCATACGCGGCCTCGGCGACCTCGCCGGGCGTCGGGTCGGCGTATCGGTGGGAGCCGGGGAGGAGGCCGTCCTCGACGGCATGCTGGCCTCGGCCGGGCTGAAGCCGGACGCGATCACCCGGGTGCAGGTCAATTTCCAGATCGAGCAGGCGCTGATGACGCACAGCGTCGATGCGGTGATGGGCGGGATGCGCAACTACGAGCTGATCGACCTGCAGCAGAGGGGGCTGCGGCCGCTCGCCTTCGAGCCCGAGCAGGCCGGGGTGCCGCGCTACGACGAGCTGATCCTGCTGGCCCCGGCGGCGCACGCCGGCGACGAGCGCATCCGGCGTTTCCTGGCGGCGCTGCGCGAGGGCACCGCCTGTCTGCTGCGCGATCCGGATGCGGTGTGGCGGAGCTTCGCCGCCGGGCACCCCGAGCTGGACAACGCCCTGAACAAGGCGGCGTGGCGCGCGACGCTGCCGGCGCTCGACCGCGATCCGGCGCATCTGGATCGGGCGCGCTACGAGGCGTTCCAGCGCTTCCTGGTGGCGCATGGCGGGCTGTCGAGGCCGGTGCCGGTCTCCGGCTATGCCCGATGAAGCGCGGCGCCATCGGGACGGGCGTGGCAACCCCTTCATGGCGATGCCGTTATGAGCTCGCATTCAACCGGAGGGGGACATGATGCGCGGTCCGACGATGACGATGATGCTGGCGTCCCTGCTCGCCCTGGCCGCCTGCGGCGAGGTGACCGGTCCCAGCAAGGCCGAGATCAAGCAGGTGATCCAGACCCGCATGCAGCAGGCCAACGACAAGACCTCGGCGAGCACGCTCGGCATCTTCGACGGGCCATACGACGTCAAGGATTTCGACGTCACCAATGCCGACTGCTCGGCCAAGGACAACGGTGTCTACAGCTGCGCGGTGACGTCGATCAACAGGAACCAGACCAAGACCGGCCAGCTCTCCTTCAAGAAGGTGAACGGCGAGTGGACCCTGGTGGAATGACCCGCGCCACGCGCTAGCGCACGATCGGCCGGGCACCCGCTTGGGGCATGGGCTTGGCGATCCGCCCGAACTCGGCCTCCGTGCGCAACCGGTGCAGCTGCTACCCCACCGGGACGTTCGCAGGGTGGTGCCGGCGCGGCCGGGCGTGCGCCTCCGGGCCGAGCGCAGCAGCGCACGCCCGCCCGCCTGCAGCCTCGCCTCGCAGTCGCCGTCAGGTTCCGTGCGCCGCCTCCGCCTCCGGGAGGATGCCGCCCAGCGCGCCGGGCAGGGCGAACGGGCGTGTCGGTAGGCTGACATGCTCGGCATGCAGCGCCGTGCGCAGCCGGCGGTAGAACTCGCGCTGCACCGGCCAGCGCCCGTCCACCGTGCACTTGATCGTCCCGGAGATCGCCACCGCATACTCGCCGATGCTGTCGACGCCGTTGAGCGCGAAATCGTCGACCATGAACCGCGTGAACGCTTCGTCCTGCCGCAGCGTCTCGCCGATCGAGCGCAGCATCGCGCAGACCCGGTCGGTGTCCTCCTCCACCGAGACGCTGATCGCGATGGCGGCGACGGCGAAGTCGCGCGACAGGTTGATCACCGTCGTCACCGAGGAGAACGGGATGATCTGCACCGAACCGTCGCCGCCGCGCAGGCGAAGGGTGCGGATCGAGATGTGCTCGACGGTGCCGGTGACTCCGGCCGCGGTCACGGTGTCGCCGACCTGCATCGCGTTCTCCACCAGCAGGAAGATGCCGGTGATGAAATCCTGCACCA
The DNA here is from genome assembly GCA_964245755.1 of uncultured Acetobacteraceae bacterium. Classification (GTDB taxonomy): domain Bacteria; phylum Pseudomonadota; class Alphaproteobacteria; order Acetobacterales; family Acetobacteraceae; genus Lichenicoccus. The sequence goes on along the minus strand of CAXTNV010000022.1, from coordinate 16,300 downwards.
GCTTCTGCGAACCGAAGCCGATGGCCACGCCGAGGATGCCGGCGCCGGCCAGCAGCGGCGCCACGTTGACACCGACCTCGCTCAGCACCGTGAGGCTGACGATGGTGGCGAGCACGATGAACAGCACCGTGCGCAGGATGGGCAGCAGGGTCTGCAGCCGCATCGCCCGGGTCGCCTGCGCGGCGCGGTCGAAGCGCGAGATCTGGCGGTCGAGCGCCGCATTGACGCCCTCCCAGATCGCGACGCCGACGAGCAGCGCGAGGGCGATCGAGATCAGCGCCGATATCAGCCGCGTGCCGAGCGCGCCACCGGTGAACCAGGCGATCATCTGCACGCCCCAGGCCTGCAGCAGGATGACGCCGCCGAGCACCAGTACCGTGGCGTTGGCGACCCTGCGCAGCAGCGGATAGTAGCGGTTGGCGCGCCGCTCGAGGCCGGGGAAGCGATGCTCGAGCTCGGGATGGATGCGGAACATCCGGTCCAGCAGGCCGAGCAGTGCCGCCGACGCCAGGCGGCAGGCGAACACCACCGCGCTGGTGATCAGGAACAGGCGCAGGATGCGGGTGTAGCCGTCGCGCACCTGCGCCGCCCACACCAGCCACAGAGCGAAGTCGAAGAACATGGCCACGATCCACCAGCGCTCCGCCATGCGCGACAGCACGATGCCGACCGCAGTGCTGCGGAACCGGCGTGGCGGGGTCAGCGCGTCGGCGACGCGGTGTCGCACTCGCCAGATCAGCAGCGCCACCAGCACGTGCTCGACCAGCAGGATGGCGCGGATCAGGGACTGGCCGGCGGTCGGCGGCAGCTCGAGGATGGCTCCGATATCGATCACCATCACCGCCACCACCGGTACCGCGATCAGCCAGGCCCACCAGAGGCTCAGCAGCCGCGCGGTCTGGTCGGACAGCGCCACCAGGCGCACCCCGGGGGCGCGTGCCGCGAGCAGCATGTCCACGGCGAGGTAGAGCACGCGGCCGATCCCGTACAGGTTGGTCACGGTCACGATGATCAGCTGGGTCACCGGATGATCCGAGACATCGGCGCCCACGACGTTGCCGATCACCAGGAACAGCCCAACCGGCAGCAGCTTGAGCAGCAGGCGCAGCAGCGCGAACGGGACCCGCCGCAACAGGCGCAGCGTCTTCCAGCGGTGGGTGGCGTCGCGGGTGCGCTGTTCGGCCTGAGCCACTGGCAGGACGCCGGCGAGGCCGTCGCTGGCGCCCGCTTGCACGGCCGGGTCATGCACGGCGGAACCGGGCATCGCCTCCGGGTCATCCAGGCCTGACGGCACAGGCTCCGGCTGCAGCGGCGGCGCTTCGACGCGCAGGTCGACGGGTCGCGGCGCCGCCTCCTGCAGGATCCTCGACTCGCGGGCGAGCCGGCGCAGCAGGCCGCGCATCAGCAGGTAGAGGCCGCGCTCGGCGAGCAGCGCCGTCAGCATTACCACGGTGCCGCGCCAGGCGACATCGAGCAGCACCCCGCGGCTGTTGGGATCGAGCAGCTCGTGATGCAGCCAGCGGGTGGCGAGCAGCATGTCGCTGAACATGCGGACCAGCGTGTTGGTTTGGGCGACGATCAGGCCGCGCGCGCTTCCGACCTCGCCCAGCAGCTCGCTGCCCAGACTATCCGGCGCCAGCGTGACCTTGCCGTGGGCGGCAGGAGCCGGCGCCGCGACCGGCATCGCCCTGGCCATGACGGTCAGGGTGTTGATGAAGGCGGTGCGCCTGGCAGGGTTGTTCAAGACATCGAGAAGCTGCTGAGCCTGGGCCGGCGCGATCGGCGCCTGGCCGCCGAGGGCGGTGGCGCCGTGCGACTGCGCCGACGCGGCGGCGGTCAGCAGCAGGAGCAGGGCGACGCAGGCGGCCAGCACACCGGTCCGGCTCAGGCAACGTCCGCCGGATGGAGCGCCTTCGGACTGCATGCATCCTCCGCTGCTGGTCGTTACCGGCCTCGCGTGGAACACGTGACCGTGTAGCCTGTCAAATGCGGCCGCCGCGTCCCATCTCTCGCTGCATGCGCGTTCTCCTGACCCTGTTGATGGTTTTCTCCATGATCGGCGTGCTGGGCGTGCTCGGCGCCGGCGTCCTCGGCTTCGTGCGCGGTGGCGGCGACCCGCAGCGGTCCAACCAGCTGATGCGCTGGCGGGTGATCCTGCAGGCGCTGGCGATCCTGTTGTTCGTGCTGCTGCTGACCGTGTTCCGGCGCTAGCGCCGCCTCCGCCTAGGGCGGTGCCAGCGCGGCGAGCCGTGCTCCGGAAACGATCGCTGCGGTGTCCAGCGCATGAAGCGCGTCCAGCAGCCCGACCTGCAGCGAGCCGGGGCCGGTGGCGCGCCCGGCCGCGATTTCGCCGGCGAGCCCGACCAGCACCATGCCGTGCACCGCTGCCGCCAGCGCGTGTCGCTCGACCGCCAGGCACGCGCCGATGATCGCGGTCGCGGTGCAGCCCAGGCCGGTGACGCGGGTCATCATCGGGTGGCCGTTCTCGATCGCGACCATCGCCGCCCCGTCGGTCACGTAGTCGGTGGCGCCGCTGACCACCACGGCACTGCCGATGAACCGTGCCAGCGCGCGCGCCGCCGGCCGTGCATCGGCCGACGTCGCCAAGCTGTCCACGCCACGGCCGCCGGCGCCGTCCTGGCGCCCGGCATCGGCGTCCGCGCCCGAAAGCCGGGCCAGGGCGATGATCTCCGAGGCGTTGCCGCGCACCACCGAGGGGCGCCACTCGAGCAGGGCGACCGCCACCGTCGAGCGGAAGCCGATGGCGCCCACCGCGACCGGGTCCAGCACCCACGGCGTCGAGGCCCGGCAGGCGGCTTCGGCGGCGCACCGCATCGCCGCAGCGCGCGCCTCGCTCATGGTGCCGAGATTGATCACCAGCGCATCCGCAACGGCGGCGAACTCCGCCACTTCCTCCAGGCCTTCGACCATGGCCGGCGAGGCGCCGATCGCCAGCAGGGCATTCGCCGTGCTGTTGGTGACCACGAGGTTGGTGATGTTGTGCACCAGCGGCGCGCGTGCCCGCACCGCCTCGAGGGTGGCGGCGACCGCCCGAGGCGTCGCCAGCCCGCTCAGGACAGGTGCTCCCGGATCATGCCGTCGAGCTCGTGGCGCAGGCCGCCCGGATCGACGCGGAAATTGCTGTACAGCGGCACCGGATGGCCCGGCGCGAACAGCACCGGCGCCTCGGGCGCGTCGGTGACGTAGGCCGCGTCGATGAAGCGTATCGAGGCGCCGGCCTCCTGGTACCGCGGAGCGTGGTAGATATCGAGGTCGCCGCGGTGGCGGAGGTTCCACAGGTTGGACAGCACCAGGCCGGGACGATTGCAGACCCAGCGGTACTTCGCGAGCCCGGCGCCCCACACCGCGACGAAGAAGTCGGCGCGCTGGCTCCAGTACAGGCTGCGCGCCATCGAGGCGCCGCACAGGTTGAGGATCTCGACGCCGGTATTGTCGAAGCGTCGGTGCAGCTGCAGCACCAGCTGCAGCTCGGCGAAGATCGGCGGCTCCGCCAGCTGCTGGCCGAAGCTGTCGTACAGGCTGACCGGATCATGGTGCAGTCGCGCATTGTGTCCGTCGATGACGACCACGAGGCGGCCGAGGCGCTGCCGGAGATGCTCGATGCACTCGGCGACCATCGCGGCCGGGTCGATCGCGGTGCGGTTCTCCACGCGCAGCCCGACCAGCACGCAGGGCAGCCGCTCGGCCTCGATGCGTGCCGCGAACCGCTGGTCGTCGCGCGGGGCCGGCTCCTCGGCGGAGGCGTTGCGTATGCGGCGGGCGAGGCCCTGGGTGACATGCTCGTCGAGGGCGCGGAACAGGCAGTAGCGCTGACGATAGACGAACGCCCCGGTTGTCTCCGGGCTGCGCAGCTCGCGATCCACCCGTCCCTCCAGCTCCGGGAAGATGCGGTCGATCGGGGCGAACACCTCGGAGCCTGCCGCCGCATTCGGCACGATGACCCTCGGCAGCCGCGCCGCCGCCACGGTGCGCACCAGCCGGTCCAGCGCGGTCAGCTCGTTCCACAGCTGGTGGCCCATGTGCAGCATCGGATGACCCCGGCAGATCACCGCGCACCGACGCTGCGTATCGGCGAGATACGCCAGCAGCGGCTCCGCGTCCGCGATGACGTGGGCGAGGAATTCGCCGGCCAGCCTCTCGAACGGCTTGTCCTCGTTGTGGGCGACGAAGACGGTGTTGATGCAGGGGACGAACAGGTCGGCCTTGGCGAAGAAGTGGTTCGTGGTGCTGACGAAGAACACCAGCCCGTGCCGCTCGTCGACGAAGCGGTAGGCGATGCGGTGCTCGTGCAGCACCATGCTGTCGGCCGAGCGCAGCACCCGCCCGTCCACCGGCGAGGCGCAGGCAAGGGCACCGTCGCGCAGCGCGTCCTGCAGCGCCTCCTGGAAGTTGCCGGCGAGGCAGGCCTGCACCGCGTGCAGCCGGACCGGCTCGCCGCCTGCCGAGCCGGCCTTGTAGCCGGCCGGGTCCGGCGCCTCGCGGTACAGGTCGACGACGCGGGTCGGGCCGATCGCCCGCGGCGCGCCAAGCTCCACGATCTGCCTGACGAGGTCCCGGTTCAGCCCGTCGAACAGCGCCATCTCCGGCGGCCGGACGGCTTCGGGACGGCTGAGCATGGCGTGGCAGACCTGGCGGATCGCGGGGGCTGCCTGTTCGGCGACCAGCGCCTGCTCCTCGGCAGTGATCTGCCCGAGCGAGAGCGGCCAGTGCTCCATCCCGCCGGTGAGCAGCCAGCTCGCCTCGCGGCCGGAATCGTGCACCAGATCGAGCACCGTCCAGGGCGGGAAGCTGTCGTTGGCGCCGCGTGGCTGCCAGCCGGGCAGGAAGGCGGTCACCGGCTGCCCGGTGAGCCGGATCGGCAGCGGCCGCCCCTGGCGGTCGATGACGCAGAACACGCCGTCGTGTCGCGAAACGTCCAGTGTCACCAGCTGGCCTCTGTCGGCGCCTCGCTCCCGAGTTTCCTCCATTCTGCCCTGCGGCGAAAGGGCTGCGCTGGCCTGATCGCGTGATGGCTGTATCTTCTGGCGCGGACGGGAGGCGGAGCACGATGTGCGGCACGATCGAGTTTTCCAGGCGGTTCCTGCTCGGCACCGCCGCCGTCGCACTGGGTGCGCCCATGCTTGGATCCCGGGCTTCGGCGGATGCGCCGCAGGACCGGCTGGTGGTGTTCGCTGCCGCCAGCCTGACCGACGCGCTCACCCAGATCGGGGCGCTCTGGCAGGCGCAGGGCCGCACCGCACCGCGTTTCTCCTTCGCCTCCAGCGGCACCCTGGCCAGGCAGATCGACCAGGGCGCGGTCGCCGACCTGTTTCTTTCGGCCGACGAGACCTGGATGGACTGGCTCGCCAGGCGCGACCGCCTGCGCGGCGATACCCGCACCGACCTGGTCGGCAACCGCCTCGTGCTGGTGGAACGGCGCAGCGCGCTCAAGCCTGTGGCGCTGGCGCCCGGCACCGACCTGGCCGGCATCCTGGGCACGTCGGGGCGGCTCGCCGTCGGCGATCCGTCATCGGTGCCCGCGGGGATCTATGCCAGGCAGGCGCTGACTGCGCTCGGCCTGTGGAACGCGGTGCAGGGCCGGCTGGCGCCGGCCGACAACGTGCGCGCCGCACTGCTGCTGGTGCAGCGCGGCGAGGCGCCGGCCGGGATCGTCTATGCCAGCGACGTGCGGGCGACGCAGGACCTCGCGGTCGCCGGGGTGTTTCCGGACACCAGCCATCCGCCGATCGTCTATCCCGGCGTGGTGCTGAAGCAGGCGCCGATGCCGCAGCAGGCGCAGGAACTGCTTGCCTTCCTTGCCGGCGGCGCGGCCCAGGCGGTGTTCCACAATCTCGGCTTCTCCAGGCCGGGCCGCGCGCAGCCGTCGAGCGTGGCGCCGGACGCGCCGTGATCCATCCTGGGCCCGCGCTTGCGGATGCTGGATGATGCTGACACCCGACCAGTGGGAGGCGGTGCGGCTGACGCTGGATGTCGCGCTGCGCGCCGTGCTGCTGGCCCTGCTGCCCGCGGTGCTGTCGGCCTGGCTGCTGACGAGGCGGCGGCTGCCCCGCTGCTGGCTTCCGGGCCGCTGGCTGCTCGACGTGCTGGTGCACCTGCCCCTGGTGCTGCCGCCGGTGGTGACGGGGTGGCTGCTGCTGCTGGTGTTCGGGATCGAGGGCCCGGTGGGCGTGCTGCTGTGGCGGCTGTTCGGACTTCGGCTCGCCTTCACCACCAACGGCGCCAGCCTCGCCTGCGCGGTGATGATCCTGCCGCTGATGGTGCGCGCGATCCGCCTGTCGATGGAGGCGGTTGATCCCGGCCTGCTCGCGGCCGCGGCCGGGCTCGGTGCCGGACCGCTCGACCGCTTCGTCACGGTGATGCTGCCGCTGGCGGCGCCCGGCCTGCTGGCCGCCCTGGCCGGAGGCTACGCTGCGAGCCTTGGCGAGTTCGGCGCCGTGATCACGTTCGCGGCCGACATACCGGGCGAGACCCGCACCCTGCCGCTGGCGATCTACGCGGCCCTGCAGGTGCCGGGCGGCGAGGCGCAGGCGGCGCGGCTCGCTTCGGTATCGGTGGCACTCGCCCTGGCCGGCCTGCTCGCCTCTGGCGTGCTGTCGCGTCGCCTCGGGGCTCGAACGTGAGCGACGCGGCGCTGCAGGTCTCGCTGCGGCATCGTTTTCCCGGCGGAGCCGCACTCGAGCTGGACTTCGCCGCGCCGTTGCCCGGCGTGGTGGCGCTGTTCGGCCCGTCCGGCTCGGGCAAGAGCTCGGTGGCGCACTGCATCGCGGGCTTCCTGCGCGCCGACCGCAGCCTGGTGCGCATCGGCGACGTGGTGCTCTCGGACGACCGGGTCTGGGTGCGCCCGGAGCGGCGGCGGATCGGCATGGTGTTCCAGGAAGCACGGCTGTTTCCGCACCTGACCGTGGCCGCCAACCTGCGTTACGGCTCCAGGCGCGCGCCGGAGACGACGTCTTCGCGCGGAGCGCCGGACTTCGACGAGCTGGTGGCGCTGCTCGGGCTGGAGCGGCTGCTCGGGCGGCGGCCGCATGGACTTTCCGGCGGCGAGCGCCAGCGGGTGGCGATCGGTCGGGCGCTGCTGTCGCGGCCGCTGCTGCTGGCGATGGACGAGCCGCTGGCCGGCCTCGATGACGAGCGGCGCGCCGACATCCTGCCCTACCTCGCCAGGCTGCGCGAGCGGCTGTCGCTGCCGATCCTGTACGTGACCCACGCGATCGACGAGGTGACCCGCCTGGCCGACACGCTCGTGCTGCTGCGCGCGGGTCGGGTCACGGCCTGCGGGCCGGTCGCATCGCTGCTCGGCGACGTCCGCGGCGACCTCGCGCGGCGCGACGATGCGGCTTGCCTGCTGGAGGGTCGCATCGTCGGTGCGGAGGCTCACACCGGGCTGGTGCAGGTGGCCGCCGCCGGCTTCGTGCTGCGTGTGCCCGGTGTCGAATGCCGCATCGGCGCGGCGGTGCGGTTGAAGATACCCGCGCACGAGGTCATCCTCGTCGCCGCCTCCGCGGCCGAACGGCTACCGATGCTCAGCGTGCAGAACGTGCTGGCGACGCGGGTGGTGGCACTGGCCGAGGACCTGTCGCGCGGCGTGGTGACGGTCTCGCTCCGGGCGGACGCGGATGGAACGGTCGGGGTGATCCTGGCCCAGGTGACGGCCGACTCCGCGCGCAGGCTGTCCCTGTCGCCGGGTGTGGCGGTGCTCGCGCTGGTGAAGTCGGTGTCGATCGTGGTGCTGGCGCTGCAGGGAGATGCGGATGGCGACCGAAGAACCGGAGTGGCTGCTGCAGGCACGCGAGATCCAGTCGATCGCGCAGAACGGCCTCACCTTCACCCGTGATCCATACGACCGTGAGCGCTACCAGGCGCTGCGCGCCGTGGCCGCGCGCATGATGGCGGCCGGGCGGCCTGCGGACGAGGGCCGGCTGCTGCAACTGCTCGGCGACGAGCATGGCTACGCGACACCGAAGATCGACGTGCGCGGCGCCGTCTTCGACGCCGGGGATCGGCTGCTCATGGTGCGCGAAGCCGCCGATGGCGGGCGCTGGACCTTGCCGGGGGGTTGGGCCGAGGTGAACCAGACCGCCTCGGAGAGCGTGCTGCGCGAGATCGTCGAGGAGTCCGGCTACCAAGCACGGGTGATCAAGCTGGCGTTGCTGCAGGACCGCGCCAGGCAGGGCCATCGACCGCACCAACCCTTCTCGATCTACAAGCTGTTCTTCCTGTGCGCCTGCGTCGGCGGGACGGCGCGTGACAGCCTGGAAACCAGCGAGGCGCGCTTCTTCGCCGAGCCGGACGTTCCTGCCGACCTCTCGACCGGCCGGACGCTGCCGCATCAGGTCGCGCGCCTGTTCGCGCATCACCGTGCGCCGGAGCTGCCGACGGAATTCGACTAGGCTGCGAACCGGAAGTTCGCGGGGCTGCCTAATCTCGACGCACCGGCCCATCTGAGGGATACGGGCCTGCTCATCTCGGATGCTGCAGGCGAGCTTCGGAGACAGGTCATCAACCATGCCGCACACCCGGTCGAATGGGAAAGACGCCGGGCCGGACGGAGAGTGCCTCTCCCGATCGCACGCATAGGCGATCCTGCGCCAGGACCCCTCGGCTACCGGATGAGGACGCAGTCATGAGCGTGTCGCCAGAAGATTTCGTCGCGGCGCTGTACGGGCCGCGCGCGGAGGCCTACGTCGTCAGCGCCACGCACAGCGCCGGGGACGATCTGGAGCAGATCGATGCGCTGCTGCGCGGTCATGCCGAGGCGCAGGTGCTGGATCTGGGCTGCGGCGGCGGTCATGTCAGCTATCGCGCCGCGCCGCACGTGGCCGCCGTGGTGGCCTGCGATCTGACACGCGACATGCTGGATGCGGTCGAGCGTGCGGCGGCGGCCCGCGGCCTGTCGAACATCACGGTGCGGCAGGCGGCGGCGGAGGCGCTGCCGTTCCCGGACGCGGCCTTCGACTTCGTGCTGTGCCGCTTCTCCGCGCATCACTGGCACGACATCGAGGCAGGGCTGCGCGAGATGCGGCGGGTGCTGCGTGGCACCGGCCGAGCCGTGCTCATCGATACGGTGGCGCCGGGCGACCCGTTGCTGGACACCCACCTGCAGGCGATGGAGCTGCTGCGCGACGCTTCGCATGTTCGAAACTATACGGTAGCGCAATGGACCGCCGCGTTGTCACGCTCCCGCCTCGCCGTCACCGGCCTCACGTGCCGCAGGCTGGCGTTGGACTTCCCGGCGTGGATAGCACGCACGGGGACGCCCTCGGCACATGCTGATGCGATACGTTCGCTGCAGGACAGGGCGCCGGTGTCGGTGCGGCACTACTTCGCGGTGACGGAGCAGGGCAGCTTCACGCTCGACACGGTGACCCTGGTCGCCGCTCCGGCCTGACCGGGCAACGGCTTGCCGGTTCAGCACCCCTGGAGGCCGGGACGCTGAGCCGCTCGCATCGCATCCCGTCAGCCGGGAGGTGGGCAGGACAGGCGATGGCTCCCGCGGCGACGGCCGCGGGAGCCATGCGAGGCTTGCATTGCGACTAGATGATGCTGTGGCCGGGGTTGCTGACGCCCACCAGCTCTATCTTGGTTCCGTCCGACAGGCTCAGCAGGGTCGAGCCGCCGCCGCTGGTCACGTGGATGTCCGACGACTGGTAGCCGAACAGGCTGATCGTGTCGGTCTTGACGTTGAAGCCGTAGAGCATGTCGGTGCCGCCCGCACTGCCCTTCACCACGTCGTAGACCGTGGTGCCGCCCTTCTCCTGGACATCCATCTTGCCCGATCCCAGCACGACGCCCATCCAGCCGTTGCCGCCGGTGACGGCCGCGTCGCCCGAGCTGCCGAACACGAGTGCCGCACCGTTGCCGGTCTGGATGTTGGAGTCGGACTTGCTGGCAACGACCAGCATGTTGCCGCCTCGCCCGTTGACCGACAGCGTGCCCGAGCCGCCGATGATCGAGTCTGCACCAGTGGTGCTGGCGTTGACGCTCAACGATCCGCCGTTGCCGAAGATCGCATCGCCCTTCTGCGCATCGACGCTGAGGCCGCCCGCGCCGCCGACGATGGTGTCGCCGCCGGCCTCGCCGCCGGTCACGGTGGTGGGACCGCTGCCGGTGAAGATCACGCCGGCTGCGGTGGCGCCACCGACGATGTTGGTGACGCCGCCGCCGCCCAGGATCGACTCGCGTCCGACCCGCGCGATCAGCGTGTCGTTGCCGGCGGCGGAGCCGAACAGCGCGTCGCCGGCGCCGCCGCCGGTGAGGGTGGTGTTGCTGCCGCTCGCACCCTGCGACACCAGGATGTTGCCGCCGCGGTTGCCACCGGTGAAGGCGCCGCCGCCGGAGCCGCCGAGGATGGTGGCAGAGCCGGTGCCGCCATCGACAGTGCTCGCCCCGGTGCCGCCGAAGAAGGTCAGCGCACCGGAGTTGCCGGTCACGTAGACCTGGCCCGCAGTCGCGGTGACGGTGTCGGGGCCGCTTCCCGCGATCACGGTGTCGCCTACCGACGCGACATAGGACTGGCCGGCCTGGAGGGAGATCACGCCGGTCGCGGTGGGCGAGACTGGCGCCACCGGCACCGTGCTGGTGATCGGCGCGCTGTAGCTCATGCTGGTGATATGCAGCTGCACCGTGGAGGTGGTCACCAGGGAGGTCATGTTGACCAGCTCGGCGCCCATCACCTCGTTGCTGCCGCCGTCCGCGTAGTCGAGCGGCGCGTTGACGGTGTCCTGATAGATCTGGGTGCCGTCGACGTAGAAGGTGAGGCTGCCGCGCTCCCAGTCCATCGCGTAGGTGTGCGACTGGGTCAGGTTGATGTTCAGCTGGTTGTATATCTGGCCGTCGTTGTTGTGGTTGGGCGTCAACGCCGTGTTGCCGAGATAGTAATGCACCGTCGACTGGCCGGTCTTGGTTCCGTCCCAGCTCTCGAGGATGTCGATCTCGGTGGCGGCCCCGGGCGAGCTGGGATCGATCTGGAGGTTGTCGGCGCGCCACATCAGGAAGGCGATGCCGATGCCCTGTCCCGCGTTGGCGTAGCCGGTGAACTGGTACAGCCCGTAGCCCTCGCCGGCACTCTTGCCGACCGGCGCCTGCATGAATCCGACCGTGGGCCAGCCCTCGGCAGCGGTCGAGGTGAGGGTCAGCGCCCCGTTGGCGAAGCTATACTGGTCGGAGTTGCCCCACCGATCCGCCCAGAGAATTCCGCTGAGAGATGTGTCGTTGCCGAAATCATCCTCGAAGACGGTCTTGAAATTACTGAGGTCTAAGCTCACGAAATTACATCCCTCAAAAGGTGGCTTGGGTTTTCAGCCATGCACCGCAGCCTTATGGGGTGCATTGACCTGAAGTCGGATCGGATCGCCGCGTCATTAAATCTCGTTTTGGTTAAAAACCGGTTACGTCATCCGAAATATCGTATGCGCATCGGCGATCGCGCGGCGGCATCACGCTTGCCGACCAGGTGCCGTGGGCCGAGCGATGCGGCAGCGGCGCTACTTGCCGGGGAGAAGGTTCCACCGCCGGGCCAGGGCGTAGATCTGCCGGCCCCGCATCGAGATCAGCAGCATGACGACCAAGCTCACGGTTCCAGCCAATGACCGCACTGCCAGCGCCTGCTGGAACGGCAGCACCCGCGCGAGCCAGAAATAAGCCAGCGCCTTGATGAAGAAATAGGTGGCCCAGAACAGCGTGAACGCCATGAAGAAGAGGCGTCGGTCCGCACTTTGCTCGAAGGCCTCTCCCTGCCAGTCCTCCGCGACCTCCTGGGTCATCGGCTTCCTGCCGAAGGCGCCGATCAGGAAGACGGTCCCGGTCACCAGGTTGGTCAGCACGGCCTCGTATCGTATCATGAACGGGCTCGCCGCGCGCAGGTCGATGACGCCGCAGATCAGCACCAGCGTGTTCGAGAGCATCCAGATCTTGGTGATCGGCAGGCGGCGCAGCCGCCGCCGTGCGCCGTCGATCAGAACGAACAGCATCGTCGCGACGATCGCCGGCTTGAGGCCGAACTGCCGCAGCACGATCCAGAACAGGATCGCGCCGCCGAACTCCTGCAGCAGGACGCCGAGCCGACCGAGGCGGCTCATGCCGGCTGCGTCCGCTGCAAGGCATCCCGGCTGACCCAGGCGCCGTGCAGGCCGGATGGTATTCGCCGCGGCAGCAGGACACGCGCGATCGGCCCTGCCTCCAGCGCGGCGGCCTCGAACACCAGCAATTCGCTTCGCCGCTGGCGCGCTGACCAAAGCACCGCCAGCAGCCAGCCCTCATCCTCGCCGCCTTCGGTCGCATGCGGCACGAATACCGCCTCCGACAGCGCGTCCTGCGGCTCGGCGGAGAACAGCGCGTACGCGCCGGTGTGGTGGTCGAGGCGGGCCAGGCCGTTGCAGCCGTGGTCGACCGCATCCGGAAGACGGCAGCAGAGCGTGCTGAAGCGGAACGGCAAGCCGGCGCGGCGATCGTCGATGCGTGGAAACCCGCCCGCGATGTCGCACAGCTCGATCATGCGCGCGCAACCCGCACCCGGCTCGATGGTCCAGCGCCAAGGCCTGGCCGGCATCGACCCTCTCGATCCGGTCGAGCCTGGGTTCGGCGGCGACGGCGTCGGCCCCTCGTGCTGCATCACGTCGAGATACACGCGGCCTTCGGCCTCCCACCCGTTGATGACGCGGCAGACCCGGGCGGGGGCTTGAGTCCAGGCGAGCTCGTCGGTGCCTCGGCGCAGCACGGCGATGCTGCCGTATGGAGCTGCGGTGCCGGCGACGGGCTGCTGCCGCAGCAACGACTCCTCGGCAGGCGGCACCGGGATGACGACGAAGTTGGGCGTCATCGCGAAGTCGCGGATCCTGCCGGCGCCGGCCGCCTCGAACCGGGTCCGCCAGGCGAGGTTGCCGGAGCGATCGATGGAATCGCAGCGGATCGCGCACGAGGAAGCGCCTAGGCTCGACTGGCCGAAGAACAGCAGCTCGCCGTTACGCGGGTCGAGCTTCGGAAGAGCGTTGAAGGGATCGGCCGATCCGCAGCCATGCCGTGCCGGTCCGAGCGTGCGCAGGGTCGTCGGACAGATCGCCAGCGGCGCATGCGCGCCGTCGAGCGCCATGAGCTCGTCTGCGTGGTATACGACGCTGACGTTGGCGAGACCCTGATCGTCGTGCAGCACCCCGAGCGGGGCGCCCGCCTCGCGCTCGCGGCGGAAGCGTGCGGTGCGGACCCAGCGATTGCGGTACGAGACCCGGCCGTCGGTCAGCGTGAAGGCGTGGATCATGCCGTCGCCGTGGCGCCAGTGGTCGTGCGGACGCGGAAACCGCGCGTTGGGCCCGTTGCGGAACAGTGTCCCCTGCAAGCCGGTCGGCAGCATGCCTTGGACCGGGAGATCCTGCAGGTCCAGCTCGTCCGGCACCGGCAGGCAATTCGAAGGCTCAGCTAGCGCATCCATGGCGGATCGGCCTCATCCCGGGTTGCGTCGGTGGAAAAGTTTCCAGTGGAAATATCGAGCCGGTGGCGGGGCTTGGCAAGCATTTATTTCCAGTGGAAAGTCTGTTAGGCGTTCTGCATGTCCAGCCGTTCCGCCTCATCCGACCCAACCCGCGTCGCTACGACGCGGCGCTACCACCACGGCAACCTCGCTCAGGTGCTGCTGGAGGTTGCCGAGGAGATCCTGCGCGAGCAGGGGGTGCCGGGGCTCAAGTTGAGGGCGATCGCCAAACGGGCAGGGGTGTCGCACACCGCGGCGGATCCGCACTTCGGCGATCTGGCCGGGCTGCTCAGCGAGCTTGCCGCGATCGGCTACGAGCGCCTCGGCGCCGCGATCACGGTCCGACCGGGGGAGGTCGCGGATCCGCTGCAGATCGCCCACGGCTATATCGGCTTCGCACGCGCCAACCCGCAGCTGTTCGTGCTGATGTTCCGCGGCGACGCGCTCGACATGACCCGGCCGCGCCTGCACGCCGCCGCCGGAGCCGCCTACGCCGCACTGGCGGCGGTGGCTGGACCTGCCGGCGGCGCCGAGCGGCTGTCGCTCGCGGCAGCGGGCAGGCAGGCTGCGGCTTGGGGTATCGTGCACGGGCTGGCGATGCTCTTGATCAACGACCGGTTGACCCCGATTCTAGGTCGTCTCACCTCGGGCACGAAACCGGAAGCGCTGATCGACGCAGCCCTCGGCACACTCTCGCTGAAGCATTAGGCGTAGCGCGCGCCGCCCCGAGTTCGTATCGGGGCGCATGAGGATGCCGGGCGCCGATCCCGGAAGGCACTCCGTGGGCCGGTGCCGAGCTATGGCGCGGCACCGGCCGGACACGCCCCAATCTCGTGACCGGCCGCAGGGAAGACGTTAATTCTGCGCGATGGCGCCGGCCATCGTCACCCAGTGACTGTGACCATCGTCGAACACCATCATGCCGGTGCCGTTGTTTGCGCTCTCGCCCGGCTTCAGGCAGTTCGAGCACTCGATCTGGTTGCCGGCATGACCCGTCGCGGGAAGTGCCGCGTAGGCGTAGCTCGGAAAGGTCACCGGCATCTGGAACGTGGCGGTGCCGGTGACCGACAAGCCGGTCGCGGCTACGGCACCGACGTTGAGGCCGGCCGCGGCACCGGTGGAGTCGATCAGCTTCGCCGTGATCGAGGCGTTGTAGAGAGAGAGAGAGCGATTTCGCTCCGGACGTAGCCGTCGTGAGCGAGAGCGCCTTGTCGTTGCCGGGCGTGATGTTGCCTGCGGCCAAGATGTCGCCGGAACTATCCGAGCCGAACAGCTTGAACAGCGAGGCGGCCGTGTTCGCGGTCTCGATATAGACCGAGAGGCCCGTCGCAGTGCCGGTGCCGCTCGGCACGACGATATCACCTTCGCCACCATAGCTCGTCGCGTTCCAGGTGAGCTGCACCTGACCGGTCGAGAGCGACCTGGCTCCGTTCGAGCCCGAGATCAAGCCGCCATTGCCGATGACGGGGATCGACGACAGCACGGCAGCGCCGCTGGCCGCGGACCCGACGACCAGATTTCCTGAACTGTCCGTCGCCAACCTGGCACCGCTTGTGCTGCCGCTGAGGAACTGCTCCGTTCCGGTGACACTCGCGCCACCCAGCAGGGTGGCAAGCCCGGTGGCCTTCAGAGCGCCGCCGCCGAGGATGTCTCCGCTGGTCGAGACGGTGCCGCTGCCGCTCACGGTCAGGCCGGTGCCGCCATATCCCAGCAGACCGACGGTGCCGGGAGCGCCCGCGACGTTGAAGGCGAGGCAGCTCTGTCGGTTCTGGCTTGGGTCAGCCTGCCGCTCAGCACCTTCGTAGTAGCACCAGTCGGCTTCGGTGCCTGCCCAACCGGTGGTCGTCGTCACCTTGGTCATGGAGGCGACGAGGTTCACCAGCTGGTTGCTGGTGGTGAACCCGGCGAACTGCCCCATGGGAGCGCTGGTTCCGACCGCCTCGGTCCCCTGATCGCTCAGCCCGTAGGGGTTGTAGCCGTTCAGCGCGTTGCTGACGAAGGCGTCCGTGTGATCGCCATCGGCGGCCTGGAAACATTCCGCCCATTGGCCGCCACAGTAGAAGGCATGGCTGTCGCTGGCCGGAAGAACGGCATGGTAGGTTGCGGGACTGGTGTTGTTGCTGACTTGGCCCTGGCCGCTATAGACCTCGACCAGCCCGTCGAAATGCTGCTTGTAGTCTACGGTGTCGTAGTCGAAATGGTCGTCCTCGGTACTGCACTCGCGAACCTGGGTGTTGACGGTGCCGAAATCATTCGCTCCTCCCGCATCGCTGCCGCCGAGGTTGCAGACATAGTTCGCGGGAAACGCCTTGGTTATGGCACCGATGAACAGCGCCGCATGAGCATAGCTGGTGCGGATCGTATCGTAGCTGGCGCCCGGGGTGCCTGTCGTTTTCGAGCCGGGAACCGACCAGCTGTCGACGGTAATCGTGCTGCTGTTCGCGTTGGTGGTGATGGAGAGCGCCTGGCCGGCATAGGTATGGATCGGCAGCGTCGCGGTGTATCCGGCGGGCAGCACGTAGCCATCGGTGCTGTTGGTCATCATGTCCAGTGACTGGCGAGCCGCGATGAAGGCCGTCATGCTGGCCGACAGGGCCGGGGTGATCACCGCCGTCGTCGGCGTGTAGGTGACGCTGCGCGTGACGCCGTCCGAAGACGCGAAATCCTGACCCACGGAGATCTCCGGGGCAACGTCACCGACGACGACCTCCAGGGCTGCTCCGTCCAGGCCGCCGCCATAACTGCTGACACCGCCATTGCTCGGGCCGAGCCCGGCGCGGCTGCCGGCAACGTTGTTGTTGGTCATGCCGATCGAGA
>CAXTNV010000021.1:20298-38603 GCA_964245755.1 uncultured Acetobacteraceae bacterium | reverse complement strand
TCGACGTGATGCTGGTGCTGCTGATCATGCTGATCATAACCATCCCGATGCAGACCCACGCGGTGAAGCTGGACCTGCCGCAGGGCAACCCGCCGCCGCCGCCGACGCCGCCGCAGGTGGTCACGATCGACGTCGACTTCGACGGCGCGATCTCCTGGAACGGCGACCCGGTGCCGAACGAGCAGCAACTGCAGGCCCGCTTCACCAATGCTTCCCTGCAGCCCGATCAGCCGGAGATCCACCTGCGGCCGAACCGGCTCGCACCATACAAGGACGTGGCGCACGTCATGGCCGACGCGCAGCGCCTCGGCATGAGCAAGCTCGGACTGGTGGGGCAAGAGCAATACATGGGAAGCCAATAATGATCCGATGGCACTCGCACCCTCCTGCCCGGGCGCGCCTGTCTCCCCTCGCCGGTCTCCTGACCGGCGTATTGCTGTCCGGCGCGACGTCGGTGTCGCTGATCACGCAGGCAGAGGCCAGGCCGAAGTCGCACGCTCCGGCCGAAACCCAGTCGCAGCCGGAGCAGCCGGCAAATCCCAACGCGCTGCGGCCGGTCGTCGGCAAGCCGCTTGAGAAGGCGGAGGCGCTCGCGCGTCAGGGCCAATATCCGGCGGCGCTGGCGCAGGTCGACATCGCCGAGGCGGCTCACGACAAGACCCCCAACGAGATCTTCGTCATCACCGAGCTGCGCGCCTCGATCGCCCAGCAATCGGGCGACTACAAGGGAGCGATCGCCGCCGACGACGCGCTGATCCGATCCGGCAAGGTCGGGGTCGCGGAGCAGCAGAAGCTGCTGATGGCGGAGGCCGCCTCGGCCTACCAGCTGCGCGACTACCCGCAGACCATCGCCGCGATCGAGCGTTACACCAAGGCCGGCGGCAATGCGCCGTCGATGCAGCAGCTGCTGATCCAGTGCTACTACCTGCAGCGCGACTACAATCAGGCCGCGGTTGCGCAGTCCCAGCAGATCGAGGCCGAGATCCGCGCCGGCCAGGCTCCGCCGGAGGCGCAGCTGCAGCTGCTGGCCAGCTGCCAGTTGCAGTCGAACGACCAGGTCGGCCTGACCCGCACGATGGTGCGGCTGGTGACCTACTACCCCAAGCCCGACTACTGGGCGCAGCTCATGCACGGCCTGCGCGCCAACCCCAACGTGCCGGACCGTCTGCAATACGACATCGACCGGCTGCGCCTCGAGGTCGGGCTGCTGACCAACATGCCCGACTACATGGACATGGCCGAGCTCGCGGTGCAGGCCGGACTGCCGGTGCAGGCGCTCTCGGTGATGGACCGCGGCTATGCCAGCGGAGTGCTCGGCCACGACGCCCAGGCCTCGCGCGAGGCACGCCTGAGGGTGCTGGTGCAGAAGACCATCGCGGACAAGAAGGCCAGCATCGCGGCCGACGAGGCCTCCGCCCGCAGCTTGAAGACCAGCGACGCGCTGCTCGGCGTCGGCTACGGCTACGTCGATCTCGGCCAGTCCCAGAAGGGCATCACGGTGATGAAGGAGGCGATGGCCCGCGGCGGACTGGTCGCGCCGGAAGACGCGTCGCTGCACCTGGGGCTCGCCTACCTCGTCGCCGGGGACAAGGCGAGCGCGATCAGCACGTTGCAGACGGTGAAGGGCTCGGACGGCGCCGCCGACCTGGCGCATCTCTGGCTGGTGCGTCTCGGCAAGGCGTGAGAGCGACGGCGAGGCCGGCTTGACGGTCGGGTCGCTGTCGGATGACGCAGCATCTCTGGCTGCCGTACAGCCAGATGAAGACGGCCCTGCCGCCGCTGAGTGCAGCATCGACGCAGGGCAGCCGCATCACCCTGAGCGACGGACGCGTGCTGATCGACGGCATCGCCTCCTGGTGGACCGCCTGCCACGGCTACAACCACCCGTACATCGCCGAAGCCGTGGCGCGGCAGCTCGCGAGCATGCCGCACGTGATGTTCGGCGGGCTGATCCACGAGCCGGCGCAGCGCCTCGCTGCCCGTCTGGCGACGCTGCTGCCGGGCGATCTGGAGCGCGTGTTCTTCAGCGACTCCGGCTCGGTCTCGGTCGAGGTCGCGATCAAGATGGCCGCGCAGTACTGGCTCAACCGCGGCGTGCGCGGGCGCGGCAAGCTGGTCGCGTTCCGCGGCGGCTATCACGGCGATACCTTCGCCACCATGGCGGTGTGCGACCCCGAGGAGGGCATGCACAGCCTGTTCGCCGCCATGCTGCCGCAGCATCACGTGGTGCCGCTGCCGCACGACGCGACGGCGCACGCGGCGTTCGACGACTTCCTGGCGCAGCGCGCCGGGGAAGTCTGCGCGATCCTGATCGAGCCGCTGGTGCAGGGCGCCGGCGGCATGCTGTTCCACGATCCGGCGGTGTTGCGCCGGCTGCGGGCGAGCGCCGATCGCCACGGCATCCTGCTGATCCTGGACGAGGTGTTCACCGGCTTCGGCCGTACCGGCACCATGTTCGCCTGCGAACAGGCCGGCATCGTGCCCGACATCATCACCCTGTCCAAAGCGCTGACCGGCGGCACCATGGGTCTCGCCGCGACAGTGGCGCGGCGTCACGTGTTCGAGGCGTTCTGGTCCGACGACCCGGCCCGCGCGCTGATGCACGGCCCGACCTTCATGGCAAATCCTCTGGCCTGCGCCGCCGCACACGCATCGCTCGACCTGTTCGAGCAGGAGGACCGGCTTGAGCAAGTCGCGGCCGTCGCGCGCCAGCTCGAAGCCGAACTGGAGCCGGTGCGCGACCTGCCGGGGGTGCGCGACGTCCGGGTGCGCGGCGCGATCGGCGTGGTGCAGCTCGATCCGGTGCCCGAGCTGAACGCGCTCAAGTCGCGGCTGATCGCGCAGGGCGTCTGGATCCGCCCGTTCCGCGACATCGTCTACCTGACGCCCGCCTTCACCATCGCGCCGGACGAGCTGTCTCGTCTGACCAGGGCGATCCACGGCGTGCTTCGGGCCGTGCTCCGGGATCGCGATGCCTAGGCAGCTGCACGTCAACCTGTTCGAGATGAACTGCGTCAGCCACATCATGCACGGGCTGTGGGTGCACCCGGACAACAACCGCCACCGCTTCAACGACCTCGATTTCTGGATCGAGCTCGCCCAGCTGGCCGAGCACGGCACGTTCGACGGGATCTTCCTGGCCGACGTGATCGGTACCTACGACCGGTTCCGCCAGGGTCCGGAGACCGCATTGCGCGAGGCGATGCAGATCCCCTCGAACGACCCGCTGCTGCTGATCCCGGCGATGGCGGTGGCGACGCGCCACCTCGGCTTCGGCGCCACCTTCTCCACCACCTACGAGCCGCCCTTCGCCTTCGCGCGGCGCATGTCCACCCTCGACCACCTCACCAAGGGCCGGGTCGGCTGGAACATCGTGACCTCCTACCTGCCCAACGCCGCCCGCAACTTCGGCCACGAGGACGAGCTGCCGCACGACCGCCGCTACCTGATCGCGGACGAGTACATGGACGTGCTCTACAAGCTCTGGGAAGGCTCCTGGGACGACGACGCGGTGCTGCAGGACCGCGAGCGGCGCGTCTACACCGACCCCGCCAGGGTGCGCTACATCGACCATGCCGGTCCGAACTACCGGGTCGCGGGGCCGCATCTCTGCCAGCCGTCGCCGCAGCGCACGCCGCTGCTGTTCCAGGCCTCCGGCTCTTCCATCGGGCTGGAGTTCGCGGCGCGCCACGCCGAGGTGCTGTTCATCGGCGGCCACACCCAGGCCGCGGTGCGGGCCAACATCGCCCGCACCCGCGATCGACTGGCGGCGCACGGCCGGGCGCGCGACGCGATCAAGTTCGTGGTGATGGCCGGCATCGTCGTCGGCCGCAACGACGTCGAGGTCGCGAACAAGCTCGCGACCTATCGCGGCCTGGTCAGCGTCGAAGGCGCCCTGGCGCACTCGCTGTCGGCGGTCGACCTGACTTCCTACCCGCGCGACCTGCTGATCGGCGACCTGATCGCCCGCGGCGAGCCCGGCGGACCGACGCTGCTGCGCCGCTTCCGGCCGGAGCAGACCGTCGGCCAGGCGCTGCAGCAGATGGCCGGGCTGAGCGAGGATCGGTTCTTCGTCGCCGGGACCCCGGACGTCGTCGCCGACCAGATCGAGATCTGGCTCGACCAGGACGGCATCGACGGCATCAACCTGCGCCAGTACCTGACCTTCGAGACGGCGCGCGACTTCATCGAGCTGGTGGTACCGGAGCTGAGGCGCCGCGGTCGTTTCCGCTCGAGCTACGCCGCCGGCGAGACGCTGCGCGAACGCACGTTCGGCGCCGGCCACGCCCGCCTGCCCCCGGAGCATTTCGGCGCGCGATACCGCGATCCGGCAGCGCTCGCATCTGCGACCGAGCCGCTGCGCCACCCTGATGGATCCGCCGTCTGATCCGGGCCGAGGGCGTTCAGGCCGGAGCCGCGCTCCGGGGCCGCTCCGCAGGCTTCGGAAGCGGCGCCGAAAGTGCAGCGTTGCCCACCCGCCGTGCGGCCGCGGTCAGGCGGCGGCGAGGGCGCAGAGCCGTGCGGTCAGCTCGAAGCAGCGCACGAACGACGCGACCGGCAGGAACTCGAAGCGCGAGTGGAAGTTCAGCGCCCCGGTGAAGTAGTTCGGGGTCGGGATGCCGCGCGCCGACAGCGCCGATCCGTCGGTTCCGCCGCGCATCGCGATCACCTTCGGCGCGATGCCGAGATCATCGAAAGCTGCGCGCATCAGCTCGACGCTGCGCCGGTCCTCGCCGAGGCTGGAGGCGATGTTGCCGTAGACGTCCTCAATGCGGCAGCGCAACGTGGCACGCGGATGCGCCGCCCGCGTCGCCTCGACGGCCGCGCCGACCATCTGCTTGCGGCGCGCGAAGCCCGCGTCGTCGAAGTCGCGGATCGACATCTTCAGGGTCGCCGTACCGGCATTTGCGTCCAGCGCATTGAACCAGCAATAGCCCTCGCGGCCCTCGGTGTGCTCGGGCGTGTCCAGCGGATCGAAGCGGGCGACCAGGTCGGCCGCGACCAGCACCGGATTGACCAGCACTCCCTTGGCGGACATCGGATGCGCGGTGACCCCCTCGATCACGATCTCCACCGAGGCGGCGTTGAAGGTCTCGAACACGAATTCGCCGATCTCGCAGCTGTCGATCGTGTAGGCGAAGTCGACCGGGAAGCGGGCCAGGTCCATCGCCTTGGCACCGCGCAGGCCGATCTCCTCGTCCGGAACGAAGGCGACCACGATGTCGCCGTGCGGCGGCCGCTCGCGCGAGAGCGTCTCCAGCAGCGTCATCACCACCGCAACCGCCGCCTTGTTGTCGGCGCCGAGCACGCTGGTGCCGTCGGCGACGATCACCTCCTGGCCGAGATAGGGTAGGATCTCCGGATGCTCGGCGACGCGCAGCCAGATGTCCTGGGCGTGGTTCAGGCACAGGTCCTTGCCGGTGAACCGGACCAGGCTCGGCCGGATGTCGGGCGACAAGCCGACGTCGACGGTGTCGACATGCGCGCAGAAGCCGATCCGCGGCGCGCCCGGTGCGGTTCCGGGCAATCGTGCGGTGAGGATGGCGGTTCCGTCGAGATGGATGTCCGAGAGGCCGAGCACGCCCAGCTCGTGCGCCAGCAGGCGGACCATCTCCCACTGTCCGGGCGTGCTGGGCAGCGTCCGCATGCGAACGTCGCTCTGGCTGCTGATGGCGAGGTAGCGGAAGAACCGGGAAACAAGCCGATCCGCCGGCGCGTCCGTCGAATGCTGCGTCATGTCACGTCCTGGCCGACGGCGGGTGTGATCCGGGTGCCGTCTCGCTGTCGCCAACACTCGGTGATAACGTCCCGCCGTCGCATGGCGCGATCCCAGCAAATCGAGGAGACGTGGACATGCCATTGGATAGTAGTGCTGGCCGGCGTCAGCAATCCCTCAACGTCGTGGGCGGCGCGCTGGAACCTTGCTCGGTCGACCCGCTGACGGGGTTCCACCGCGATGGCTGCTGCACCACCGGCCCGGGGGATGTCGGCAGCCACACCGTCTGCGCGGTGATGACCGCCGAGTTCCTCGCCTTCAGCAGGTCGCGCGGCAACGACCTGATCACGCCGGCTCCCGAACACGGGTTCGCCGGGCTCAAGCCGGGCGATCGCTGGTGCCTGTGCGCGCCGCGCTGGCAGGAGGCGCTGCTCGCCGGCGCGGCACCCCGGGTGGTTATCCGCTCGACCGAGGCAAGCGCGCTGCGGCATTGCGCGCTCGACGACCTGCAAAGGTCGGCGCTCGACCCCGGCTGATCCGCCGCCGGCCTATACATAACGATATCAGAACTGTTATGGTGCCGGACCGACATGGTCCGGCCCGATGCCGGGCGCGCGTTCATCTCCCGTCAAGCACTCTGGGGCAGCATACGCCGCCGGCAGCGAGAACCAGACCATGATGCGCCTTCCCGCAACGATGACCGCCCTCCTCGTCATCGCCGCCGCGACATACCTTTCCGGATGCGCAACGGAGTCGCGTGGCGGTTCCGCCGCCGGCCTCTCGGCCGTGGGCGCCGCATCACCGGACTACGTGATCGGGCCGGGGGATACCCTGACCGTCTCCGTCTATCATGTCCGCGATCTCAGCCTGTCGCTGCCGGTGCGGCCGGACGGCCGGATCTCGATGCCGCTGGTCACCGACATGGTCGCCGCCGGCAAGACGCCCACCGAGCTCGCCCGCGACATCCAGGCGCAGCTCAAGGACTACGTGAAGAACGCCGACGTCACGGTCATCGTCACCGGCTTCGTCGGTCCGTTCGACCAGCAGGTCAGGGTGATCGGGGAGGCGACGCAGCCGCTGGCCTTCCCCTACAGCGACCACATGACCCTGCTCGACGTGATGATCGAGGCCAAGGGCCTGACCCGCTTCGCCGCCGGCAACAGCGCCAAGATCGTGCGCCGCGACAGCCACGGCTTCCAGACCATCCCGGTGCGGCTGGGCGACCTGATCCGCGACGGCGACGTAACGCAGAACGTGGCGATGCGTCCGGGAGACACCCTGGTCATCCCGCAGACCTGGTTCTGACGGTACCGTCATGATCACGCTGAAGAACCTGCTCAAGCGCTACGGCATCGTCGCCTGGCGGCGTCGCTGGGCCGCGGTGGTGCTCTCCTGGGCGATCTGCCTCGCGGGCTGGCTCGGGGTCGCGTTCATTCCGGACCAATACCGGTCAACGGCGCGGCTCTACGTCGATACCGGCGCCGTGCTGACGCCGCTGCTGAAGGGGCTGGCGCTGGACAGCTCGACCAGCAGCGACGTCGACGTCCTGCAGCGCACGCTGCTGAGCCGGCCGAACCTCGAGAAGCTCATCTCCAAGACCGACCTCGACCTCAGGGCGACGACGCCGACGCAGCGCGAGCGGCTGATCCAGTCCCTGACGACGAGCATCCGGATCCAGCCGCAGATCAGCAACCTGTTCACGATCGAGTATGCGGACAGCAGCCCCAAGCTCGCGCGCGACGTCGTGCAGACCATCGTCGCGCTGTTCGTCGAGAACGCCACCGGCACCTCACGCGACGACATGGAGAGTGCGAGGTTGTTCCTGGAGCGGCAGATCGCCTCCTACGAGGCGAAGCTGCGTGCCGCCGAGCAGGCCCGCGCCGCGTTCCAGGTCCGCTACGCCGATCTGCTGCCGGGAACCGCCGGCGGCGCTTCCCGCCTGGATGCCGCGCGCGATCAGGCGCAGCTGCTGCGCGGGCAGGTGATCGACGCCACCAGCCGGCGCGACCTGCTGCGGCAGGAGATGAGCAACACGCCGCCGTTGCTGGTCACCGAGACCTACGGCGGCCTCGTCGCCGGCCCGGGCAGTGCCGGCGGTGCGATGAGCCTGGGCGACGCCGAGCAGACCCTGCAGCAGCTGCAGCTCCGCTTCACCGACAAGTATCCGGACGTCGTCGCCGCCCGCAACCTCGTCGCCGCGTTGCGTGGCGCCGGCGCGGATCCCGGCAGCAGGACGAGCGCGGCCGCGGCTTCGCGCGGCCGATCGGTGCCGAACCCGATCTACGAGCAGCTCAAGGTCCGCCTGGTCGATACCGAAAGCGCGCTTGCCTCGCTGCAGCGTCAGGCTGGCGACGCGGAGCGGGAAGCGCGCGATCTGGCGGAAATCGCGCGCGGCGCCCCGGGCGTGCAGGCGCAGTACATCAACCTGAACCGCGACTACGACGTGCTGCGCAAGAACTACGACGAGCTCCTCGCACGGCGCGAGTCGATGCGGCTCGGCGCGGCGGCGAACGACGAGGCCGACGAGGTCAAGCTGCGCATCGTCGATGCGCCGCAGGTCCCCACCATTCCGGTCGGTCCCAAGCGGCTGCTGCTGACGATCGGCGTCCTGCTGGCCGGCGTGGGAGCGGGCATCGGACTGGTGTTCCTTTCGGTGCAGATCGATAGCTCGTTCTTCTCGGTGCAGGATCTGCGCGGCATCGGCCTGCCGGTGCTGGGCGGCGTTTCGCTGCGCGAACGGCGCAAGGGGCGGCGGCGCTACTCCGGGCTGGTCGGCTTCGCGGCCAGCATCGGCTCGCTCTTCGTGGTGTTCGGCGGCTTCGCCACCTACCCGCTCTGGCTCGCGAGCGTCGTATGACCACCCATCCGAACCTGATCGAGCGCGCCGCGATACGACTGCGCGACGACAACGATCAGGTCGCATCCGAGCTGCTGCGCCGGCAGCCCGCGGCGAAACCTGCGGGGCCGGCACCGCCCGCAGCCGCACGGCCCGCCGCTGAGCTGCGTGACGCTCCCATGGCTGCCCCCGAGCTGCCGCCTCCGGCGGAGACGCCGGATCCTCCGGTCAGCATCGACGCCACGATGCTGCGCCGCGCCGGCTTGATCGATCCGACCCAGAAGCATTCCCGGCTGTCGGACGAGTTCCGCATCGTCCAGGGGCAGGTGCTGCAGGCGATGACGCAGGCCGCCGTCAGGGAGTCCGCCTCGGCCAGGACCATCATGCTGACCAGTGCCCGGCCAGGCGAGGGCAAGACGTTCTCCTCCCTGAACCTCGCCGGCAGCCTTGCGAGCTATGGGCAGCAGCCGGTCATCCTGGTCGACTTGGACGCCAAGCAGCGTACTCTCAGCACGCGCCTGGGCCTCGCGGGCAAGCCCGGGCTGCTCGACCTGTCCTCGCACCCTGAGGCGGACACCGACAGCTTCCTGATCCAGACCAGCCTGCCGAACCTGCGCGTGATCCCGGTGGGCCAGGTCGAGCAGCAGGGTACGGTCCCGGCCGGCAGGCTGGTGATCGACGCGATCGAGCGCCTCGGCCGCTGCCATCCGGACTGCCTGATCGTGCTCGACACCCCGGCCTGCCTGTCGAGCAGCGCGCCGAGCATGCTGTCTCCCCTGGTACGCGGGATCGTCATGCTCGTCGAGGCACAGAAGACGCAGCGTGCGGAGCTGGAGGCGGCGCTCGATCTCGTCGAAGCCTGCCCCACGGTGCTGCTGCTGCTCAACAAGGTGCAGCTGACGGCGAGCGACACGTTCGGGGCCTATGGCTATTGAGCTGCATCGGGACCGACCTGCGGCTCGCGCGCCCGTGCTCGATGTGCCGACGATCCGCTGCATCGGCCTTGCCGGCGTGATCGGCATGTCCGGCATCTCCGCCCGCATGGCCCAGGCCACGGAGGCAGACATCGCCGCCTTCGCACCCACGGTTACAGACGGCCAGCCGGACCTGCGCGCGCTCGCGAGCGGCCTGCCCGACGGCTCGGGGGTCGAGGACCGCGCGTTCACCCTGGAGCCGGCGATCGGCGTGCGTGAGCTGCTTACCGACAACGTCTACGAGGCCCGCAGCCCGCGGCTGGCGGACCTGGTCACGTCGATCCTGCCCGAGCTGTTGCTGAGCGGCCGGACGCCGCTGGCGCAGGCGGACGTAAGCTACATGCCCGACATCCAGCTCTATGCCAGGACGTCGCAGCAGGACCAGGTGGTCCAGCGGTTCAACGGTCAAGTCCAGCTGACGGCGGTTCCCCAGACCCTGTTCCTCTCGCTGCGCGGAACCGGCGACCAGCAATCCACCATCGGCAGCTACGGCCAGGGCGGACTGCCCTATTATGGCGAGCAGAACCGCACCGACGTGGTGGCACTGCAGGCCTCGCCCTACCTGCGGCATCGCTTCGGCGGCGACGGCACGCTGCAGGCCGGCTACGTCTTCAACTACAGCAGCCAGACCGGCTCCCAGGGCGGGACGCCGTCCGCACCTGCCGATCTGCTGCTCTCCCAGGACCTCGGCAACAGCGTGACCCGCGCCAACGAGGGGTACGCGTCCTTCACGACCGGCGAGAATCTCGGGCGTTTCACCGACACCGCGCGGCTGGACGTCACGCGCTACGACGGAAGCGGCGACAGCGTGCTGAACGGTGCCCGCCGTTCAACCGCGATCGATAGTTTCGGCTACGGATTGAGCCGCGCGGTCGCCCTGCTCGGCAGCGCCGGCTACGAGGACATCGCCTATTCGGGGTTGCCGCCGATCAGGATCAGGGACGCGGTCTGGAACGCCGGCATCCGGTTGACGCCGAACCAGGCCAGCAGCCTGACCGCGAAATACGGCCACAAGGACGGCTTCGACAGCCTCACGCTCGCCTCCTCCTACGCCGTCACAGCGCGTCTGCGGGTGTTCGCGACCTACTCGGAAGGGCTGACCAGCGGCCAGGAGGAGATCCAGGACAACCTGGACCAGTCCTCCGTCGATCAGTTCGGCAACACCGTCAGCACCGCCACCGGCGCGCCGACGCTGGTCTCCGATCAGCTGCTGTCGCTGCAGAACGACCTCTACCGGGTGGAACGCTTCTCGGCCAGCGCGGTCAGCACCTACGCGCGTGACGTGGTCTCGCTGACGGTCGAGCAGGAGAACCGCAACGAGATCGCCAGCGCATCGTCCGCACCCGGCTACTCCGACCACGGGACCTCGATCGACCTGAGCTGGAGCCACGACCTCACGCCGAAGCTGACCGTGACGACGACGCTGCGCTACAGCGACACGCGCACCGAGACCGTTCCGGTATCAAAATATAAAATCGCCGGTCTGGATCTGGACACCGGCTACGCGATCAGCCCGTCGCTGACTGCGACCTTCAGCTATTTCATCCGCAACGTCTCGGCCGACTCCGCAGGCCAGAGCAGCCTGCAGAACGCCGTCCTCGTCGGCCTGCGTCAGAGCTTCTAGCGATGATCATGTATGCCAAGTATTACGGGCTGACCGGGCTGCCGTTCCAGCTGACGCCGGACAGCCAGCTGTTCTTCGGCAGCAGCGGCCACAGCCGTGCGCTGTCCCACCTGGTCTACGGCCTGCAGCAGCAGGAAGGCTTCATCGTCATCACCGGCGAGATCGGCGCGGGCAAGACCACCCTGGTGAACTGGCTCTGGTCGCAGCTCGACCACTCCCAGTACGTCATGGTGCGTATCATGACGACCCTGGTGTCGTCCGACGACCTGCTGCGCCTGGTCGCCGCCGGCTTCGGCGTCGAGGACGCGCCCGACAAGGCGACGCTGTTGCGCCGCATCGAGGAGAAGCTGCTGGCCCTGCGGGCGCAGGGCAGCCGGCCGCTGCTGATCGTCGATGAGGTGCAGGGCCTGTCCGTGAGCGGCCTCGAGGAGCTGCGCATGGTGTCCAACATCGCCCACGGTGGGCGGTCGCTGCTGCAGATCATCCTGCTCGGCCAGCCGGAGTTCCGCCAGACCTTCGCCAGGCCGCAGCTCAACCAGCTGCGGCAGCGCGTGCTTGCTTCCTACCATCTCGGTCCGCTCTCCGCCGACGAGACCCAGGCCTATGTCAGGCACCGGCTGACCGCGGTCGGCTGGGACGGCGTCCCGCACTGGGAGCCGGGCGCGTTCGAGCGCATCCACCAGCGCAGCGGCGGCATTCCGCGCCGGATCAACCGGCTCTGCTCGCGCGTGCTGCTGTACGGCGCCCTGGAGGAGACCGCGCTCATCACCGAGGCGATGGTGGAGGACACCGCGTCCGAGCTGGAAGCCGACATTGGCGGCGACCCGGGTGTCGAGCGCGCGCCATCGTTGCCTGCAGCGGAGCTGAGTGGGCGCATCGCGGCACTGGAAGGCAAGCTTGATCGCCTGTTCGAGCTGCTCGAGGTCCCGGCCCGAGGTGCCGCATGACCGAGGCGACCGCGATGCGCAACGCGATGAGCGTCGATGTCGAGGATTACTTCCAGGTGCAGGCCTTCGCGGACGTGGTGCCGAGGGCCAGCTGGGAGGCGATCCCGCGACGGGTCGAGGCCAACACCGACCGCATCCTGGAGACGTTCGGTGCCGCCGGGGTGCACGCGACCTTCTTCACCCTGGGCTGGATCGCCGAGCGCCACCCTGCCCTGATCCGGCGCATCGTGGCAGGGGGGCACGAGCTCGCCAGTCACGGATACGACCACGTGCTGGCGCATCGTCTCACGCCGGCCGAGTTCGGCGAGGATGTCGGCCGCACCAGGCGGATGCTGGAGGACATCGGCGGCGTGCCGGTGGTGGGCTACCGCGCGCCCACCTTCTCGATCGGGCCGCGCAACCCGTGGGCGTTCGAGCGACTGGAGCGCGAGGGCTACCGCTACAGCTCGAGCGTGTTCCCGATCCGCCACGACCTCTACGGCGCGCCCGACGCACCGCGCGCACCGTTCCGTCCGGGCCAGGGGGTCCTGTGGGAACTGCCGATGAGCACGGTGCGGGTGCTGCGGCGCAACCTGCCCTGCTCGGGAGGCGGCTACTTCCGGCTGCTGCCGTACGCGGTGTTCCGAGGCGGCCTGCGTCGGCTCAACCGGATCGAGCGGCGGCCCGGCATCTTCTATTTCCATCCCTGGGAGATCGATCCGGACCAGCCGCGGGTCGAAGGCGGCAGCCGCGTGTCGCGGTTCCGGCACACGGTCAACCTGTCTCGCATGGCCGGCCGGCTCGACAGGCTGCTGCGCGACCTCGCCTGGGACCGGATGGACCGCGTCTTCGGGGCGCTCTGGAGCCCGTCCCGGCAGGCGGCCGGGTCATGACCGTGCGCTGCCGCCCGCTCGATCCCGCGGCCGAAGCCGCCTGGGATGCCTTCGTCACCGACCAGCAGGCCGGCACCTTCTTCCACCTGTGCGGATGGCGGCAGGTGATCGACCGCGCCTTCGGCCAGCGCACCCGCTACGTGCTGGCCGAACGCGACGGCGCCATCACCGGCGTGCTGCCGATGGTCCACATGCGCAGCCGGCTGTTCGGCAACGCGCTGGTCTCCAACCCGTTCTGCGTCTACGGGGGCCCGCTGGCGGCCGATGCGGAGAGCGCCGACGCGCTGACCGACCACGCGGTCGAGATGATGCGCGGCACCGGCGTGCCGACGCTGGAGTTCCGCTTCCAGAACACGCTGGAGCCGTTGCGCGAGGGATGGGCCAGCCGCGCCGACGGGCTGTACGTGACATTCCGCAGGCCGATCGTCGCCGACGCCGAGGCCAACCTCAAGGCGATCCCGCGCAAGCAGCGCGCGGTCGTGCGCAAGGGGATGCAGAACGGCCTGACCGTCGTGGTGGACGACGATGTCGACCGGCTGCACCGGGTCTACGCCGAGAGCGTGCGCAACCTCGGCACGCCGGTGTTCTCGCGCAGCTACTTCCGCATCCTGCGCGCGGTGTTCGGCGCCCAGGCGGACGTGCTGACGGTGCTCGACGACGGACGGCCGATCGCCTCGGTGCTGAGCTTCTATTTCCGCGACCAGGTGCTCCCCTATTACGGCGGCGGCACGGTGGCGGCGCGCGGCCGGGGCGGCAACGACCTGATGTACTGGGAGGTGATGCGCCGCGCCGGCGAGCGCGGGTTCCGCCTGTTCGATTTCGGCCGCAGCAAGATCGGCACCGGCGCCTTCGCATTCAAGAAGAACCTCGGTTTCGAGCCGGCGCCGCTGCAGTACCGCTACCTGCTGCGTCCCGGCGCATCGCTGCCGGAGCATAATCCGCTGAACCCGAGATACCGGCTGTTCATCAACGGCTGGAAGCGCCTGCCGCTGCCGCTGACCAAGCTGATCGGTCCCGCCATCGTGCGCGGCATCGGCTGAAGCGATGCAGGACCTGCTGTTCCTTTGCCACCGCATCCCCTACCCGCCGAACAAGGGCGACAAGATCCGCGCCTGGCACATGCTGCGGCACCTGGCGTTGAGCTATCGAGTGCATCTCGGCTGCCTCGCCGACGATCCGGCGGACCTGCAGCACCTGCCGATGCTGCACGGGCTCTGTGCCAGTGTCATGTGCCCGCGCATCGACCGCGGCCGGCAGCGCCTGCGCGCGCTGGCCCGGCTGCGGCCCGGCCGCCCGCTCACGCTGGGCTATTTCCACCACACCGCTCTGCAGGAGTGGGTGCAGCGGACCCTCGGGCGCCAGCCGATCGACTGCCTGTTCGTGTTCTCCTCCGCGATGGCCCAGTACGTCCTGCGGCACGACGCGGGTGGGCAGGATCGGGCACGGATCCCGGCGATACTCGACATGGTCGACGTCGATTCCGAGAAGTGGACCAGCTACGCCGGCCGCAGCGGCCTGCCGATGCGACTAGTCTGGGCGCGCGAGGGTCGCACCCTGCTGGCCTACGAACGGCGCATCGCCGGCCGGTTCGACCACACGCTGTTCGTATCCGAGGATGAGTGCCGCCGCTTCGTCGAACTAGCGCCCGAGAGCCGCGATGGTGCGAACTGGGTCGAGAACGGCGTCGACCTCGCTTACTTCTGCCCCGCGCGAGCGGGTGCCGATCCCTACGGCGGCGCCCGCGGCTCCATCGTGTTCACCGGCACGATGGACTACCGCCCCAACATCGATGCCGCGCAGTTCTTCGCCCGCTCGGTGATGCCGCTGCTGCGCGCCCGCCACCCGGAGGCGGCATTCCACATCGTCGGCGCCAATCCGACTGCCGCCGTGCAGGCCCTCGGGGCGCTCCCCGGGGTTCGCGTCGCCGGACCGGTGCCTGACATGCGGCCGTATCTGGCGCACGCCGCCATGGCGGTGGCGCCGCTGCGCATCGCGCGCGGCATCCAGAACAAGGTGCTCGAGGCAATGGCGATGGCCCGACCGGTGCTGGTCTCGCCGCAGGCCCTGGAGGGCCTGCGCGCGCAGCCCGGGCGGGACCTGCTGGTGGCCGACGAGCCGGCCGCGATGGCTGAGCGCGCCGGGGAGATCCTCGACGGCGCCCATTCCGGCCTCGGCGCCGCCGCGCGCGCGGCGGTGGAGCGCTGCTACCCGTGGGAGGTCACGCTGCGCAAACTCGACCGGCTGCTGGTGCCTGCATGAGCGAAGCGATGCATGCCACCCGCATCCGACCGCGCCGCCTGCTGGTGACGATCCCGGCCCTGCTGCTCGGCCTGCTGCTGCTGGGCTTGGTGTTCCGGCCGGAGATCCTCGCGGCGCTGTCGGTGTGGAACGGCTCGACCGCCTACAACCATTGCTTCCTGGTGCTGCCGATCGCGATCTGGCTGGGCTACGACCGGCGCCACCTGTTGGCGGCGGTGCCGATCCGGCCGCTGCCGTGGGCGGTGCTGCTGGCGCTGCCGCTGGGCTGCGTCTGGCTGCTGTCCGAGCGGCTCGGCTTCATGGAGGGGCGGCAGTTCGTGGCGCTTGGCTTCGTCGAGCTGCTGATGCTGGCGGTGCTCGGCCGGCGGATGACGCGGGCACTGCGCGCCCCGCTGCTCTACCTGATCTTCCTGGTGCCGTTCGGCGCCTTCCTGACCACGCCGCTGCAGGACTTCACTACCCGCTTCGTGGTTCGCGGCCTCGACCTTCTGGGAATCGCGAACCGTTCCGACGGCCACAGGATCGAGATCCCCGAAGGCGTGTTCTTCGTCGCCCAGGCCTGCGCCGGGCTGCGCTTCCTGATCGCCTCGGTGGCGTTCGGGGTGCTTTACGCCATGACCCTGTATCGCAGTCCGTGGCGCCGGGCGCTGTTCGTGGCCGTCTCGGCCGTGCTGCCGGTGTTGGCGAACGGACTGCGGGCGCTGGGCATCGTCGCCGCCGGGCATTGGGTAGGCAGTGCGCAGGCGGCGGCGGCCGACCACCTGATCTATGGCTGGCTGTTCTTCTCCGCGGTCATCATGGTGCTGATCCTTGCCGGGTTGCCGTTCCGCGAGGATGCGGCGCCGGACCCGGCGGCCCCACCCGGTGCGCCGCCGCGCGCCCCGAGCTCCGCACTGCGTCTGCTCAGGCCGGCAGTGCTGCTGGCCCCCCTGGCCGCGGCGGGACCGCTGCTGGCCGCAGACCTGGACGCCGTGGCGGCATCGCGACGGGTTTCCGCGCCGGCGGTGCTGGCGGGTTGTGTCGCGGCCGACGATGCGGCGGTCGATGCAGCAGGGTGGGCGGCCCTGTCGCGCTCCGGCGCCTCGGCACGCGCCTTCCTCTGCGGAGACGGCACGATCCGGCTGCTGACGGTGGCGTTTCCTTCCCGCACCGGTGCCTCGCGCATCCTTGCGGCGCAGCGCAGCCTGACCGGCCAGGACGTCGCGGAAGACGTGGCGACCGCGCCGCTGGGTGCCGCGCCAGGTTGGCAGAGCGTCACGACCACGAGGCCGCAGCGCCGCTCGGCGACCGCGCTTTGGATCGACGGCAGCCCGGTCCGCGGCGGCCTGCGCAGCCGCGCCATGCAGGCGCGCCGCAGCCTCATCGGCGGCGGCCACCCCGTGCTGCTGGCGGTCGTGGAGCCCATCGACGGCGGCCCGCTGATCCCGTTGCTGCGCGATGCCGGTGCGACCGGGCTGTCGGCCGGTCTCGCCGCCTTCACCACCGGTCCTTCATGAATGCGGGCGCGGTCTCGGCGGAGGCGATCGCGCCCGCGGACGACTCGATCCTCGCCAGGACGGCCAGGGGCGCCGGCTGGGTCATCGGCTGGCGCATGGTCACCCGCGTCCTGGGACTGGTCAGCACGCTGTTCCTGGTGCGCCTGCTGCTGCCGGCGGACTTCGGACTGGTCACGCTGGCGATGAGCTTCGCCCAGGCGATCGATCAGCTGTCGTCGCTCGGCGTCGAGGAGGCGGTGATCCGCGAGCGGCAGCCGACCCGCGAGCTGTACGACAGCGCCTTCACCATTAACGTGATACGCGGCCTCGGCACGACGGTGATCGTCGCCGCGGCCTCGTGGCCGGTGGCGCGGTTCTTCGGCGACATGCGCCTGTTCCCGGTGATGCTGGTGATCGCGGGCGGCTCGCTGGTGTCGTCGTTCGAGAACATCGGCATCGTCGACTTCCGGCGCGAGATCGCCTTCGAGAAGGAGTTCGTGCTGATGTCGGTGCCGCGGCTGATCGGCATCGTCACTGCGATCGGCCTCGCGTTCTTGTTCCGCAGCTACTGGGCGCTGGTCTTCGCCATCGTCAGCTCGATCCTGGTCCGGGTGGCGATGGGCTACGTGATGCATCCGTACCGGCCGTGGTTCCGCCTGCAGGCCTGGCGACAGATCGCCGGCTTCTCGTTCTGGTCCTGGCTGCTCAGCCTCAGCACCCTGCTGCGCGACCGCTGCGACAGCTTCGTCATCGGCAGGGTGTTCAACATCACCCAGGTCGGCGTGTTCTCGCTCGGGGCTGAGATCGCCTCGCTGCCGACCACGGAGCTGGTCTCGCCGCTGTCGCGTGCCTGCTTCTCCGGCTTCGCCTCGGCGCGCGGCAGCGACGGCAGCACCGCGGAAGCCGGACGCGCGTTCCTGCGCGTGATCGGCAGCACGACCCTCATCGCGCTGCCGGCGGGAGTCGGCATCTCGCTGGTTGCCGATCCGATCGTTAAGCTCGCTTTCGGCGCCCACTGGACCGGGGCTACCGCGGTGATCCGGGTCCTGGGCGTGGCGCTGACGGTGACGATCCTCGGGCTGATCAGCAACGCCCTGATGAACGCGCACGCGCTGCTGCGGACGATGTTCCGCATCCAGATCGGCGCCGTCGCGGTGAAGCTGCTCCTGCTGGTGGTGCTGGTGATGCGGTTCGGGCTGGTCGGGGCCGCGGTCGCGGTCGGGCTGGCGGCCATGCTCGAGCACCTGCTCTACCTCTCGATCACGCTGCGATACCTCGGGCTCGGCATCGCCGACGTCCTGCGCTGCACCTGGCGCAGCCTGGCCGGCGTGCTCGTGATGGCGACGGGCCTGTGCGCGAGCGGCCTCGGCTGGAACGCCGTCGGGTACGACACGGCCGCGATCGTCGGCGACTTGGCACTGGCGGTGACGCTCGGCGCGGCGTTGTACGGGATCGCCGTCGGCGCCTGCTGGCTGGCGGCGGGGCGCCCGAGCGGCGCCGAGCGCGACATGACGGGGCTGGCGACGCAGGCCGTCGCCCGCATCCTCAGGTGACGCTCCTCCCGCAAGCGTCGCGTCCGGTCAATCGGCGGCACGGTAGGGG